>CALCJM010000046.1 GCA_937967505.1 uncultured Pirellulaceae bacterium | reverse complement strand
GCATTCCCAGCACCTGAACGGTTTTTCCCAGCCCCATATCATCGGCCAGACAGCCACCAAAACCGTATTCACAGAGGAAATGCAGCCAGCCCAAGCCCTCTCGCTGATATTCGCGCAAGGTACCGACAAACGTCTTGGGCGGTGTTTTGGGTTTGACACCTTTAAACGAGTCCAGCCGTTTACGGACCTTGAGAAATTGTTCGTCGAAGCTGACGTACTCTTGTGCATCAAGCATCGCATCGAGCATAGCGGCCTGGGTGTTTTGAAAACGCAGAACTCCGTCAACCTGACGGCCAAGGCTGGACAGACTGGCGTACCGCGCGATGATCTCGTCAGGCAATTGCCCACGCGAGCCATCGGCCAGTTTGATAAAGTGCTGTTTCTGTTTGAGTGCGGTCAGCAATTCCGGAAGCGCGATCGACTGCCCATCGAATTCCAGTTCGGTGGAAACATCGAACCAGTCCTGTCCCGATTCAACCACGATGGCAACGCGCGAGGGCGTGCGAATGGGCAGGCCTTCCAACAACACCCGCCAATTTTGATCCGCGAGGTACTTGATCACGTCCAGCAACTGGCCCTCGGGAAATTTAAGATCCCATGAAACCAAGGCATCTCCGCGCGTAAATTCAACCGGCAGTTCCTCAATCGCCTCAATCAGCCTGGATTCCGCTTCTTTGTTGCGGCGGAACCAGCGTTTGGTTGCAGCGTCGTAGGTGTTCAGACGCTGATCGGAGAAGTGGTATTTGATTTGGTCATAGGTGATGAACAATTCGGCGTAGAAGTCTTTCTGATAGTCGTTCTTCTTCAGTCTCAGTTCACCACGCGGCACGATCGCGGTCTGTTCCGTGACCTCCCAACTGGCCGGCAGACGCACATCGACGATCCCGCCAAGCGTAGACAGTTTCTCCAAAAAACTCTCGCGCTCCTGGCTGGAGACCTCGGCGTCCGGATTCTCGCGACATCCATACCAGACCGCAACCGCCTCCGGGTT
The DNA here is from genome assembly GCA_937967505.1 of uncultured Pirellulaceae bacterium. Classification (GTDB taxonomy): domain Bacteria; phylum Planctomycetota; class Planctomycetia; order Pirellulales; family Pirellulaceae; genus Mariniblastus. The sequence continues at coordinate 58,563 of CALCJM010000046.1, read as the reverse complement.
TTTGACAATGTAGATGGAATCGTTGGCCAGTACGATGCCGTCGCGCGACAGCGCCTGGATCGACTGGTTGTCCAACACTTCCTCCACTGCCTCCTGCGATGCGAGGGCCGAGGGGTCTGCAGGGGCCACGGGCGTTGCCAGTTTCACAAATGCGGCAAACGTCGCCGGGCTGCCCGCACCGTCTGTCTCTGTCAGTTCCACGCCTATTTCACCGGGAGTGGCGAACCCTCCACGGGAGATTGGATGGATTGACCCCTCTTTGGTTCGAAGCCATCGCGCCCAGCAAAATCGCTTCGACTGTATCAGGGAGGCAATGAGATCGGGATCCCAGTTCCGTTCCAATTCGAACTCGTTGGTATCGACCTCTTCAAAAAAATCGCTGGCCCCACGCAGAAACTTGAGCGCCTGTTGATCGACCGGATCAACCAGGCCTCCGATCAATTCTCTGTTCACTTTTAGTTTGCGCAGCGCATGCCAGCCTCCATCAGCGCGCCGCTGGCCGGTCATCACGGAGAGACTGAAACCCGTTTGGCCACGCACCACCGGTTTTTCGGTTTCAATAACGTAGACAATTTCGCGCGAGCTACGTTTTTTCTTGATCGGTGCAGTTGGACGCCGGAACTGTTGAGCCTCCTGCGTCTTTTGAATTTTGTGGATTACGTTTCTCCAGTCCTTCGGTGGCTTGACGCCAAAAGACTCCAACATAAATTTTGCTAGGTCGCGGCGCTGCTGTTGATCGATCGTCAGAATCACCGACCAAAGATGAGAACAGGCGTTGCTGGCCGAAAACTCCCGGCAAGGGCAATTGATGAAAATTCGGCGATTTGGCTTTCGCCGCATGATCAACAACTCAGAGTCATCCTCACTGTCGATAGAGACAATGACTTTCTGGCCGTCAAACCCACCAAGAATAATGTCCGCCGTTCGGGCCAGCTCAAATCCTCGTTGACGCGCCGACGCGGCGAATCCTTTTTCCAGAAGTTTGGCAAGCTGCATGAAACGGAGTAAGACGGTTAGAACGACAATGACAGGGCTAAGCCGCTAATTTACCCGTAAGAGGCGAAAGCCGCAAACCGTCAATCCCGCCTCAGTTTCGCCGGGCCTGTCGAGCGACAGGCCGTTCGTCGAATGCTTCCACAATAAACTCCAACGGCGGTGTCAAAGACGCCGTTTTGTTTCCTCCCAGATCCTCGACCAACAAATGAAGTTCGTAACGCCCCGCAGCGAGATCACCAATCGTGATTGGCAAATGCATGTAAAAATCACGCCGACGCTTCCGCGCGACATCCTCCAAGGTCGGGAATTCGGCCTGCTGGACGGCGTGTCCTGACGAATCATAGATCGCATAACTTCCGCGCAGGCGCGTTCGATAAGTGACGCCTGAATCCGATTCGTGCGGATCTGAATTGAAGTTTTCGATCTCACAGTAGACCAATACCTTTTGGCCAGTAGGGAACACGTTGGACGTAAACGGCTGGAACTGTCCATAGCCGGATACTTCGGTACAGAACTCTCCGGAAACCACTCGCAGGTTCGCCAGCGACTCCAGATGCGCAACCGCGTTTCTCAAATGAGCCAGTGTCTCGTGAGCCGTGTGGTGCCGCAGCAGTTCGTTGGCGCGGGCATCTTGCGGGTCCGCAATTTTTAACATTGATGTGATTGCTTCCAGTTGATCCTGCCAGTATTGGTTCTCCGACGGTGAGAACTGCTGCTGGTTTTCGACGATGTCATCCATCTGACGGCCCAGTACGTCCAATAGCCGCAGGTTCACCTCAAGGCTGGTGCGGGTATCTGAGTCGATATTATGATCGACCAGTTGCTGCTTGACCAGGTCAACGGTCTGGGCCAATCGTGACTGCCAGGTGACCGCATTGAGCTTCATCAATGCCTCAACACCAACCGCAGGCACGTCGGTGCCATCCTCGCGCTGATCTTCCCCCTCATCAAAACTGGCCGTGCGAAACTGGCCCTCGGAAGCATCAAAGGATGCCACGATATTACGGGAGGGTGGTTCTTCAGTCGGTGCCCCCGATGGTAGTGGAAGGTCCGTCGGAGAAAATTCAACATTGGCGAAATTCTTCTTGATTAGATCCACATTGGGCAACGAAGCCACCGCGACAGGCGTGGGAGTTACGCTGCGACCGGGATCGAAGTCCGGAATGTGGCCCGCGAATTGTGCGGCATCCGGCAAACTGCATCCCGAGCAGTTTTCATGATTGCAATGGGGACAACGTTTTATCTGCTCAGGCAGAGGCTCGAAGTCGGATTCCGCAACCTGATTCAGTTTGACGATTGGAAGTGTCGCGGGGATCGCATCGCTGACTGGAGGATCGAGTTCCGGCAGGCTCCGGCTTGATGATGATGGCTCTAGGGCGGTTGATTCAAGGGTGGAAACAGCCATTTCAGGGGCGACATCGGTAGCCGGCAATGCGGTAGCCGCCTCCGCAATCCAATCGGTTTCAACTATCGGCGCTTCGATGGTGGTCGATTCGACCGATTCCTCTGCCAGCTCCGGCACGGGGTCCCGGACAGGTTCCGGATGTGTTTTCCAATCGTGCGTCAGGTTGGTGTCAACCGTGATGGCCGATGTCTGTTCCAAATTGCCAACAACTCCTGGCAATTCGATGTCCGATTCCACAACGCCACGATTGACCGAGGTTGACTGTCCGGTTTCCTGACTGCCCAGTGTTTCGTCAACCCGTGGTTGGCCCGGCCCGGGGTTCACGGGAGATTGCGCTAGGGTCTTTGTCACAACCGCATCTGCGGCAAACGCTTCCGATGACACAACAGGCGGTGTCACATCAACGGCTTGGGCTGTCTGCATCTCCGGAACCGGCGGAAATGGCGAAACTTCTGGGAGTTTCGAAGGCACCGATTCGATGTCGTCTTCCCCGCCGCTTGAGTCGCCTGCGCGGAAGGTTGCCGCTGAAAAATCAGTCCCCTCGGCAGGCTGAAATGACTCTTCGGTTTCGGCCAGAGGAATAATCGAGCTGTGGTCGTCCACCACCAACAGAGGCTCGGTGGGAGGAGCCGGCGCGGGTGGGGATTCGGATGTGGTTGAAGTAGCTGATGTGGTGGCAGGGACAAAATCCATCGTGGAGGGCTGAAGGGGCGCTGGTTCAAGCGCTGCGGTGTCTGCGTCGGTTGCGCGATTCAGTTGCGTACGCGGACTCTCGGCAACCGCTTCTCTCGTTGGAAGCGGTTCAGGATTGAACAGTATCGGAGTCAGCGCGCGACTGTTGGCGACGCGTGGGGATTGGGCTGCCATGGTGCTGGTGGGTTGAACCGGTTGTTCAAAAATTTGCGTTGGTGGTTCCGCCGATGGGTCGAACGCGGATGGATCTGCCGCAGACGGATTAAACGCAGATTGAGCACCGTCTGCACTATCCTCGCCGCCTGCTCCACCTGCGCCGTTTGCTCCACCCGCTCCAACAGGTTGAGCGTCCTGTTCCCACGAAACTTGTGAGGCATTCGAATCGGCGGTAACGACGGGCTGGGCGTACAGTGTCATTTTTGGCAACGCACTCAGTTTTGGCGGACGCGTTTTCACTGCTTGGACCGTACGCGATTGCTCACGCACTGGATTGCCCGGGATACGTCCGTCAATCGAATCGCGCAGTTGCTCGATTCGATTGGTATCAGAGTCAATCTCCTTGAGCGCCGAACCGTCGGCAGAAACACTGAAGGGAAGTCTACGCTGATCAAGCGCTTGCCGGGAACCAATTTGGGAACAGCCCGCCAGCGCGACTGTCAGACACCCGGCCGTCAGGCACGCGCTCACCGACACAAACGTCCGGTTCAGCAATGCGTTAGGGCGATTGGATAAACCAAGTTGCTTTTTGGAGAGGGTCCGTCCCATAGTTTTTCTCGCATCATGCTAGAGAGCGGCAACGAACAGGTGCGCGGCCGCGTGTGTGGATTTGGCCGGAGAGTAGAAGAATCTTGTATTTGACTCAAGATTGTCTCGCAGACGTGTTCTGCCAGCATCGTAGCTGGCAATTGAGAAAGCTTGACAACAACTGACAACGATCGCCGGCACGCGCGCGGCATCACGATGGCCACTAGGCCCATACGTCGCCACTGGACGAAAGCCCCCCGTTGGCCAATCAGCCCGCTTTGCGCTCGAGATCACTATTAAGTTTGTTGTATAACGTCTTCAGGCTGATGCCCAACTGCTCCGCAGTCGCCGTTTTATTCCCGCCCAACTGCTCGAGGGTCGCGTAAATGGTTTCCATCTCCAGCTCACGAAGTGACTTGCCGACACTGCGAATGGGGATGGTATGCGGACGGCTGTTGCCCAAACTGTCCGGAAAACACGCACCGGTGATTGGCAACGCATCGTTTAGAATGCAGGCATGTTCGACAACATTAGCCAACTCCCGAATGTTTCCCGGCCATTGGTACGACTGGAGCAGCTTGATCGCCAAACCGTCAAAGGCCTGACCGACCGATTTGACCTCCGGGCGATAGCGTTTCAACAAGTGCAGCGCCAGTTCGGGAATATCATCCACCCGATCGCGCAGAACCGGCAAATCCACAACAAATGTGTTGATGCGATACATCAGGTCCTGCCGGAAATCACCGGCGGCGACCATCTCTTCCAGACTGCGGTGCGTGGCGCACACAATCCTCACATCAACCTTGAAAGGCTCACTGTCGCCCACACGTTTGACTTCGCCACTTTCCAGCACTCGTAACAATGACGCCTGAGTTGCCTTGGGGAGTTCTGCCACCTCGTCCAGAAACAGCGTTCCACCATCGGCGACTTCAAACATTCCTTTACGGTGTTCGTCGGCACCAGTAAACGCACCTCGCCGGTGACCGAACAGTTCGCTTTCGATCAGATTCTCGGGCAGGGCGCCGCAATTGACGGCCACAAAATTCTGATCGTGACGCATGCTCAGGTCATGCACCATTCGTGCGGCCAGTTCTTTCCCGGTTCCCGTTTCACCGTGGATCAGGACAGTGGAATTGGTCGGGGCGACTTTCTCCAACAGTGCCCGGACGCGTTGCATGCTGCGATCGCGCCCCACCATTTTGGGCGTTCCCTGATGAACCTTCAACTGGCGTTCAAGTGCATAGATTCGGTTGTTCAATTCCAGTCGGGTCGCCACCTTCTGTAGCAACGACTTCAGTTCAACCAATCGACACGGTTTGACTAGGTAATCAAAGGCACCCAATCGCAACGCTGCGATCGCGCTCTCGGTGGACCCTTTGCCGGTCAGCACAATGGCCTCTATCGTCGGCGCAATCGATTTCGCTTTGGCGATGACGTCGATCCCGTTGAGTCCCGGCATGTCCAGATCAACCAGCAGGCAGTCGAACGAATTTTTCTCAAGTTCCGCAACGGCTGCCTTGCCGTCGGCACAAACGATCACCTGATGGCCCATGCGCGGAACCTCCGCCGCAATCAACTCCTGAAGATGAAGCTCATCGTCCGCAAACAAAATGCGTAGTGATTTGTGTTTTGAACTGTCAGTGCCACTAGGCCGCTGATTTTTCTTCATGCGAATGCTCGTTTTGATTTAACAAAGGGAGTCTGACGACAAAGGTTGAGCCCTCACCGGGGCCCGTGCTGGAGGGTTCAATGTCGCCTCCATGTTCCTGGATGATTTGATAGCTGATCGACAGTCCGAGACCTGTCCCCTGCCCGTCGCGCCGGCGGGTAAAAAATGGCTCGAACAGGTGCTGTTTGATTTCCGGCGTCATGCCGCAGCCGTCGTCGGTCACGCGCAGCACGGCATGACCGTTTTCGGCGGTCAGTTCGATCTCTACCGTGCCACCGTCCTCAACGCTGCTGAGCGCGTTGGTAATCAGATTCAATGCCACCTGTTTCAATTCCTGGGCATTGGCAGTCGCGGTCACCGAGTAGTCGCCGCGAAAGTGAAGGTTCTTTTCACGATATTTTGACAATGGCTTGAGCATTTCAACGACCGTGCCAACGACCTGGGCAATATTGGTTGGAGCCTTCTTGGGATCCCCCATCCGGGAGAAATCCAGCAGACTGGCCGTGATCTCTTTGCAGCGAAAGGCCTCTTCCTGAATCATCGCCAGATACTTTTTCATTTGGGCGATTTCTTCCGAAGACCGGGGCACATCTTTGCTTGTGTCACCGCTCGCATCGCCATCAGTGTCACCAGTGCCGTCAGCGCCACCCAAGCGATCCAGATCATTCAACGGCAGAATCTCATGGACCCGCATCTCAAGTGCCTCGGCAGACCAGGCGATGGAAGCAAGAGGATTGTTGATCTCGTGAGCGATACCCGCCGCCAGGAAGCCAACGCTGGCCATTTTTTCGCTGCGAATCACCTCGCGCGTGCGTTGCTGAACCTTCCGGTTCAGGTCTTTCTGAATCATCTGAAAGTTTTTGGTCATCGCGTTGAGTGCATCGGCCAATTCGGAGACTTCGTCATTGCTGTCCAGATGAATCCGGTGGCTGTAGTTACCTGCGGCAACCTGACGCGACCCCTCCAATAACGTCTCCAGTGGATTGAAGATTCGCCGGCGAAAACGAGCCATCAAAATCCCGATCACGATAATAGTCGCAATGGTAAAAAGCACACACAGTCCATTGGCCGTATGGTATTCGCGGCGGGCCTGTTTGGCGAAGTCGATCATGCGTTGCTGCGTGAACAGTGGCAGTTCCGCTGCACTTGTCTGAAGCGTCTCCAAATCATCCCGTAACGTGCTGACCAAGCCATGACGACTGAAGAGGATGCGTTCCCCCTCCTTGTGATCACGCTTGATTTTGTCCAGTCGCTTGCGAAAAGTAGCCACAAATTTCAATTCACGGGAATAGGTGGCCAATCCGTCCAGCGACGCTAAATCGGGTTGCGTGGCTGCTGATGTGGTTACCGGTGCCGTTTGGACCAGCTGTTGATAATAGTTGTCCAAGGCCAGTTCGACGGCATCGCATTTCACAGAAAAATCGACCGGTACCGTCGCCATCTCCTCACCCGCCTGATACGCGATTGACGTTGAGCAAAACTGGTGGTCTTCCCACAGGACCGAACGTAGCTGGCTGATTTTCAGGTTCAAATCCGCCGCCAACGGGAGTTCGACCGCTTTGGCACGAATGTTCTTGGTCAGCGTGCGGAACTTCCAAACTCCTTGGAAGGCCGCAAATGACAGCAAAGCAACCACCAGCAGCAATCCCAGTACACCAAAGTACATCTGCGATCGAATTCGTTTGAGATTGAACAACGGGCTGCTCCACCAAACCGCCTTGGCCACGGGCATCAGATGCGATCTGAAGACCGCCCACCGGACACCCGGCGGGAGACAACAATTACAGAGCTTGGTGGCTGAGAGCAACCGCAATTTTGGGGTGATGGCACCTGACTTGAGGCAAAAACCGGGTTTTAATAAAGTTTTTTAAAAAATCGGCACTCAAGAGCAGGCACCGGCCCGGTCAAATCGGCTGGTGACATTGCGAATGACAGAATCGTCTATTTTTCCGGTTTCTCACTCCCGGGGTTTCTCGATCAGCACGACCCAATCCTTCTCTGAATCGGTTTCAGGAGCGGCAACACTCGCCATCCCGCCGCCGGAAACGGTCTGCGCTTGTCCGGAGAATTTTCCGCTGCGCGGATTAAACCAGCGTACAGAGAAATCTCCATTTCCATCCTGCAAATCGATCTCGAATGCGCCTCCCTGCTTTCGCATCACAACATAGACATGCCCCGGTTCGTAAAAACAGAAATCGCGCTCGTCTTTCGTAATCGAATCATCGGGCGTCATTTTTGTGAACGGAATGTCGTTCTTTGTAAAAAACTCAACCGCATACCGCGACTGGTCCCACATCATGTCACGACTCCGCCAGTCCTGGCATGTCAGGTCCGAATGGGGATGGGCGTATCCAAAATACCATTCCACCCCCGCCCCACCCGCCATCAGTGTCCCCCACAAAGCATTGATGCGGGCATTGTCGTGGTTCGGATCTTCCGCATCAGGCAGCAGCGAATGCGTCGCATCACCGGGTTCATCGCAAGCAACAACCCACGGTTTGCCGGCTTCGACCGATCGACGACGCCACTTGCCAACCTCCCGGTGAACCCACTTAAATTTTTTGTTGTTGGTTTGCAGTGAAATGCCCGTCAGTTTTGAATCGTCACCCAACATTCCGTCAAATGGCACACCATTGTGAATCACAACATGATGATGGTAGGGATCGTGATCATGGAAGTACTGTGCCATTAAGCGGCGGTTGTAGATATCCTGTCCACCGGTCGGCAAATTGTGCCCCCACTCACCGATCTCCTCACCCAAATTCCAATTGAGTGCCAGGTGATGCCCAAACCTGGCAATCAGTTCGCGATAGTACAGCTTCCTGATGTTCCCGACACCGCCGCCATCCATCAGGCCCTGATTTTCCGCCTCCTGAGTCTTGAAGTGGAGGTACATCCCCATCGATTGGGCATGTTCAAAAACCGCTTCCCACTGATCCAGCTTCGAAACGTCAAATCGTTCCAACTCTTTATCGCTGGTGTACGGAAAGACATTTTGATCGTCTCCCATCACGTTGAATGTCAAAAATGAGATCGAGTTCATCCCCTTGGACGCCAAATAATTGATGCCGCCAATCAGCGCTTTTCCCCGTGGTTGCGATTTTGATCCCCAGGTCGGATCACCGTCCCGCCAGTCCTGTGCATGGGGTTGCCACGTTTTGACCAGTTTGTCTTTCTTGCCGTCAGTTTTGAAATCGCCATCAAAGTCGGCATAGGCCAACAGGTTTTCCGGCGCATCGGGTCCTACCTTCAAAAAATACTCGCCCGTTTCTGCGAACCTCAAGTAGTGCTGTCCGACGTACTGCAAGCGTCCTTTTCCACGCAGGTCCAATCCCGTTTTGTTGGTTGGCCCAATATCAAATGACCCTGTCGCTCCATCCATAAATCCGGCACTCTTGCCCATTTTGGCCAGTTCGGAAACAGCCATGTATTTCCTGGTGCGAAATGAAATACTCCAATTCCATGTGCCGACCTCATCGGCCGCAAAGTGCACCTTCCACTGATTCCCGCTGTCGGCAGACGTATTTCGCGCATCTCCATCAGCGGCGTAGTACCCGGGAACCGTATAAACCTTCCCCGACTCCGCATGCGTGAACGTGGCATTTAACCGATAGTCGCGAAAGGGATTGGGAGTGGCCGTTTCGCTGGTCTCGGGGCCGTTGCAATTCAATGTTACCTTGTGCCACTTCTTCAGTTCGCCCGTTACGACAACCGGTTTGACCGCCGTCGTTTTGCGGGTCGCAAACGCACCGGGAAGCTTGCCAACTTTCACATTTGTTTTCGGCCCTGCATCCTGTGGACGACGGAAGTCGACATTGTTCGTCATCAGCCAACGATCAAACTCAAATCCGTCCTCGCGCATCGAAAACGAAATCGTATGTTCCCCTGCGGTCTCGACATCTAGGTAAATTTCGTGCGGCACACCGCAATGTTTTTTGGCGGTGCGCTGCCTGCTTTCCCAGTACCACTGCTTCTTTCCCTTGCACCACTGCATTCGTTGGCCGTGTTCAGGCCACGTGCCGTCGATTCCGACATGCAGTCCATTGTCCTCGCTGCCTGTCGAGTAGGCACGCACCCAAACGTAGTACCGGCCGGGCGTATTGAAGTGGACCTTGTAACTGAGCACCGCCAATTTGCCCGGTTTGTTTGAGTAATTCTCTCCCGGGATCAGTTTGTCCCCGTGAGTACGACGCGTGTCGGGCAATATCTCCAAGTAAGCACCGCCGCTGGCATTGCCGTTGTTTTGTTTGTCGTCACTGAGATGGGCCGGGTCACCGTCAGGCTTTACCACAGGCGTGTGCTTCGGCGAAACAATGTGAAACGCTCTTTTGTCCGTTTGCGTTTGAGCAAAAAAATGCTCGGCCTCCACAACCACCAATCCATCGCGTTCCTCAAAAACGACATCTTCACCAATCAGTGGTTGGGTCAAATCGGTCGGAGGCGTGGTTGCTGTCGTGGTCGCACCGGTTTGGGCATGCGCGGTTGCCGTTCCCATGAACACACAACCAAGGATCAGTGAACAGCAGTAGCAGCAAAACCGCGCCGCGCGGCCGGTTAGGGTATTAGGTAAAATGTGCATTGGAATTGTGGGTAAGTGATGAAAGGAAACATTTACGAAAGGACCATGATAGATGATCACCGGAACCACGGCGAGTTTTTTCGCGTATTTGGTGCCGACAATTACAGTGATCGTTACCGGGGCAATTTTACCGGGCAATTGCGAACCCTGAAGCGATTCAGATTGTCCGCCCGATATGCCCCATCACACTAACAACCAACAAGAACGCGTCGTTTCCCCGGAAAATATCGATTCGGATTCACACCAACAGGATTTATCGGTGGCGCGGCCGCTTCATCCCGAGGACCTGGCAATCGGTGACAACGTGGCGATCCTCCACACCTCCAGTCAATTTCCGACCTTCAACTGGTGCGGATTCGACACAACCATGCTGCCCATCGAGCAACCGGTCAAAATTACTTATCTTCCTTACGACGACTACGAAGCATTGCAGGTCAAAAAAATTTGCCTTCCCTTTGTAATCTGCAAGACCTTTGAAGGGCGGCATCGCTATCTGGACATTAGACAGGTGCAACTGGCGCGGCTGGACGAGGGTTACGCCAACGCTGATCGCAAAGCCCGCAAACACGATCAACAGGCCACCAATGCCGAACACCTCCAGCGCTCAAAAAAGAAAAAACGCGACAAAAAGAAAAAGAAGAAGTCCAGACGCAATTAATGTCCTCGTAAAACGTCCGCCCGGTGAGATGCGTCGATCGCAATTCACTATTTGAAATCAACTGACAAACAATGATCGCGCGTACTTTTTTTGCTGATTGGGACTCGCCCAACATCTACGCAATTTCATGACGATAGAGGTCTACTTTTACCTCTTCATAAGTCTTTGCTACCAGAAAAACCGGACAGGCGCTCCCGGTGGAAGCCTCTACGCCGCGTCCTTGATCCAGTTTTCGATCACTTTTCTGGCATTGCCCGGGTCTTGTTCGATCATCTGGTTCAACTTGCGTTCGGCTTCCCGTCGAGCGGTCATTTCGGCTTCGCCGGTCACGGATTCGTGATCTCCACCGCCTCGCTCTTCGGCACTACGCCCCTCGATGACAGAATTGATCGACAGAATGTCTGCGCTGCTGTCTTCGGCTTCCGCGATCATCTGCTGACGTCGGCGGTCACTGCGTGTCATCGATCCAATCAACAGCACCCCGATCGTCAGCACTGCGATCGACGGCCAGTATTTCACCAAAAATGGCTTCACCTGGTCCAACCATGTCAACGGTGCGGTCACTGGCGACCGGATCAAACGCACATTGACTGGTGATTGCCCGTGCACCATCGCGGTCGATGCCGGCAACAGTGGCTGTACCCGATTGACGATCTCGCCCCGTACCCGGGCGAAAGCGGCCTGTAGATTGGCATGTTGGATCTGCGGATCGATACCATTTTGTGCGGGCTGTTTTTCACTCCAATCCTGCACCAGTTTTTGCGGTACGGCCACGTCAACGGCCACGTGCGTTACAAAAGTTGGTCGCGGTTTTTCGAAACTGGCGGCCGCAACCCGGGATGTCCCGGTTTCTTGTTCATAAATCGACGCATAACTGTTTGTCAGCGGCACTGACTGAAGTGCGGCAGCAGGCTGAGGCTCCGGAATGCTGACCGGCGAAACATTGGGGGCAGGAATCTTCACCACATCCACTTTCACGTTGACATCAACGCCTTCCAAACCTTCGAGAGCCCGGCGGATACGATTCTCAAAGTAGTTCTGCTGTTCGAGAGCCGGTAACCCCTGAATTCCGACGGCCGTTTGTTGGTCTGAACCGTTTTGAACCGCGTATCCAGACTGGATATCGACCACTTGAATTTGATTCGCCTGAATGCCCGCGATCGCGCCCTGAATCATCCGTTTGACGGTACTGATCTGAGTCGCATCCAAAATGACATTGGCCGCCGGTTCAATCGAAATGACTGCCGTTTGAGTCGCAGATTCAAACGCATTGGACGATTCTGCGATGTCCATCTCAAACCACACCTGCTCAACAAAGGGCAGACGCATGACCATCTCGCGCACCTGTTTTTTCTTTTTCTCACGCGCCACCATTTTTTGCTGGGAGCGCGACATGAACATGCTGATCGAATCAGTATCGGCAACCTGTTCCCGCAACCGTGACGGCACCGCGTTATGCGCCGAAACGGCCTGCAAATATAGAGCGCGCTGAGCTTTGGGGATCAGGAGTTTTCCGTTTTCAATTTCAAAATCGTTCAGCCCCGCGTTCCCCAATGCCAGTTGAATGCGTTCCAGATCGGAACTTTTCAGGCTGCCCCGAAACAGCTCGCAAGTGGCCGTTTGCGGCTGCAGCTGATTGACTTGCGTCACAGCCAAAATCGCCAATAAGATCATCCCCAACGCTAAACCTCGATAGCGTTGGCCCTGAAACACGTTTTTGAATTGTTGGAGGAAGCTCATGTTCATTTTCCCGTTTTCTGGGGACAGTTTTTTTGCTTGTCGGCGTCAGCGTGCCGTCCCAAGCAGCTGTGTTCAAGCCGCTCGGGTTTCCGGTTTGGAGTCGAATTGCAGTTTGGGCACCACCATCACCCACGCCGTCCCACCCAATGGACAAAGAAAGCTTTCCACGTTGGCTTGATTTTGATGCGCCAGACGGATGACGTTGCGAAGTGCCTCCGTTGCAGGGAACTCGATCAAATGTGGAATTTGGTCTGGATCGCCGCCCTGTTTCGGTTGACTCAAACGCGATGGATTGGGGCCGGAATCGGCAACTTCCAACTCCCATTGATGTGCCGTGTCGATCAATGTGACCGACAGTTCGCCGCCGCGGGGCATCGCGCCAAGCGCGTTGGTTATTAAACCAGTCGCCACCGCGCGCACAAACTGTCTGTCGGCTGTCGCCTGGCAATCCTCGATATCCGTTTCGATAGTGACACCACTGGCATCACAATGGCTACGGAATTCACCAAGGGTTGCGGCGATCGTCTCGCAAACTTTCTCCGAACCAGAATGCGGATCAATGGTTGTCTCAAGTCGCATTGGTGACCTGTTTTCAGCATGGGCACGTTCTCCGGCGATTCCGTTCGCCAGATGGAAAGCCGCTTGTACAGGAATTTTTGAATTGCTGTCAAGCCAATTTGCGACAAGATACTTCAATTGCCCGGTGGAATGAAAGATCGACGGGGCATGCTTCCACCACAGGGGCTATTTGGCACGGCGCTGGCAATCGGTTGCCGGAGCGTTCACCACTTCCATGATCCAACGATTCATGTCTTGAAGTACTTTTTCGGACAGAGACTCAACGCCAGGGTACTGTCGCAGCGTCAACGCAAAACCGGCCACATGCAGTAGTTTTAACTGCCGGCAAAGCGTTGTCTGATCAAACGATCGGGACTTTCGTCCCTGAGTCAGAAAGACGGGTAAATTGCGACACTCTTCCCAGCACGCCAGTGGAGAGTGCGACTCGGGCATCGGTCCGTTGACCGACATCACACCGGCAAACAACTCTGGACGCTCCATCGCAACCCGAAACGCCATGGTTCCACCACTGCCAAATCCGCCAAGAAAGATCCGTCCGGGGTTAATGTTAAAGCGCGTCATCGCCATGTCCACCGAGTTCACAACCGCAGTATGGGCCATTTCAATCGCACTGTCATCCTGCCGCCATGGACCGACAACGCCGTCTTTCCCCTGACTGGATGAGCCCGTCACGCAATCGGGCGCGACAGCGACGTAGTTACGCATGCTGACCTTTGGCATCAGCTGGTGAATTTCAGCCGATGATTCACTATCGGAATGCAGCCACACCACCAGTGGATAGCGGTAATTCTTTTCATAGTGCATCGGCACAAACACGGAATTACGTTGGTTGCAGTGCCGATTGACCGAATCCAGATCTTTTCGCAGTGCCTTTGATAAACTTGCCGCAGTTGAGGAGTCACCAGTCTCTGACAGAGCCAATGGACTGATCTTGATGCGATTCATGCGTGGGCCTGATAGGAATTGGAGGAAAGTTTCATCGACGCGACTGAACTCATTGGCAGGCAGTTTTATGAAAGAAGCCTCTACGAGTCAACGTCGAGAGGCCAATTCAAACCATTTCGTTTCCGTTTCTTAAAACCTTGTCGCAACCGCTAGCACGAGGCCACCAATTGCAATTTTTGGCTTGCGAAAAAATGTCATTTGGCTTTCACAGATCTCTCGCTACAGGCATGAAAGCACTAACACCAACGGGACTACAGCAGGTCTTTGACCTCGTCGCGTTCCTCTTCCAGCTCCTTCATTGTAGCGTCCATTTTTTGACGGCTAAAATCGTCAACGTCCAACCCCTGAACAATTTCGTACTCGCCATCCTTGCAGGTCACGGGGAAAGAATAAATCAGCCCTTCGGTAATGTCGTAACTTCCATCGCTGGGGATCCCCATGCTGACCCAGTCACCGTCATCGGTGCCCATCACCCAGGTCCGCATATGATCGATGGCCGCGTTGGCAGCCGACGCGGCACTGGACGAACCGCGCGCTTCGATGATTGCCGCACCACGTTTCTGAACGGTCGGGATAAAAGTTTCCCTATACCAGCCCTCATCGACCGAACCGGCGGCCGGTTTGCCGCCGATTACCGTTTGGCTAATGTCCGGATACTGGGTCGCTGAGTGATTCCCCCAAATGGTCATTTTGGTGATTGTTGTTGAATCGGCACCCGTTTTGGTTGCCAACTGGCTGATCGCGCGATTGTGATCCAGTCGCGTCATTGCCGTGATGTTGCCATGTTTGATCGTCGGTGCGTTGGCCATTGTGATCAAAGCGTTGGTGTTGGCCGGATTACCGACCACCAGAACGCGGATGTCTTTTTTGGCATGGTCGTTGATCGCCTTGCCCTGCACTGAAAAGATCTTCGAATTGGCCGTCAGCAGATCCTTACGTTCCATGCCCTTCTTCCGCGGCATCGCCCCGACCAAAAGTGCAAAATCGGAATCTTTGAAGGCCACATTGGGGTCGTCCGTTGCCACGATCCCCTTGAGTAACGGAAAGGCGCAGTCATCCAACTCCATCACGACACCATTAAGTGCATTCATAGCTGGCGGGATCTCCAGCAGCTGTAGAATCACAGGCTGGTCAGAGCCCAGCATGTCGCCCGATGCAATCCGGAACAGAAGTCCGTAACTGATTTGTCCGGCTGCTCCGGTGACGGTGACTCGAACTGGCGATTTCATAAAACCTTCTCTCGGGGGGCCACAGATTCTCACTTCAAAATTCAAGCAAAGAGTGTCACCCAAGGTGCGAAAAACCGCAAGTGGTTAGTTTGTAAAACCCCGCCAGACAAGGGAGCACCACGCAGATTGAGCAGAAAAAAGAAAGCACAACAGGACCGGTGAATCAGTTCTGGTGCTCTATAATCCTGCTGACTCCGGTCGCCCTACCAACTCTGGTTCTGGTCGTCGATATTGGAAACATCGATCCGCTCGGGGTACTCAAACGCTCCTCCGCCTTTGCCGTCTGTATCATCTACAGTGTTTTGCCGCCAGCGCACCAGCCTCCAGATAGTGGCCAGCGCGACCGCGCCAAGCATCAGCCACAGAAACACATTCAGCATACCGTTAACCGCTCGCGCGGCGGTCGCGGTTTTCACCAATTTCACTTTGGTGGCCATCACCAACGGGCTGACCATGCCGTCCTGGTCGGCGGCTTCTGTTTTCTGTGACTGGTACTTGATCAAGCGATAAAAGAAACCATCCACGGTTGCCGTTTTTCCTGCCAGCGCCGCGGGAGTCATCCCCGCCGGCAATTTCGGCAAACACACCGTTACAGGGTAGCGATCGAATGACAGATTCTTCCTGTCACCGGTGCGCGTCACCACCTTGCGTCCGCCCAGATTAGGAAACAGGCTAACCTGATAGTAATGCTGCTGTAACACGTCCGGGTTGACCGGTGCATCCCTCGGCACGGCAATTTTCACACATTGACGCAAGCTTCCGGTGACTTTTACCCGCGCTCCGATATGCTTTGATGGCGCACCAACCAAATCCAAAAATCCGATGGGGGGGGCGCCGTTGGGCTCCCCTTCCCGATCGTTGCCTATTTCCGTGGTTGCCTGTAATATCTGCCAGAACGCATCCGCATCGTGCCGGGACAATGGCTTGCTGTTGCGTTTTTTGACGTAGTCAAACAACCCGATGTCAACCCCGCGCGAGGCCAGTTCAACCTGGCCGGAGTTTACTTTGCCAGTTGCATCGATGGCGTTCGGGTACCACGCAAACCGATTGACCACGAACACCGGCGCGATATCGTCTGCACCCAGATTGCTGTCTACATCCAGATTGCCGTCGATCGGTTTGTCGTCATCGGGTTCCCGATCCCCCGCAGTGGCCAACTTTAATTCTGGCCTCATGCCATCGTTGGCCAACAAAACGCTATTGTAAAAAAATCCCGAGAACCGAATCGGCTGGTTGAGTGGTTTGTCGATCGGCAACCTTGTTGGCGCGGATCGACAGACCAGAAAAAATGTTTGCCCGTCAACCGATGTGCATGTTGCCAGATAGACGCCATTGATACCTGCGTCCGACTCCCTAGGAAACTTGAGAATCGTCAACCATTTCAGACGTGCCGCGCGTGTGAACGTCCAGAACCGAAAGCGGCGCGGCTGCTGTAGTAATTGCTGCCACGAAACTGTGCCGCTGTGTTGGCTGAATTTCCCCAGACTCTCTGGTGAGACTTTGACGATGCGATAGAGACTGCGCACCAACCACGATTCCGCCAAATCCAGTGGTACCGCAGGAGCGATATCGTAGATCTCACTGGTCACAAAACCGGCAAGCGCCTCCGGCGGATCATCCGCCTGCGATACGTTGGCAACCAGCAGAACAACAAAAACAATCGCCGCCTGGCATCCCCCCCACCCAAGCCAGTGCCAAAGTCGTGACCCGCGTGCGATTTCACGGGTCTTTGGCGACCGTGGCAACCCGGACGTTTGCAAAACGCTATTCATCGGGAGTGTCTCCGTCTTCGGTCAGTTCTGCCACCCGTTGGGCCGGTGATTTAATACTGTGGTCCTGTGCAAGCATTTCCAGCGCACGCTGCATCCGCCGAGCGGTCGATTTCCCTGGCGCACGTGCCTGAGTGCGCGAACTGCGAAAGACAACAATCGCCAGGCTGGTAGCCAGCACTGCAACTCCCACAAACCACATCACCAATGTCTTCCAGCCCGGTGCAACATGCTGCTTTGCTGCCGATGCAATTGAACCGACCGAATCAATTCGACGCGCGATCACCACCGGACTGTGACTGACGCCACCGGCGGAATCACGGTAGGAACGAATCTTGAAAAACTGGCCCCGCAGCGAAACGGGGATGTCGATTTTATGAAATTTCTGCGGCTGATTCTCAATCGCCGTCTGCGGAAACGAATCGGGGATCCCGGCAGTGTATACGCAAAACAATCCATCCCCATCGTCATCCAGTGGTTCTACCCAGACTTCGTAATATTGGTTGACCGGCAGCTGTGATTTTTCCAGCACTTTTTTTCGGCACGTGCGCGCTTGTCCGGAGACGTTGACCGCTTTCCCGCGCCAGGTCTTCGGTTGTCCGGATACTTGCAAAAACGAGACAGGTGAACTGCCGGCTGATGGTGGCTTTACGGGATGCCTTGCCAGCGCGTCGTCCCACACCGTCAACCAGCCTTGCAGATCACCGCGCGTTCCCATTCCGGCCAGATCTTCCACGGCATTCAAATATAACTCCCGCAACCAAGTGTTTACTTTTCCAACTTCTACCTGACCGGCAAATGCAAAGTCTTTCCCGATTGCCGCTGCGGTCAGCGCCGGGAGCACGTCTTTTTGCCAGCGCCGGTCAAATTCAAACAGAGCCACTGTCTTTCGTTTCTGCTGAACATGATCGGGCAACAGCGCGATCTCGTTCAACGCCAACGTCTGAAAATCGGTTTGTTGCCTGGCCAAACGTTTTAAGAGTTTCTCCAGCGCCGGCCCGTTGGCAGGTCTGCTCAGGTCGGACTGGATGACTTTCCGTAACAGCCCGAACAAATCCCGTTGGCCATCGCCCGACGAGTGTCGATACGTGTCAACCCAAAATCTGCGATCGTAGTCACCAACCGCAGGCAGGTCATTCGGTGGAGTGCTGAGTCCGTTTTTTGTCTCCCCTTGGCGCTGCGAATCGGGCGTTAACGGCCGACTGGCACTTTTGGCGGTTGCCCCATCCATCCAATCGACTGAATCGCGCTTTGCCATGCCGCCACTGGTGCCGACCAGAACATCACTCGTATCACTCGCATCTGCGGGCCGACCCTGCTGGTCAAATCCCATCCACATCCAGCGTGCGGGTTTACCGGCCTCCTTCATGGCAAAGATCACCACCAGCAACAGAACCATCAGCGTCATGATCCGGAATCTGACCGCGCGGGCCATTTTCCTGCTGTCCTCTGCCCGGCTGGTGCCAAAGTCCAGTCCTCGGCGCATGCCGACACTCGATGACGACAGGTCCGATCCAGTCGCCCCTGAATCTCCATCAGACTCTGATTCGTTGTTTAAAGTATCTTTAATGGGCTCAAATCGCTTTCCACATTGATTTGTGGTCAAAATTTCGCAGCCAGTGGGTGCCCGGCCAGGTCAAAACTTACCACCTTGAAAAGAACATCCGGCAAACCGGATTTTTGACAGCGCGGTCATTCACTTGGGCGGTAGTTATCCGCTAATATTATAGGGAAATGTCCTCCCATGCAGCCGGACCCAAGCCAGTGCCTTCCATGCGTACATCCAATTCTATTCTGTCAGCGGTGATTTTGTCGCCGGTACTTGTTCTGATTTTTTTCGCACTTGGCATGACACCCCGGTCAGAGGTGTGTGCTGAAGAACCCGCCGAGGAATTTGTTCAAGCACTAATCAACGCCCGTTACTATGATGTCGCCGCCGATTATTTGGAAAAGGCACAGACCAGCGACCTGATCCCGGAAGCCTTTCGCAAGAAGATTCCCTATGAACGCGCCAAAATCCTAGTCCGGGCGGCGGCGGCCGACCGCAACCAAAGTTCGCGCGAGGAAAAATTCAACCAGGCCGACCAGCTATTGAATTCTTACGCCAATGGGCTGGAAGCTCCGGTACAAAAGTTCAATGTACTGCTGGAAAGTGCCGACATCAAAATGAAACGGTCCGAGAATTATCTCTCCCGTTCCACCAACGCCCGATTGCCCGCAGAGGAGAAATCAGCGCTACTACAAAGAGCCGATGCGCTGCTTCGGTCGGCCATGATCCAGTACGAAACCGGACAGACGCAACTGCGCGATGCCCTGACCAACTTCCAGCTGGACCCCGAGGATCCAAAATCGGGACAGGAAAAACAAAAACTGCAAAAACAGTACCTGAGTGTAAAGACGCAACTTCCGTTGGTCACCGAACGCCTAGCCGATACGCTCCCTGAAGATTCGCCGGAACGCGCACAGTTGCTGAAAACGGCAGTTGAACAGAGCGAAGCGGTTTATGAAAAATATCGACGCGTCAAAAAGCAGGCGTTTATCTTCAAGGCCGCTATCAACGGTGCCCGTGCAGCGCAGAAACTGGGCAACCATGCCAAAACTCTGGAGCTGCTCGAGCATGTTTTTGAAATCGGAAACGGGACGGCCGAAGATCGGCTGAAGCGCGATGCGCTGGCAGTCGCGGTCAATAGCTGGAACAAAATCGATCCCTACCCTTGGCAGCGGATTACGAGATTACTGGAAAGCCGTGTCGCGCGACTCAATCGCTCCGAATCCAACCAGCCAACCTGGCAGCGTCTGCAACTGGAACTGGCCAATGCCCAACTGACCCACGCCGCCGTCGTGCGGGAGAAGGGTGGTTCAGGCTCAGGCAATGAAGCCAAAGGGCTGACGCGTGCGGCCAGCAAACGGGTTCGAAAAATCGCTCGCACCAGCGGGCCACACCAGCAAATGGCGCGGGCTCTGGTGGATCGGTGGAAATTGACTTTCACCAAAACCGACCCCGAGGTATCGGTCGCGGCAGTCAAAACCTTTGCCGATGCCAAAGACACCGCGGGCGAATTGATAGCCGGAGTGGTGGAACTGCAAAACGAGGTGCGCCGGATGAGAGCCATGTTGGCCAGAACCACCGACCCCGCCAAACGGCCAGCCCTCGAGCAGGAGTTTGTGCAAAACTCGCAAACGCTGGCACAACAAGCCGACGCCGCCCTTGTGTTCTATCAACAGGCTCTGTCGTTGGCCGATGATTCGACCGACCGCGCTGACATTAACTTCATGCGTTACCACCAGTCGATCTGTCATTTTGCCAAGGGACAGCCACTTCAGTCGGCGGTGATTGCCGAATTTTTGCTGGACAAGTACCCTACGGTTGCGTGGACACGGCAGGCCAGCGCCAACATCGTAAAAGGCTACTCGGCACTGCTGGTGGCAGGTGCAGACGGCGACAATCGTTATGAAACTGAAAAACTGATGACTGCCTGTCGCGCGATTTGCAGTCGCTGGCCCGGATCAAACGAATCCGCACTGGCAGCCGCCACCATTGTTCAGGCGTCGATCAGAAACAAGGATCTGGCCAGCGCCGAAGAATTTTTCGACCTGATCCCCGATTCGTTTTCCACCAAGCCAATGCTGGCGGCGGCACTGGGTGAAAAATTCTGGGGTGACTATCACTCCAACAGCCAACTGGACACCGCCGCCCGACAAAAACGATTGGCAGATGCCGCCAGATTGTTACAATCGGTCGTGAACAATGCACCAGCGGAGACCACCTACGCCAGCGCCAAAGCCGCACTGACGCACGTCAGTGTGCTGGTCGAGCAAAACAAAATTGGGGAAGCGCTCAAGCAACTGGAAACCGGCCCGCTTTCGCCATTGAAATTGATGCAGGAAAACCATCCCGGCATCACCCGGTCCCGTTACGCAGGCCGGTTCCGGCAAATGGCCAACCGCACGGCGATCAAGACCTATCTGGCCGCTGTTGCCACCGGTATCAATCAGAAACAATCAATCGAAAAAGCGATCGGCATCATCAAAGCCATGCAGGCCGATCTCAAAGCATCGGACAACCCCAAAGCTCGTGCGCAGTTAACGGCGATCTATCAGAGCGTCGGCAAGTCTCTTAAAGACCAGTTTGAACGCCAACAGACGCTTGACCAGCGAAAGCAGTTTTCGAAGGTGCTGGCCAGTTTTGTCGGCACTATCGAAAGTGGATCCAGTGACACCAGCACCGTCCTGTGGGCCGGCAATACATTGCTGAAAGTGGCAGCATCTCTGGAAAGCGCAGGGGCCACTGTCGAGGCGGCACCGTTATTCAAACAGGCCAATACGGCACTGGAACGCGCCAAATCGCTGGGCGTGAAAGATCCTGACGCGCAACTCGCACTACGCCACTTACAAGCGTTGGCGCTGCGCGGCAGCGGTGAATTTCAAAAATCGGTAGACATATTCACCGCATTACTCAAGGAAAAACCGGCACTCACCTGGCAATTGGACGCTGCCGAAACATTGCAAATGTGGGGAAAAACCAAACAGGATCCCAATGCCTACGTTCAAGCCATCATGGGTGCGGGCCAGTTCAAAGACGCAAAAACCAAAAGACCCAAGAACGCCATTTGGGGTTGGAGAAAACTGGTCCAGGTGACGCGCGGTAAAGACAAACTGAATGACGCGTTCCGCACGTCAATCTACAATTCGGTAAAATCGAGATTCGAATACGGTCTGATGAAGAAGGACCAGAAAATCATCAACTCTTCCTGGTCCGAACTTTCAAAATCCCTCAAACGATTCCCGTTTTTGAACAACGCCCCGTGGGGCAAAAAATTTCAGGCACTCGCCACGGAAATGCAGAAACACACCCAAAAATAACCGACGGTACCTGAACGATTTTCACCGCCCTCAATCTTTCAACACTTAACCCTTCAGAATTGATGCCAAAAATTTCTTGCTTTCGAATCACCCGTATTCCTGTGATTTTGCTGGCTGTGCTTGCCATGTTGGCCATGGCCTGTCCGGCCCCGCGTGTCTCTATCGCACAAAGTTTGGACAACATCTATCGCTTCTCCGGCAGCGGCGGTTCGACGAAAGTCAGTGGCAAGATCGTCGATATGACCCCTGAAGGTGTCATCGTCGAATCGCGTGGCAAGAAAACTACCGTCGCCGCCAAAGACATTCGCAAGATCGTCTATGCAGGTCAGGCCTCACAGCTTGATCGAACACGCGAACGGATCATGTCCGGCAACTACGGTCAAGGGCTGGACGAAATTGACAAAATTAACGACAAGAACAACACCTTCGTCGCCCACGAGATCGCCTACCTCAAATCTCTGTGCTATGCGAAGCTTGCCATCAATGGCTCCAAATCACTCAAGGACGCCGGGATCTACGTTAACGCGTTCCTGCAGAAGTATAAAAAGAGCTATCACTTTTATTCGATGACCGAACTTAAAGGACGATTGTTACAAAATCTGAAAATGACCGATCTTGCCGCTGCCGAATTCAAGATCATGAGCCAAGCGCAATGGCCCGAGTACAACTATAAGGGCCATTACTTGTTGGCCCGGTCGCTGAACCTTGAGGGACAGCACGCCCAGGCAGCCGCCCAATGCGATGCCATCCTGTCGGCGGCTGATAACAGCGATGTGGCCCGACTGTATAAAGGGCTGGCGACGTGCGCCAAAGCCAAATCACTTGCCTTGGCGGGTGAAACAGCCGGAATCGAGGAACCGATCCGACAGTTAATCAAAGTGGAAAATCCGGACAACAAACGCCTGTTCGCCGCCGCCTACAATGCCTGGGGAGTTTATCATTTCAAATCCGGTCGCTGGAAAGAGGCACGTGAGAAATTCCTGCTAACGCACCTGCTGATGACCAGCGAAGCCGACGCCCATGCGGAAGCGTTGTTCTATTTGTCGAAAATTTGGCCAAAACTTGAGAACACCGAGGAAGCCAACAAGACCAGAGAACTCTTGAAATCCCGCTATCGCAACTCATACTGGGCTCAGCAACTAAACTGATCCCCGGTTACCGTCCCCGGTATCCCTGACAGCCATTTCCGATTCTGCCACACAGCTCTACACTCTGTGAAGGGTCTTGAAAGCTTCCCTCCCAATTCAACAATCAATCGCAACTATCCAAAGCAACCCAATATGGACACTTCGATTTTAAAAAACACCAACATTCGTTGGGCCATCGTGATCGGCCTTTTATTCTGTGCTGCCATGGTATTAATGGAACCGGTTGCTTTCTCACAGGATGCCGCAGGACCAGCAGCAGAGGTAGCGGCAGCACCGGCTACTGCGGACGTCGCCCCCAAAGAACAAACACTGCTGGGGTGGCTGTACAACTCGCTGGGGCTGGAATACCTCGGCATCTTCCTGGCGTTGTCCTGTGCTCTGGTTGCCCTGGTGATTATGAATCTGATCTCTGCCAGACGATCATCACTCTGTCCTCCTGAGCTGATCGAGGGATTTGAGGCGCATCTGGACAACAAGGAATACCAGAATGCGTACGAGCTTTCCAAGACGGATGAATCCTTTTTGGGCAATGTACTGGCCGCAGGGCTGGCGCGACTTTCCAGCAGTTACTCGCACGCCATCGCCGCCATGCAAGAGGTCGGTGCCGAAGAGAACATGAAACTCGACCATCGCCTGAGCTATCTCGCACTGATCGGCACGCTCAGCCCGATGATTGGCCTGTTTGGCACGGTGCATGGGATGATCAACTCGTTCTATGAAATTGCCGCCGGTGGCGGTACGCCGGACCCCAATAAACTGGCCAACGGTATTTCCACCGCACTGCTAACCACACTGCTGGGACTGGCCGTCGCGATTCCGGCCATCGCAGCCTACAACTTGCTGAAAAACCACGTCCAGAAACTTGTCCTAGAAGTTGGTATCCAAAGTGAAAACCTGATGAGCCGATTTGAGAAGGTGGGCAACAAGAAGAGCTAGCCTCGACCGCTTCGCTTCATAACACAGTCCCCCGATATACATCCTGCCAAACTCCACCGAACTCAGTCACTCATCAGTTCGATTCATCATGAAGTTAAACAAAACGAAATCCAGTAAAGTTCTCGAAGGCGATTTGACGCCGATGATCGACATGACATTTCAGTTGATCGCGTTCTTTATGTTACTGATTAATTTCTCAGAGGTCGATCGCGCTGAAGAGATCACGTTACCGGTTAGCGAACTGGCAATTCCACCGGAAGGTCGACCGGACTATCAGGTGATTTTAAACCTAGAACCCGGTGGAAATGTTATCTTTGAAGGCCAACGCATCCCCCAAATTGACATCATGACCCCGATCCTAGATCAGGAAATTCGCAATGCCAGCCGCGAGGATATCGATGTCAGCCAAATCGCCGTTATCATTCGCTCCCATGAAGACACGCCAACCGGTCTGGTGCAAAAACTGATCGCCAAATGCCAGGACGTCGAAATGGAAAACTTCGTCCTGCGCGTCAAAGAAAAAATCAACCAGTAATCGCCACACCAACACCATGAAACTTGAGACCGAAGAACCTGAACCCATTCAGCTGAACATGACAGCCATGATTGACATCGTCTTTCAGTTGCTGATCTTTTTCATTATGACCTTCAAAGTCGTTGCTCAGGAAGGTGATTTCAACATCAAAATGCCAATGGCTTCCGGTCCGGCGACGGAAATCGATGCCGAACCACCGGAACTGATCCGCGTCTTGTTGCGATCCGGGCCCGAAGGAATCATCAACAGCATTCAGGTCGATGACGATATCGAAACACTGACCTTCGGCCCCGATCCCGAACTGTACCAGGATCTGACCGACTACATTGAACGAAAACTCGCCGGTGAAGGCGATCCGGAGTCGGGCCACGATACAGAAGTCGAATTCGACATCGATTACGGGCTGAGGTACGGATATACCGTTCGGGCAATTGAGGCTGTTTCAGGCAAGGTTTCCGGTGGCAAAGTCAAGAAACTGATCCAAAAAATGAAATTCAAGAACAAAACGAGTGAACTCTAGGTCGTCGGCGGGAGTACCAACAGCGCATTGCCATCACGGCGACACCAGCACGCCTATTCACTTTTTATGCAAATGCTACAGTGAGGGTTTTACGGGCAGACTTGAATCCAAACCAATGGACGACCAATGGCTGAAGCCACCGAATTATGGACACTCAAACGTCTGCTGGACTGGACGAAAGAATTTTTTGACGCTGCCGGTTCCGACAGTGCGCGTCTGGACGCAGAAATCCTGCTGGCCGAAGCGCTCCAGTGCCAACGGATACAGCTTTACACCCGGTTCGAAGAAGTACCGCCTGCGGAAACTTTGACAGAGTACCGTGCCTGGGTGAAGCGACGCGCCGCTGGCGAACCGGTAGCTTACATTGTCGGCCACAAAGAGTTCTATTCCCTCAAATTTAATGTCACGCCCAGCGTTCTGATCCCGCGTCCGGAGACCGAACACATCGTCGTGGCCGCCATTGAAGCGGCCCAATCAATCAAAGAAGATTTCTCTCCGGCAAACCCACAATCAGACGGACCACAATCAGTAGATTCACAATCCCCAGATTCATCAGGAGAGGGCTCACCATCTCCCATCCGCATCATCGACGTAGGTACCGGCAGTGGATGTGTTGCCATCACTCTTGCAAAGCACATCGAATCATCGGTGGTTGCTGCCACAGATGTTTCGCCCGATGCCCTCGAGGTAGCCAGAACCAATGCCGTCCACCACGAAGTCACCGATCGGGTCCGTTTCTTTACGGGGGATCTTCTTGCGGCGTTGCCCGCCGGTAGCCGACCGGTTCATTTGATCGTCAGCAACCCGCCCTACATTGGCCGGAGCGAAATTGATACGGTGGAGGAAACCGTACTCAAATATGAACCCGAACTGGCTCTTTTTGGTGGTGAACAGGGGCCCGAACTGATCCAGCGTCTGGTGGACCAATCGGTCGATTTGCTGCTGCCCGGTGGTCGCTTGATTTTCGAAAACAGCCCGGCCGTTTTTGACCAGTGCCTAGAAATCATCGAAAAATCGCCATTGGACCTGCTCGAAACGATCAAGGATTTTGCCGGCCACCGGCGCGTCATCGTTGCTGGCAAGCCATTCTAAGGGCAACGGTCGCCTCCATGACCTCTTCCCGGAAGAGGCACCGCCCGGGACGGCATTCCCGAATCGCAACGGGAATCCTGTGGATTATTACGAACACAACGATTGTTCGTAACGCCCCCCGGAATTAGGCTCTTTGTTCCGGTTATCCCCAGCATGCGGCGCACTTTGCGACGACAATATCGAAGACGCCCCACAGCCATTCTGTTGGTATCGGACGGCCTACCACCGATCACCACCGACCACTTGTCCGGTCGTGAAACACGATTCGCAAGATTCGTACAGATGCGTACAATCACACTGACGCACCGTTGCCGGTTCCCGACCCTCTTTTTTTTGAGTCCATCAACATTGTCAACACCTCAAAAAAACACGCGAAAATTGCCGTCATTTAAGTTCCGGCGTCCCGCCCCGATTGATACCGATGATATTCACCGCATCATCACCCACCGGTTGCACGGCAGTCGGCCGGTTGCCTGGGAGGATGATGTTTCGCGTAACACTCTGGATACCGAACCATTTGAAAACCTGCCGGCCCCCTCGAAACTGGCCGCCGATCAGTTCTCAAATCAAAAACGACTGGCCACTATCGAGCCATTACTTGAGGACCGAACCTTACAGGAAATGATTGCAAAGGACTCGTGGCCGATTCCTTGCCCGGAAGATCGCGAGGGATACATGCCGGGCCACGATGGCCAATACTGGTTGAGCGGACTGGAAGACTACCTGAAAATTTGCAAGGCGGCCAAACGCTATAACGTGAATGCCCGCTCGGTATTTGACTTTGGTTGTGCCAGTGGACGCGTCATTCGACATTTTGCAGCCCAGTCAGACATTCCGGAAATCTGGGGCAGCGACATCAACCGACGCCATATTCGCTGGCTGTATGAATTTATGCCGCACACGGTCAAACCGGTGTTCAACCATTGCATTCCGTCATTGCCGATGCGCGACAACTCTGTCGATATCATTTCTGCATTTTCTGTCTTCACGCACATCGATACATTTGAGACCTGTTGGCTGGCCGAACTACGAAGGATCCTTTCCGATGACGGCATCGCCTACATCACGGTCCATAATGAGGACACGTGGAAAGCAATCCGAAAATCGGTCAACGACAAAACCAACCGACTGGTTCAGTCGATCATGAAAGTGGACGAAAATTTCGCCGACACCTTGATGGGCGATATGCCGGACACCAAAACGGTGTACCGGTTCTGTCAGTCCGGGCCCTATCGCGCCCAGGTCTTCCACTCCAACAACTTTCTCAGGCAGGTTTGGGGCCGGTTCTTCACGATTGAGCAGATCATTCCGCTGCACCACACGCGTCAGACCGTCCTGATTCTGCGAAACAAATAATTGCCTCGATGCCAGTCATCATCGCCCGTCGGGTTATTGACTTGCAAACCAACGCAAACTGCCCGATGATAAATGCGCACGTTTCCCCTTACGGAGTGTCTGTCATGCGAAATCGTTTTTTGAATTTTGCTCTTGCTGTCCTCTCTATCACTGTGGTTCTTGATTTGCCCAATTCGACATTGGGTCAAAGCACTTCCCGAGGCACCGTTGCCGCTGTTGGGCCAATCAGGGACTGGCAAGATGCCAGTGGGCATCACAGCATCAAGGCAAGTTTCATGGGTGTGATCGATCGATCGAAAGTGGCTCTCAAGACAGCCGAGGGAAAAGAAATTACGATCGAACTTTCCCGACTGAGCAACGCCGACATTTACGAAGCCGTCAAATCTGACTTGCTGAAGAAGATGGACCTAGTCTCGCAAACTGCTCCAGCACCGCGCGGGAGTGCACCGCGCGCAAACACACGGTCGAGAAACGCACGGCCGGCAAATGCGCGTCGAGCGCAAGCTCTTTTCCCTCAAGCCCAACCGGCAAAGGTTCGATCGGTAACAGCACCAGTCGCGAAACCCGGCCCAACCATCAATGACAGCTTTAAGGAACGCATCGACCAAATGATTGCAACGGTCGAGGATGAGGATTCTGCAAATGTCTTCCAGGCGATTCTGCACCCCAAAGAATACAAGGCGTTCAGTGCGTCCCCCCGGTTTAAAGACGGGCTGAAAAAATTTGAGGGCGAAAAGAGAGGCAGGCTGCTAAGCGCGTTGCGATCCATCAAATACGAATCAGCCCAAAAGAAACCTGGAGGAAAAATTCAGTTTGAAACTGATTCCGCACCGATTTCATTCAAAAACGTAAAAGGCACCTGGTACCTGAACAACTAATGGCCACCGAACCAACGGCCAGTTTTAAATTAGGCGCGCGGGTGAAATTGTGAGTGCACCTTTTTGAGCCTTGTTTGATCGACATGGGTGTAGATTTGCGTTGTGGCGATACTGGCGTGCCCCAACATTTCCTGAACCTGACGTAGATCCGCCCCACCGGCCAGCAAATGCGTGGCGAAGCTGTGCCGCATCGTATGCGGACTGATATCACGTGTAATACCGGCAATCAAAGCGTATTTTTTGACCAGTTCCCAGATCGCCTCGCGCCGCATCCGGCGTCCGGAACGGGTAAGAAACAACCAATCCGTTTCGGCCGGCCGCTTCGCCTCGAGTGCAGGACGCTGTTGTTGCAGGTAAGCCTGGACGGCTTCCACGGCGGCCTCGCCCAATGGTGCCATGCGCTGCTTATCTCCCTTCCCGTGGCATTTGCAGTACCGCTGTTTGAGGTTCACATCGCGCAAACGCAGATTGGAAATCTCCGATGCGCGACAGCCCGTCGCATACAGCATCTCCAACAGCGCCCGGTCCCGCAGGTAGTAATACTCAATTCGTCGCGGTGCCTTGAGAAAGCGATCGATCTCCCGTGGACTGAGCACCTCGGGAATGCGTTGCCACAGTTTCTGGCTGCCCAGCAGTTCGATCTTGTTGTCTTTAATCACCCCCTCAAGTTGAAGGTAGCGAAAGTACATTTTGATCGCCACAATCGCGCGGGCAATCGAGGCAGGTGCCAGCCCACGGGACGACAAATACGAAACAAAATCTGACAGCTCCGACACAGACAGCTTAACCGGATCCCGGTTGGCCAGCCACGCCTGAAAATGGGCCATGTCCCGGCCGTAGGCCCGCACGGTATTGTCCGCCAAATGACACTCGCTGCGGAGGTATTCCACAAAGGACTCGTGCCACCGCAGCGATGACGCCGCTGCCCCCGGAGGCGCTGCCATCCCCAAGCGGCTCTTTTTCAGTCGGTTCATCGCCATGGAAATTCTTTATCGGAATGAAACTTCAGTTGCGGGACCAGATGGAAACGCCCCCGATGCGCACCGATGCGCACCGTCCCAAATTAGGAGAATCGGCCGAAACCTACAGGGCAATACAGCCCATTTCAGTTACCAGTCACCCCGGGAGGCCACTACCTTAGTTCCTGACGCCCGTCTCCAGATGCTTGCGTTCGCGTTCCAGATCCCGGATCAAACGCTTGATTCTGGTTACCTCTCGACGAGAATCATCCAGTTCAGATCTCTGATCGTCGATCCGCTTTCGCAGCTGATCCAGTTCAGCGACCATTTCCTCGACGGCCGCTTCGTACCCGGGAAGCACTTCCCGGCTATCGTCTTGGCTCTTCAGCAGATTCTCAATTTGTACGCTCAACTGTTCGGCAAAATCTTTTGATTCGTTAATTTCTCGATCGACCGCCCGAATCCGTTTGGCGTTAACGATCTCGGGCGAATAGGCACCTGAGCCCAACTGTTCGATGATTTCGAGGATTTGATGAGCGGGAATGGCCAAACTTGCCACGCGTCCCGCCCGCGCCACGTTCACCCCGACCACGTCCCCCTCAATATTGACGATTGGGCCGCCGCACTCATTGGCTTGCAGTGCAGTGTCATGTTGGAATGCCAGTGGAAAATTCTTTCTCCGCCCACTCAGTCGGGTCCCCATACGATTCTGCTGGTTGCTCCGCATATTTTCGGAACTAACTTTGTCACGGTTTGCCAGCGCCAGTTTCACCTTGCGTTGCTGGCCATTCCGGATGACCGACAACGTAACCACATCGCCTGCATCAGATTGTTCCAGTTGCTCACGCAACTGTTCGATGTCCTTGACCATCGCATCATTGAGTCTCAAAATCACATCGTTAACCCTCAAGCCACTCTTGCTGGCTGGTGATTTTGCTTGGACACCAGTAATCTCGACACCCGTCGGATTTGCATTGATCATCCTGATTCCAATGAAGGGTTTGGCCGGAGGAATCAACCGGCTATCAACTGAAACGACCCCCAAATGGGCATCGTCTTTGTGGTCCAATGGCGTCGCCAGCCAGTCACCGGTAATGGCTGCGGCCGGGCCGGCCCACCTGGCCGGCTGCCAAACATGCTCTGGAGCTTGCTCCTGAACCTGCAGCAGCGCCAGATCATACTCGGGGGACAACCCCAGTATTTTCGCTTCCAATAGTTCGCCGGCTGATGTTTCGCAAAACAATTGCCCCTTGAGTTCGCTGGCCTTGGTCAGCACCCATCCCTTCCCTGAAACCACCGTCCCCAACGCGATCTGACGCCTCTTCGCGCGGCGACTGCGACTGGCACCAGTAGAACGAATTTTCACCAAGGATTGTCGCGCATCCTCCAAAATAGGATCGAACATCTTTTCAAATCCCGATGCGCTCTTAGAAAACTTGTCCAGTGCATCTTCCTCATTGGGCACCGACAGTCCATCAAGGCTGGCAATTGCCGTTCCCAACGAACTGTCCTCAAGGGTTTCAGCCTCGGAGCGTTCCAGCGGTGGAAACAATGGACTGCCCCACGGGCTTTGGGCAGGGGCAACGCCCGAAGTGGTCAGCCACACACACACGACGCCGGCAAAGAACAGAACGACAAAGGGATCAAATTTGTGAATGGCAGATTTCATGGCGGTTAAGCTTTTCGTTTGTTTTGCAGAGGTCGGTCGTAACGCAGTTTTTTGTGATTGACAATGGCTATGGCGATCCGGAGGACCAACAGAAACCGGATTCACGGTCACGCGCGGGCAGGTGCGGCCGGCATAACACGCTGTGGACAACATCACGGCCGACTGCTTTTCTGTTTACGCGGCTTGAAGCTTTCCTCTCTGCGTTTGATCGCGTTGAGCAGTTCGTTGTCCACCAGCATCACCTCAACATCAATCAACTGACTACCGCGTTTTACCTTGACCGGCAGTTTCTCGAAGGGATACCGCCCCTTCAATGAGCGCTCTAGGCTGGGTTTGTCGATAATCTTGCGTGTTCCAACTTCCGCAATGATGTCTCCGACCTGAATGCCGGCCTTGTCTGCGGGCCCATACTTTTGCAACCGGGAAACGATATTCGAATCCGAACTGACCGAGAGCCCCAGTCGCCCGCGTTCTCCAATCTTGAACCCACTGCTCAGCTTGTCCCACGTGTCCGAAAAAACATCGATAGGAACGTGAATGTTATCCTGAATTCTGCCACCAATCCGGCTGTGGATGGCGATCAAGTTACCTGCCATGTCAACCAGCGGGCCACCTGAATCGCCCCCAACCAGCGTGCAGTCCGATCGCAGCGAGGTATCGCTCTGGTTAATAATGCGACCGACCCGGACCACCATCCCGCGGTCCTTGTCCCAACCGCCCGGATGCCCGACCGCCATCACCCACTGGCCATCTTTCAGCCGATTGGACAGCCCCACATCAAGGTACGAAAAAAATGGCAGGTCGGTATTGGCAAACGCTCTTTCGATCACGTCCGCGCCTTTCTCACCGCTGTCAGAATCTGGACCTGCTCCGGTCGAATCATCGCCATCGTCACCGGTATCGTCAGCGTCGCTGGTGCCCTCACCTTCACTAGGACGCTGCTCGCCGGGGGCGGGCAATTCACCAGGGGCGGCCTCCTCTTCGATGTCTTCCTGCCCCGGTTCTTCCTGTCCGGCCTCACCTTCCTCTTCGATCATCTTGAGAATCTTGAGCATGCCTGAGTCTTTTCTTGATTCGACACCCAGGGTCACCGCATGGGCGCGGGTGCCATCACGAAAAGTAATTAACGCTCCTCGGCGAGGCCCGCCAATGACGTGGGCTGCTGTCAAGATAACTCCGTCGCTGGATACCAGCACACCTGTCCCCTGGCCTGAGCGCATCGTGATGCTGACTGTCGCATCTTTGACCTGTTCCGCCAATGACTTGAATCGTACCTGCATCGCACGCAGCTGTTCCACAGATTGCGGTAGCTGGCCGGAGTCCAGAAAATCCATACTCTCGAATTCGACCGGTTGCTCTTCGTCTGCCGTTTGGTCCCACGCAGAACCCAAATCTCTTTCCAGCAAAGTGCTGGTAGGTGTCAATTGCACGGCAGTCGCTGTAGAGCTGAAAGAAAACGCCAATAACAAGACGATAGCGACAACAACAAGGCGGGCTGCCGCCAACAAAATCAGGTCAGTATTTTTTCGATGATTCATGCCGCTCCTGCGTCAAACTTCGTGTGCATCTGGAGATCATTCAACCGATTCGCCCCGGGTTGGCGGATATTGGAAACCCAATCGACCCGGGCGGCTCAAGCCACCCAAGCCCCGCAAATCAGCCCATTTATTATACCACCCAGTTATCCAACCGCTTCCCAAGCGTCAAATTCAATGACAAAATGAATGCAAAACCCTTATTCTCCCCGCGAATGATAAAATCCCTAATGCGGTGACAGAATATGGACACTCCCTCTAACAGGATTGCGTGGAACAAAAATTGAATCGATTGATCGTGGGATGTGGTTTTCTGGGACTCCCATTGGCAAAATTGTGGGCTGACGCACCAGGAACGTACGCCACCACACGCTCCCCGGAACGTGCGGTGAACTTTGGCGATCACGACATCTCTCCGGTTATCCTTGACATTACCGATTCTGCCTCCGTCAGCGCAGCGCTCCAAAACCTGCCTCCCATGGATACGATTGTGTTTGCCGTCGGCATGGACCGCAGTCGGTACTCCGATATACGGGAGGTCTACGTAAAAGGTTTGCAGCATTTCTTCGACGCCTGGAAACATCCGGTAAACCACGTCATCTACATTAGCTCAACTGGCGTGTTCGGCAATTTCGAGGGCCAGTGGATTGACGAATCGGCGGTGACGGTACCCTCGCGCGAGGGCGGCAAAGCCTGCCTAGAAGCGGAACAACTGATCGCCGCCCACACCAATAACTGGACCGTCCTCAGGATGGCCGGGCTGTATGGCGGCGTCCGCGTACCGACCCGGCAACTGGTCAAACAAAAGGACTGGGCTAAACTCTCACCGGAAGGGTATCTGAATTTAATTCACCAGACCGATGCCGTGAACGCAATCAGGGCGACCGCCGAAAAACGTCCCATGGGTGAGATCATCCTTTGCAGTGACGGTCACCCGCCATTGCGACGGGATTACTACCAGTACATCGCCGACCAGTTCCAACTGGGACAGATCCCTTGGCCGAAAGAACCCAAGGTGGACGCCAACACGCGTTCAGCCAACTCGAAACGAATTGGCAACCACAAGATGCTGGAGCGACTCGAATTGAAACTGGTACACCCGGATTTCAAATCTGGACTGGCCGAAATTCTGTAAGATCAAAATTCTACAGGATCGACATTCGCTACAACGACTGGGATCGCCAGTATCTGCGTGCGCACAGGGAGACTTACCGACCTACCGTTGATGCGTCGCTATCCCTACCCCCAACGCTCCACCGTTTGGCGAAGGTAGTTACGCTCGTCCTGACGCTCTGGTGGCCGTCAGGCGATTGGCAGTTGAAAGCTTACCGTTGACGACGCTGCCAGCTTCGCTCCGACGCTGGCAGCGTCGCCAACGGATGGTAAATTGCTAACTGCCAATCGCTCAAGTGTGAAGGACCTACACGTAATCGCGGACGCGGCGGGCAATCGCCAACGCCAGCGCTTCACGGACACTCTCAATGGTGATCCGGTCGAAGACCTGTTGGAAGAAACCTGTTACAACGGCACGCACCGCTTCCTTGCGGGTGAACCCACGACACTGAGCATAGAAAATCAGCTCTTCATCCACTCGCCCACTGGTCGATCCGTGGGTACATCGCACATCGTCGGCTTCAATCTCCAAACCGGGAATGGAATCAGCGCGAGCTTTCTCGGACAAAATCAGATTGTCATTGCGTTGATAGCCGTCGGTTTGCTGCGCTTCCTTATCGACTTTGATCATGCCACGCCAGACCGTTCGGGAATTGTCCTGTAGCGCGGTCTTATACAGAAAATCACTGGTACAAGACGGTTTTTCGTGATGCTGGAGGGTGTGGTAACTCAAGTGCTGTCGGTTCTCTGTGAACATGGCACCATTGACCTGCACGTTGGCCCGGTCTCCCTGTAATGCCACGTGCTGGTTGACTTTCGCCAGCTTCGATCCCAACGCCCCAACGGTCCACTGCAAATTGGCATCACGGCCGACGACGGCTTTTTGATGTGCGAAGTGCCAAACTTTCTGGCCCCAGTCTTGGAGATTGACGTACCGCAAATTAGCGCGATCACCGACAAACAATTCGATCGCGCCACAGTGAAACCCGTTGGCGTCGGCGCCGCTGTTGGATTCTGCCAGCACGGTCGCTTCGGCACCTTCCTCGATGACAATCAGTGTATGGCGCAGATCACTGCCACCATCGGTCAGCTGACTGCTGATGTGAACGGGTTTGTCCAGAGTCGCGTTGCGGGGTACGTACAGAAAAACGCCATTGGTAAACATGGCGGCGTGCAACGCGGAAAAACGATCGGTGTTGCAATCCACCGCCTTGAACAGGTATTTTTTAATCAGGTCACCGTGTTCGCCAATCAGATCGTTAATCGTCCCGAAAATGATCCCTTTTTCCTTGTACTCGGCAGCCAACTCTGTCGCAGAAGTCACCTGACTATCCAGCGATCCAACGCTGGCAGCCAGTTCAACACCGTTGCCCAACACTAGGTCGGGCAACGTTTGAGCCTGCGGATCTGCGGGCAAGCCGGCACGCGCGTCCGCTTTCATGCCAAACTTCTCCAGTTTAAACATGCGAATGTCGGTCCGCATCCACTCTTCCTGGCGATTATTGGGCCACTTGAGTTCGTTGAACTGTTTCCACGCCTGCTGGCGCAAATCCGTCAGCCACTGCGGCTCGCTGCGTGTTTCGAGAATTGACTTGAATCCGGCTTCGTCAAACGAAATCTGTGTTGATGGCATTAAAGTTGTCATGGACGTATGAGTTATCTGTAGCTTGGTTTGTGAATTGCTGCGGCGCATCGGATCACCCTGAATCGAGTCCTATCCGACAGAGCCTTCCATCTGGAGTTGGATCAACCTGTTCATTTCGACCGCATATTCCATCGGCAGTTCTTTCACCAATGGCTCAATGAAACCGTTGACGATCATGGTACTGGCTTCCGTTTCGGACAGCCCGCGACTCATCAGGTAAAACAGTTGCTCTTCCCCGATCCGTGAGACACTTGCCTCATGCCCCATCGACACGTCCTGTTCGTCAATTTCGATGTAGGGATAAGTATCGCTGCGACTTTCCGGGTCCAGAATCAGTGCGTCACAGACCACACTGCACCTCGAATTAACGGCTCCTTTTTCGACCCGGGCCAACCCCCGGTAACTGCTGCGACCGCCATTTTTGGAGATCGATTTTGAAATGATGGTCCCTGTCGTATCGGGAGCACAGTGAACCAGTTTCGCACCAGCATCCTGATGCTGCCCTTTGCTGGAAAATGCAATCGACAAGATCTCGCCACGCGCCCCCGGTTCCATCATATAGACGGCCGGATACTTCATGGTCAGTTTCGAACCAAGATTGCCATCGACCCACTCCATCACGGCGTCCTGGTACGCAAATGCGCGTTTGGTCACTAGGTTGTAGATGTTGTTGGCCCAGTTTTGAATTGTCGTGTATCGGCAGCGCGCGTTCTTCTTGACTACCACCTCCACCACCGCACTGTGCAACGATTCGCTGGTGTACATCGGCGCAGTGCAACCTTCCACGTAGTGAACCTGCGCTCCTTCGTCAACAATGATCAGCGTTCTTTCGAACTGCCCCATGTTCTCTTCATTGATACGGAAATACGCCTGAAGCGGAAAATCAATCTTTACACCTGGAGGCACATAAATAAATGAACCACCTGACCATACGGCGCTGTTGAGTGCGGCAAATTTATTGTCCGTTGATGGAATAATTTTGCCAAAATACTCTCGCAGCAATTCCGGATGCTCGCGCACCGCCGTGTCAGTGTCGGTGAAAATCACCCCCTGATCAGCCAGATCCTTTTTCAGCGACCCATAAATCACCTCGGATTCAAACTGCGCCTTCACACCGGCAAGATACTTGCGCTCGGCTTCCGGGATGCCCAATTTCTCAAAGGTGTCCTTGATCTCTTCGGGTACATCGTCCCAGCTCTTACCCTGATCGGTGGTGGGTTTGAGGTAGTAAAAGATGTCCTGAAAATCCAGATCGATATCCCCGCCCCACTCGGGCATGGGTTTTGAATTGAATATCTCCAACGCCTTCAGGCGGAACTGCCGCATCCAGTCAGGCTCGTTCTTGATATCGGAAATCTGATTGACGATTTCAGCGTCAACCCCCTTCCGTGCCTTGAATACCGCTGTCGTTTTGGTCTTGAAATCATACTTGTTGATTTCAGTCCCTTTTAATTCTTGGCTTTCGGTGATATCTACAGACATATTCGAATGCGTTAACGGGATCACTTGGTCCAGTCACGCCCTTTCAGTAGTTGGGTATTGGATTTAACGATGGTTGTCGTGGATCAGCAAAACTTGATCGGGCAACAGCCCGTCACGATTAACTAAACCGCGACCTCGGCATCGTCATTCACTTTGGCAGCTTCCGGGTACTGGTTACGAATCCGCTCGTAACCTTTTTCGTGAAGCTCGTCTGCCAGTTCTTTTCCGCCGGTTTCAACAATCTTCCCGCCCAAAATTACGTGTGTGAAGTTTGGCGGGTTGTGCTCGAGCAGTTTGTCGTGATGCGTAATGATCAGCAATCCCATTTTGTTGTGACCGATTTCGTTGATCGATTGGCTGGCCAACCGCACCGCGTCAGCATCCAGCCCTGAATCCGTTTCGTCCAAGATCGCAAATTTGGGCTGCAACATCGCCAGTTGGAGAATCTCGGCGCGCTTCATTTCACCACCACTAAATCCATCATTGACGTATCGGCGGGCAAATTCGCCGTCCATCTGAAGATTCTCCATGTTCGATTTGATCTCCTTGCGGAAATCACGCATCGGGATCAGGTCCTCGCCCTCCTTGCGATCCGGGTTGCGGACATTGGTGGTGGCATGCCGCAAGAAGTCAGCCATCTTCACTCCCGGGATCGCTACCGGACGTTGAAAGGCCAGAAAAATTCCCGCGCGGGCGCGCTCGTTGGGTTCCAGTTCGGTAATGTCTTCCCCATTAAGCAAAATTTGGCCCGAGGTGACTTCATAGTTTGGGTGTCCCATAATGACCAACCCCAGTGTACTTTTGCCACTGCCGTTGGGGCCCATCAGTGCGTGGGTTTCGCCGTGCTTAATCTCAAGGTTTACCCCCCGAAGAATTTCCTTGTCATTGATGGAAACGTGAAGGTCAACAATTTTTAGTACGTCAGACATGTTTGTTTTGTGTTGCTTACGAAAAACAGATTGATGCGCAACCCGATTATGGATCACGGTAGCAAGTTTCTAGATTGGGCTATCGTGGAATTGAAAAACCGTTTGAAAGTTGGCGCGGTAACATGCGAACCGCATCGCGCCTTTTAACCATGCCACGCCCCCTGCGGGAACACAGTGGCATTTTCACACTCCGCTGCACAGCCCCATGCAAGCCGGTGTAATCACCGAGATCCTAACATTAATCCCGTTATTGACAACCAAAAATGGGAAATTTACCCCGTAGTGCCGCGCCAGAAAACATTGACTTGCCAATCGTGCTCATTTACAACACTGATTGCTGTTAAGTTTTGATGTTTGAACGATGGCTTCGGATGCCTGCCGAAGCGTGCCCCTTACCTTGCTTCGGACAAGCGCCAAACGGCTGACAACAACCGACCGCTAAAGGAACTTAAACACTCGCTAGTGCCGCCAGTTTTGGTCCGGCCATTCTGACGACCCCACCATCATTCACAGTGCTCGATGCCTGATCCCAACGCTGGCAGTAAGTAATTGAGCCCAAGGAAGCCAAGATCCCATGCACGTTATTCCCAGAATCGCCTTATCTGTTTTTCTCTGGTTTCTTTTGATTCAGCTGTCTGCGACCCACTTCCTGTTATGCGACACTTTCGCATCCGAACCAGACAATGTCCCGGACAAAAATCCGGTGGCGGTCGTGGAGGCTGTAGCGTCTGAAGACATTTTGACCACCATTAACCAGCGGCTGGAAGCGGTTGACGAATTCATTGGCGAAAAGATCGTGCCGCCAATGTACGCCGTGGTCTTTAATGGCCTCTGGACTGGCGACTGGCAGGACGTTGCCAAAGACAAAAATGGCAACCCCCTGATCGACGCCGCGACCAACCAGCCCAAAATGATCCAGCGCGAGGGCTGGTTGGGCGATGGCAAGAACAGCGTTCCCTTCATTGTGGTTTGGCTGTTGGTGGGTGCGGTGTTTTTCACAGTCTACATGGGGTTTATCAACCTGCGTGGTTTTTGGCACGCTCTGCGACTGACCCGAGGTGACTACGATGATCCGGATGACCATGGCGAGGTCAGCCACTTTCAGGCACTCTCTTCAGCGCTGTCGGGAACCGTCGGCTTGGGGAACATTGCGGGCGTTGCGATCGCGATTGGACAAGGTGGACCGGGGGCTACGTTCTGGATGATTTTGGTGGGGTTGCTGGGGATGAGCACCAAATTTACCGAATGCACCCTGGGCCAAATCTATCGCACCCAAGACAGAAAGGGCCGTGTCTCGGGTGGGCCAATGCGTTATCTGAGCGCCGGGCTAAAGGAAAAAGGGCTTGGCATCTTGGGCTCAATTCTGGCGGTCATGTTCGCAATCCTCTGTATTGGAGGATCGTTCGGCGGCGGCAACACGTTTCAAATCAGCCAGTCACTTGACGCCATTCGAACCGAAGTTCCCGTGCTCAATCAATACAGTTGGGTCTACGGAATGTTGATGTCCATTGCCGTGGGTCTGGTGATCGTGGGTGGTATCAAGTCCATTGGAAAAGTTGCCTCGCGCATCGTTCCGTTTATGTGTGCCGGATACGTTTTGTGCGTGCTATATATTCTGGGAACCAATTTCGCTCAAGTACCCGAGGCATTTGAAAAAATCTGGGACGGTGCGTTCAACACCCAGGCTGCCTACGGTGGATTCCTGGGTTGCCTAGTGATCGGGATTAAACGTGCGGTATTTTCCAATGAGGCCGGCACAGGATCGGCATCCATCGCCCACAGTGCTGCCAAAACCAACATCCCGGTGCGTGAGGGTTACGTCGCATTGCTGGAGCCGTTTATCGATACCGTGGTGGTCTGCACCATGACGGCTCTGGTGATCATTGTCACGGGCGTTATCAGCGACAAATCGGAACCGCTGGCCTTAGAAACCCTGCAGCAAGAACTGGCCGTCTGCGCGGTGGCCAACACCACCGACATCAGCGGGTTGTCCCGGCAGGATGCCGAACAGTTGCTGATTGAGGAGAAACCCAAAATGGACGGGGATGGCGACGGTGTACTGACGGTTAACGATATGGTCAAACTGGACCGGGGTGCCTTTTTCACCAAAGAAGCTTTTGTCAAAGGTGGATTCACTTGGTTCAAATGGTTTCTGTTCGTGGCAATCGTGCTGTTTGCCTATTCGACTTGCATCTCGTGGGCCTACTACGGGGAACGCTGCTTCACTTCCCTATTCGGTGACTGGTCCTCAGGTTTATTCAAACTCCTGTTTTTGACTTTTACATTTCTGGGGGCTGTCGTGGCCCCGAGCAGTATCAAGGATTTCAGCGACATGATGATCCTTGGGATGGCCTTCCCGAATATGCTGGGCATGTACTTTCTCTCCGGGAAAGTACGCGCGCAGCTAAATGATTACGTCGCGGGTTTACGTTCGGGAATAATCAAACCAACCGAAAAATTGTAGGCCGCCGCTTACCGCAACGGACCTTCGGATTTCCACAAACAGCAGGTGCCTAAATCCGCCATGCCTCAACCAGTGAACCGGCGGGATGGCTATCGCCCCACGTTGCGACTGAGGAAGTCAGCTTTTGCCTGGGTGGCGGCCGAACCGTCAACTTCGACTCCGCCAGTCTCCGATTCCACGATCGGTCGATTGGCCAGCCAAGCGCGCTCGAACTCTTTCTGGCGAATCAGACGCACCGTGGCCTCAGTGCGGGCTGTAGCGCCATTGCTCCCGGACCTGTGCCCCGGAAATCGGCCTCTTCGTGCCCGCCCGTAACCTGCCCCACCTCCGCCGCTGAGGTTAAGCGTTCCACCGTCAGGAATCGACACAACGGTGCGAACCGAATGGGTCCGGAACACCGGAAGTTGGACCGTGACACCAACAGCGGGCCGACCGGCAAACTGCCCTGCTCCACTCAATTGCCCCATCGCAGACCGGCAGTGCAAGGCGGCAACCGAAGAAATCATCAGTACAGCAGTGATAAAACAGACTTGATGTTTCATGGCCACGATTCCTGTCTGACAGATCTATTTTTAACGATCGATCGCGCCGGTTAATCGCGCCGGTTAACCGAACCGATTAACCGAACCGAACGAATCTGGCCCCCCCCTGCGACACGGTTAGACGGGTCCCGGTTCGGCTTCGATAAAATAGTAGAGCGAATTCCACCAAAGTAAACAACCGTTTGGCTGGGCAGGTGCGTTGCAATCCAGCCATGAGCGGACTTCCCCGGGATATGGCGTTGAATGGTAAGCCATTTATCTTCGTACAGGCGATGCGATCGTACCGCGTTGGACGTTGGTGCGCAGGTCATTGGCGCGGTCCAGCAATTCGTTCTCGCCCGTCATCGTCTTGGGCTGTAACTGGAAATCCAAGATACGCTGGTCGCGAATCTCACGTGGTGAAAAATTCTCAGTGAAGAAACTGACCGGAAAACGGCTGTACCAATTGGGACGGACACGCTGTTGGACATTGATCGGCTTATAGCCATCTTTTTCAATCTGGATGTCGCGCGTTCCGTGATAGGTATAAGGAACCGATACCGGAGAATACCCGACCGGATGGCGATCGATCGAAACAAAGGCCCCCTCGGGCTGCGTTTTCACGATCAGGCGACGCTGCACACATCCGCTGGATACTCCCAACAGCACAAGGGCGAAGATCAACTTTGTCACCGCACACCAAACACCGCCGAGGTACGCGGCATTGCTGTTGGAATGGTGGCGAATTTGAGACATGGCGAAGATGAATTTCCGGCGTGCGGGGCTTAATGACCCTAAATCAGGACCCATATAGCGATTGATATTACAAATTGACGAGCTCTGCCGATAGATCACTTTCCGGCCAGAATTTGCTGGTTACACTGGTTATGCGTGGTTTCATTTGCACCGCATCGTGATCCCTTCCTTTGGGCTTGCCAATCAGGAGCTGTCAGACGATGAAAACCAATGGATTCCGGCATTTTCGCCGGCTGAGAGAGCCCTTTTTTTCATGGTGGAAATAGCAGGCAACCTGGCTCCAACAAACCGCTCCACCATACCGACGATTCAAATATAGAATACTTCAATGAGCGAAAGCCTGGTCGATTGGAACACTTACCTTGAGGTCGCTTCGTTAAGTGATATCGGTATGCGACGAGCGACCAATCAGGACAATATGTCCGTCGCCCTGGCCAGCAGCATCGATCACTGGAAGCAGAAAGGCCATCTGTTCATCGTCGCCGACGGGATGGGGGCCCACGCCGCCGGCGAACTGGCCAGCAAGCTGGCCATCGATCACATCCCGCATCTCTACGCCCGGTTCAACGAGGACTCCAACGGCGAATCACTGCGCAAGGCGATGAGCGGGGCCAATGGCGAGATTCACCGGCGCGGTCAACTGAACGAAGAGTTCCGCAATATGGGAACGACATGCAGTTCGCTGCTGCTGTTGCCCGGGGCCGCCATCGTTGGGCACATCGGAGACAGCCGCGTTTACCGAATGGCCAATAACCGCCTCGAACAACTGACCTTTGATCACTCCCTAGTTTGGGAGATGAAGGCCGCCGGGCAACTATCCAAAGAAGACGAAGCGTCCAACAAGGTGCCCAAAAACGTGATCACCCGTTCCTTGGGCCCCTACCCGGAATGCAAGGTCGATGTGGAAGGCCCGTTTCCACTAAGCGCCGGTGATACGTTTCTGCTGTGCAGCGACGGACTGACGGGCGTCATCAACGATGACGAAATGGGGTCCATCATGGCCAACATGAGCCCCAACGAGGCCGTGCGGGTGCTGGTGGACCTGGCGAACCTGCGCGGCGGCCCCGACAATATCACGGTCGTGATCGTCAAAGTCAATCAGCCGGTTCCCGGAGACGCCGCTCAGGCAATCACCAACCAGAACGCGCGCGCGGACGACAAAGGGACCTCGACACCCGTCATTGTCGCGTCAATCGTACTGGCTGTGTCGGCGCTGTTTGTGCTGATGTTTCTCCTGACAGGAAGCTATCTGCCGGCGATTCTGCCGGGAGTTGCGGCGATAGGCAGTCTGATTTTTCTAATTTACCGCCTGCTGGTTTCGGAAGGCGCACCCGAAAGCAACGGTGTCGGCGGCAAAGTGTTTGGGCGCGGCCCCTACGTTCGAATCAACTGCCCTTCCGGGGAAGTCTTCTCCAAACGTATGTCAAACCTTTTGAAGGAACTCCAATCCGGTGCGATCGATAAAAACTGGCAGGTGGACCGGGAGCAACTGAAGGCGCTGGTCGCCGACGCCGAAGCGGCCGTCACCAAAAAACAATTCTCAAAAGCCGTCGCCGCCTACGGACGCGCGATCAGTTTCATGATGGAACAGCTTCGCAATCAAAACACCGGTGGCAGCAGTTCCTCGATCGACCTTTAAATCAACCTCTAAACCAGTCGCTGGTACGCGCGTGTACCAAAGAGGTTAAGGTCCGCACCACCGTTGCCGGACAGCGCTCCCCCATGCCATTTTGTACAGGCGACTTTATAACGTCCACGCACTGCTGAGTGCAGTCACGCGGAACGATGCGGCCCCCCATTACCGGAACAAGCCATTCCCTCCGGCCGATCCTTTGTATCCTGACTTGGTCGGTCGGCGGTCAAGTGCGCCACGAATCCCCAACGAACCCGGATCCCGAGCGATTCCATCGGCAAACGTGCGCAAGTCGCGCGCCATGGGCTCCAGTTTAATGCTCAGTTGCT
This sequence comes from uncultured Pirellulaceae bacterium, assembly GCA_937967505.1. Classification (GTDB taxonomy): domain Bacteria; phylum Planctomycetota; class Planctomycetia; order Pirellulales; family Pirellulaceae; genus Mariniblastus. The sequence goes on along the minus strand of CALCJM010000046.1, from coordinate 15,194 downwards.
TCACGCGTTCACTGATATCACGCGCGTTGTCAACGGTTTGTCTCACACCGTCATAGATTTCCGAATCGTTCAGCAATTTTCCGATGGTGCCGTCCTTATTGGTAAACGCTTTCTCCAACCGTGCCAGCGAGCCTGAAAATGACTTCGCCTGGCTGAGCAGTTTGTCCACGTTCTTCAGACTGGAGTTCACCTGCTCCAGAATTTCCGGGCCATTGTCCTTCAGGGAACCAGTAAAGACCGACAGGTTATCCAGATTCTTGTTGGCGCGCTTGCTCACCCCGCCAAATGAGATGATGGTTTTCCGCGTATCGGCCACCGTGGTTCGCACCTCGCGAAACACCGCCGTCAGATTGTCAAATGCCTCGTTGGTCTTTTCCTTGAGTGCAGGATCCCCCACGATATCGTTCAGGTTTTCAAAAATCCGATTAAAGTTGTCCAGCGAACTAGACGCCTTGGCACTGGCCTTGCGCAAATCGGCCAACAACAATTTCAGATCACTGTCTTCATTGGTCAGCGCCATATTGACGGTCTGGGCCAACTGATCGATACCTGCACCGGCACTGGAGACCTGTTTGCCCGCATCCTGAACCGTGCGGAGCGTCTTCACCATTTCGGTTTCTAGGTCCAGCGCCATATCGACAATCTCCATCGGATTACGTTTCACCGTCACCCGTGAAATCGACTCGCCAAAGGAGACCCTTTGCCCGCGTTGATCGCGTGGCAGTGGCAAGATCTCGATTCCCGCGTCACCCAAAAACGACTCCGCTCCGATCGAGGCAACCTCGTTGGTGTAGATAAGCTCTTTATCGTTGATCCCCAGCACCAGGCGTACGTGGTCGTCCTCAGTCGTGACGTCCTTGACGCGCCCAATCAAAATTCCATTCTTGCGAACCGGTGTGCCGATCGTCACCCCGGGTGCAGAACCAGGTTTGAGAATTACGTCGTACTGCGTGACCCACCCCTCGCTATTGAGCAAGATCAGAATCACCAGAATGATAATGGCCACCAGGACCAGCATTCCGACGCGCAACCTGAGCAAATTTTCATCCATGATGTACCACTAAACCCCGGACCGCTGGCCCCTCAGTTCCATTAAACGCTCGCCAGCCTCACCGTTGATAAACTGTTGCACTCGCCGATCGCGACATGCCGTCAGCTCCGGCACCGAACCGTCGAAGATCATCTGTGATTCATTGGGCTGCAATCGATGCGCCGGCATCAGCATCACCACTCTGTCAGCGACCTTTTTCGCCGTATTCATATCATGTGTCACAACAATACTGGTCACCGGATTGCGACGGCGCGTCCGAATGATCAATTCGTTAATCACATCGCTCATAATGGGATCCAGTCCCGTGGTGGGTTCGTCGTACATAATCAACTCGGGATTCATAATCAACGCACGGGCAAGCCCCACACGTTTGCGCATTCCACCGGAAAGTTCCGCCGGTTTTTTAAACACCACAGAATCGGGTAATCCCACCTCCGACAAACGTGCCAATACCATTTCGCGAATCTGACCGGACGTAAACCGACCATGCTGACGCAGCGGAAACGCGACGTTCTGCCCGATGGTCATACTGTCAAACAACGCCGCATTCTGGAACACAAATCCAAACCGCAATCGCAGCAGACTCAAACGCCGGTCGCTTAACTGATTGATGTTCCGGTCATCAAAGTAGACCTCCCCAATCGTCGGCTTGACCAGACCGATGATGCTTTTCATCAATACCGTTTTTCCACAGCCACTCTCACCCAGCAGCACCAACGTTTGACCAGGAGGAATCGAAAGGTTGATGTTGCGCAAAATATTTTGACTGCCAAAGGTGACCGACATGTTCTTCACGTCAACCAGCGCGTCCTGCTGTTCATATAGTTGTTCGATCATTTTATCTCTCCCCGACATGCTATAGCGATACTAAAGCAGGCTGGCACCTTCGGGATAGTAAGTGAAATAAATGGAATCTAGGGCAATGCCCAAAAACAGGTCCAATGCCAGAATCGCCACAAAAGAATAAACAAACGCTGCGGTGGATGCACGACCCACGCCCTCGGCACCGGCAGTGCAATTGAACCCCTGATAACAGCTGATCATAGCAATCGCCGCCCCAAAAAAGACACTTTTAAACAGCCCGACAAACAAATCAAAGTTGGTTACGAATTTTGCACTGTTGTGCCAATAGTGATGCACGTCAATGCCGATGATGTCAACGCTGTAAAAATGACCGCCAGCAACGCCCATAAAATCCGCCATCACAGTCAGTGCCGGAATTAAAAATAAACAGGCCAGAAATCGTGGCACCACCAGATAGCGAATCGGATTGGCCCCCATCGCGGACAGCGCGTCAATTTGCTCCGTCACACGCATCGTCCCCAGCTCCGCCGCCATCGAACTACCAACCCGCCCCGCCAGCATCGTCGCCGCCAACACCGGCCCCAACTCGCGCACCAGTGACATGTTAATCACTCCACCCAACCGCGTTTCGAGGCCAATTTGTCGGAATTGAAAGTAGCTTTGCACGGCCAGTACCATGCCAATGAAGGTTCCGGTCAACGCAACCACCGGTAGGGATGAGACGCCCACCTGGTGAAAGTTGGGCCACAACGTTTCTTTTTTGGGCAGACGCGTGAACAGCCAAACCATCATCCGGAAACAGAACAATGAAAAATCGCCCAGCGCAATGATGGTGTCAATGACGACGCGCCCCCAAGCCGACACCCACGTGACAAACCATGGAGATGGCTCTTCAAATTCAATATTTCCGGGCGTTGAGGACACGATATTTTGGACGCTTCTTAAGAAAGCGCGCAGCAACCAACAGGTGTGCCCCCCTGCACTAATGATGGTGATCGACCAATCAGTCCCGCCACATGAGAACCTTTTCCGATTACAAAGAATTTCCGGGGCAGTTACGCTAGCAGCCGACGCCAGCAAACAAACCTGCGCGGTCGTGCCAGGTTATGCATGGCAGTATTTTTCGGTTGCTAGCTGATCGTGAAGAGCAGTTTCCCCCCACCCGGTCATTGTCGCCCAAGACCATATGACAAACCGTAGCCTCAGCCGTAGCCAACACGTCGTCATCGCAGGTGGAAGTGGGTTTCTTGGTGTTTCGCTGGCCACCCGGTTAATGGAGTCCGGTTGCGATGTCACCATCCTTTCCCGCAATCGCCCCCAACCAGACGGGAACTGGAAATTTCAGCAATGGGACACCAGAAGTTTGGGGCCCTGGATGAATGCACTTGATGGTGCCGACGCGCTGGTCAATCTGGTTGGCCGCACGGTTGACTGCATTAAAACACCAGACCACCGTGATGAGATTCTGCGCTCGCGTGTCGAGGCCACCCGGGTGCTTGGGGAAGCGATGCGAAATATCGATCATCCACCACCCGTTTGGGTGCAAATGAGCACGGCTCATATTTATGGCGATCCTCCCAAGCTCGTTTGTACTGAAGCATCCCCGTTCGGCTACGGACTGGCTCCTGATGTTGCCAAAGCATGGGAAGCACAATTTGCAGATTCCATTACGGATCAGCAACGAGGCGTCGTTCTCCGTACCAGTTTCGTGGTGGGACGCAACCGTGGTGCCGGCGGCGGGGCCTTGTCACGGCTGAGTACCATCACGCGATTGGGTTTGGGCGGAACGGTGGGGTCGGGACAACAGGGAATGAGCTGGATTCACGAACAGGACATGAATCGCATTTTTGAACGCGCGATTCAGGATGCCACGATGAGCGGAGTTTACATCGCCACGGCTCCCAATCCGGTATCACAACAGGAATTTATGAGACAATTGCGACTCAGCTTGCGAATCCCGTTTGGCTTGCCGGCAACCGAATGGATGGTTCGATTGGGAGCACACTGGATTCTTCGCACGGATCCCGAACTGGCAATCTATGGTCGCTATGTGATCCCCAACCGCCTGACCGATGCCGGGTTTGAGTTCGAGTACCCTGAATTGGGCGATGCTCTGGCCAGCTTGCGTTGACTTTAGTTTGGTGTGAGCTTGATTACTCTGCTGGCAGCCCCGGGCCTCTCAGCCTGCTCTTGAGACGCAGGTTCTTCAACAATAAAATCGCCCTGCGATCCGGATTGTCTTTCGATTTGCCTTGGTTCATCCAACAGCGGCCTGCCATCCAACGCAGGCTTACCATCCAAAGCGCGATTATCGCTGAACTGATCGTTAGGCATGCCTGGACTGACATCCATAGAAATTATCTCTGACTCCAGTGGCAAGATCATTTCACTAACGTAATTCTCGCCATCCTCTGTGCCGTGGGAAGCACGAAGCCCGACCCGGTCGTCTTCGATTTTGACCATCTGTAGCTTGGCCCATTCCATCCAATCAAGACGTTCATCCATGTGAATGAGCTGCTGAAACATATCGATCATGTCGGTTGTTTTATCGCCCCGTCGAATTCGGGCACGCAACAGGTTCCCCAAGTAGGTTGCATTCGTAGGGGAAATATCAAAAGCACGCTGGTAAAAATCAACCGCAAGGTCAATTTTTTCGACTGATTCGTGCACCAAACCAAGATTATTCAATGGCTCAGCACGATTGGGCATCGCTTTCGCCGCATGCTCAAATTCCCAGGATGCGAGATAGAATTTTTGCTGATCGTAGTACAGCTTTCCCAATGTGTTGTGGGCCGGGCCATAGCCGGCATCCGTTAGCAACGCCTCTTGCAGCCTCTGTTCGGCCGGGCCGTACAGCCCTTGATTCATGAGGCAGATCGCAGCCTGGTGCTGGTCTTTTGCCAGGCTGTCGCCAATTGCTACCTGTTCGGTCGTACGATATTGGGCAGCCCGTCTGGCGCCCAAACGGGCACAGCCAGCTAGCCCAATGACAAACGTCACCGATATGGTCAGCAAAAGCAAAACTGTTTTGGGGGCCACATGCATCTCAAGGTTTCAGAATAGAAATTTGGGAGGTATTGGATAGAGAGATGCCATCGGTGCGTCAAGCCAACCTTGCGATCATAAGTGCTGGCACCGCGGTAGGTGGTTTGAGGAGGTTGCTACGGCCAGGGGATATTCCCCCACAATACCATGGAGATCCGTGGAGATGTTGAAGGGGAGACCTGTGGCCCGGCGGGTTCCAGGCCTGGAAATCACACCACCGAAGCCACGCAAATACGGCATCCGGTCGAGGAATTTGGTCAATCAAAGATCAAGGTTTCACCCAACAAAGAGTACCGCCCCCTATTTTTCACCATCACGTTTCATCAACGAGATCGAAAAATCTGTTTTCCAGTGCTCAACTTGATCGCTCTGCTGGCGGTCGGGGCGCAAGTCGATTCGATTCACTTGATACGTCACATCGCCAGTGGCAAGATTTCTCGCGAATCGCACCACATTCTTCAACGGCAAAGAAGACGCGGGAACACCGACTTGCCATTGCCGAACATCTGTTTTCTCGATCTTCCGTAGTCGAGACTGATTGACAGAATAGTTCACCAGTGGAATCCCCGCCGCCCGGGCAGCCTGCATCACCGATTTTGCAGGATCAAAATTTGCAGACGTGATCACGCTAGAATGCCGGTTCCTAGCACGCAGGAACTCAATATGACCAACGATTGATTCGCAACGCAACTGTTGTGACTTTGCTGCTTGTGCGTTCTGGAATGCCGATTGGCACTCGTTGTAGGCCCAGGCAAGCGCCAGGCACGCCATCGCAATCCCCAGTAGATAGAGATAGCTAATTTTCATTGCTTGCCTCCTGTCCTGATTGGGCCAACAGCACCTGATCTTCCGGCCGTTTCAACGACAACTCAAAGTTCAATGCGTAATTGCTGTCGGCACCGATCTCAAAACCCGCCGATTGCAGCGCGGTCTTCAAACGGTCCAAGTGCGCCAAAGACTTGACCGTCCCACGAATCACGGCGGCGTCAGGCAGGATGGCGATGCTCACCACTTCCGATTGTCCAATCGTCCCCAAGGATTTGAACACCGCCTCGGTCGTCCAAAAAAGATTCGCCGTTCGATTGGTGTATCGCACCAATTGACTTTTGATCTGTTGCTGCCTTAGCTCTGCCTTCAGCAATTTCTCCACGGGTCCGTTAATTCGCCGATCGGGCAACAGTTGCCTGAAGGCGCTGCGGTTTTGGTCATCAAGGCCGATGGCAACTCGATCCCATTGTGTCGCCCGATAGAAGAGGACTCCCGCCAGTGCAACCAGCGCGAGCAGAACTGACGCACCAACAAGCTCCCAGACCGTGGTGCCGGACTGGTTGATCCCCAGTCGATGGTTTATTTGTGCGCTGAAGTCGAATGGTGTTTCAAATTTTCGCTGCTGTAACTGATCGAATATCATGCCAACCGCAGTTTGCTCACTCAGGCGGTAGTGAGGGCCATCTCTATAATCATCCGGGGGCAGTAGTGTCAACGGCGCATTCGCTACTGTAGCGCGTGCCGAATCCTCTACTTCGATCTTGTTGCCTTCGGTACGCAGGCCGAAAGACTGGCCGGTATATTTAAGGAACGTGGAAACATGTGGGCCGTTGCCGTGTTCAAAAAACTCCGAATGACTTCCAAGTGAATAAGTCCATTGAGTTAGCTGGCCGTCCCGGAATTCAAAAAAGTCCTGTTCGGTTTCCGACGCCAGTAGAATTTGTTGTGTTTTGGAGTCAAAACCTGACGTTGACTGCAAGGCTTTTTGCAGCTGCCCTGTGTGCAGGAATTCTGCCAAACAAAGTGCTAGGGAGACCACCGCACTGAAGGCAAGATCGTATTCACGATTTAGCTGTTGAACAAAAGCCTCGATCCGTGCAAAGTCCAGCGTGACGAACGAATCCGGAGAACCTGCTGCGGCACAGACGAGCATCTGTTCCGCTTCAATCGGCAGTTGGTCTTCCAAAGCGTAGGTCAACGCGGTTGGATTTTGGACGATGCTGCGTTCAAGTTGGCAATTGGAGAAAAAAACAAACGACGAGTGCAGTCCCAGCATCCAGTTGGTTTTCGGAAGGCCCGCCGATTCAATCTGTTGCGCAACCCAATCCGCAGTTTCCGCCACAAGTACCGTTGTCTCGGTCGGCAATAACGCGCGCGACGCGATAACCTGTTCACCATGACACAGGCGGATATGGTCACGCTCAATTGAGATAAATTTGGTCATAGCTCGAACTCGTTATCCGGAGCCAACTTGAGAATGTCATGGATCAGCAGCGCCTCGATGTCAGGCAGTTGGTCAGCCGGATCCACCGGCGGTTCAGCGACGGTGTCGGGCAGCTTGTCCCTGTCGGGTGAGCCTAACCGAGACCGTTTTTTTGACTTTGATTCACCGCTGGTTTGAACAACTTTCGTCCCACCCTGAAACGTCAGTTCTACTTCATTTTCCCGAATCTTGTTTACCACAACCCCGAGGAATTTATCACCCACGCGACAGGTAAACGATTTCTGGTTTGACTTTAGCACCGCGATTTGTGATCGTTTCCCGATGAATACGCAGTCCAATTGGATCGCCGGCCAACGGATTTGACGAACGGGCTGCCTGCGGGTCGCAACGGGGGCCGGTTTCTGTTTCGGTTTGGAAAAATAGCGTTTGACAAACAGGGGGGCCAATCGCTGCTCGCTAGGCAGCGACCTGATACTCTCCGCTGCCGGTGCCGCGGCGACGGTGACTGGAACAGGCAATTCGTATGGGTGCAGTAGTAGCGCTACTGCCATCGTGGATCCGGCAACGAGGACTAGAACAGCACTCGCCTTTGCAAGGTTGTGAAGATGCTTCGTTTTCATCAATGTGACATCACCAGGAGAAAGAATAGAATCTTGAAAGGGTGCCGGTCACCGATTCACGAATTGACAAGTAGTGCCGGGATTGGGTGCCACTGGTCGATTGTACCCAGACGGACTGCGCTGTCGAATGGTCGCGTAAATAGCGTTTCAGCTCAGTTTGCTGGTCACCTGTCGCCTGTGTCTGTTCAACCGCTTCTTTCACATCGCTGATACCTTGCGAACGGTTTCCAACCAGCTGCTTGGCAATGTTACTTCCAACCATTACCCTGGCGGATTCAAAAAGCACTTCGTCGGAGCAATTTCCAAAGTTTAAATGACGACTCCAGCAGGTCAGGCGATCCGACGCACCGTGGATGGCAGCTCCAAACCCGACTTCCGCCGACGTAGGTGTAAACACTTGCCCCCAAGCTTCAAACGAATCTTCCGTCGGTTTACGACGTAGAGCCCGATTTAATGGTGACAACTTAATCGCCAGTGACCGGTCAGGGCAATACTTTCGAATAATGGATTGAGTCGTTTTTCGTTTTGCATTTTTGAAAAGATGATTGATGTCCAGTTTGGCCGATTCATCATCCAGCCGTATCCGGAATTCATGGTCGCCCAACAGCACCGTGCAAGTCGTCCGATCCTTGTGACGAACCACAATGGTGCCGGTCTGTCGATCGTATTGCTCCTTTCGCATTAGCCGGCCCGAAGCCCCAAACGCAAATCTCTGACAGCTGAGCATCCCCCAACGGTCCTGAAGCTCGAGCTCTTCTTGCATGGAAGCCACAGCCAGATTCATGCTGTGCCTGGCCAAACCAACCGTCAGAATGCCCGCCATCGCGATGATCAGCAGCGTTGTAACAAGCACATACCCTTCCGACCGCCGATGAAGCGCGGTGCACCGTTTGAGATTCGCTCGTTTCACCGGCCCGCTCCATGTCGGATTAGGACAACCGAAAACGGGTTCTGCTTTTTAACTTCTACCGGCACGTTCAAATCGTTCGGGATTTCAGCCGCTGTTTTTCCAGCTGCCGACGACGCAGCGGCGGCGGGCACCACTTGCATGTCCAGCACCAGTACCCCGGGGGCCACATCCGTATCCAGCGCGGTGCGCGTTTTGAATGTGGCGATCGTGCAGCACACCAACTCTCTTTGGGCGAATCCGGAATCGCCTGAAAGAGGTCGCGCGACACGATACATCCAGTTACCTCGATTGTTTGACCTGATTCGATATTCTATCTCACTGGGTGTCGATCCAACTCCCGCTATTTGGGAATAGCCCGAGATTCGAATGCGTTTGGAAGACACTGCCACCGACCGGCAACCCATGTAGTCCCGTTGCAGTTGCTGTTTTAACAGATACTTCCACGGCTCAAACGGTTTCTGCTGCTTGAGCGTATCGCGCGTCGATGATAATCGCCCCACCATGCCCAGCAGTACCGCCATGAACATGGCTGAAAGGCTGAGCGCAGCAATCAATTCGATCAAGGTCAAACCGGATCGGAGCGGCCGCGAACGGGTACTGCGTTGCGTTGTCAATTTCCCCACGATCACGGTGTCCTCCTCAGGCCGGAGGCAGAGGTTCCTGCCGGGCCACCACGATCAATGCCTCCTTCAGCATTGCGGGGCTCAGATACCAGCAGTTCAACCGACGCGACCGATTCGTTTGTTGCCAAAAAGACCGCATCAATCCGGATGGTCTTTGTTTGCCAGCTGGGATTGCTGGAATGGGAGGGGACCTCTGTTGATCGCCAAAGGTAATCGGGGTTGTTGGCGAACGCGCCTTCCCGGTTGACGGGAAGAGGCTCGCTGCCCCGGAATGTCTCGGCCAACAGAGTATCAATGGCCGCACAGGCGATAAGTTTCTGATCCGCGCGGTTGATCTGCCGGACATGAGCCGAATAGGTTTTCAGCATGATCACCAGGAGTGTCGAAAGCAGCGCAATACTGGCAACGACTTCAATGAGTGTCAGTGCGCTGCGTTTTGATTGTTTTGAACAACGTTTTGACATCGGATAGTTGATCTGTGGTGTGAGGTTGTCCCGTGCGGCCAGCAAACATGACCCATTTGCTAATACCGCTCTGGTTAATTTCGAGGGCATAAGTCAGCCCGGATCCATCTGGTCGGATTTCAATCTGTCGTTTTCGTTTTGAAGATGTACCTGATGCGGTTTGGATCGACCGAAGATTTATCGTGGAATAGAGCTTAAAACCCAACAGGGTTTCTTTGCCGTCGATCCAACGACTGCTTTGGACGGTATTGTTCTCGAAATCAAAAATGATTCGACAGGGCCTTTTGTTCGCAAACGCGTGCCTCCGCACCTTCATATCGGCGTCGATCACACGTTCAATGTCTGATTGAAACCGGGCGGCCTGATAGGGTTCATTCCAGCGCACGGTAACCATCAACATGACCAGCGACATCAATGTCAACACCGCCAATAACTCCACCAGCGAAAAACCATCCCGGTTCAATTATCTGCCCTCGTTGTGAGACTGGAGATGTCATCGTCGGTACCTTCGCGGCGATCCTCCCCAATGCTCAGGACTTCGAACGGTTCGCGCGAATCACTGGTTACGACGTACAAGTACCGTGATCCCCACGGATCGTTGAGCGCCCCTTTCTTCTTCAAAATCCCGGATTTGAATTCGCCAATCGGCTGCATTAGTGCTTCCAGGCCCTCGTCCTGGGTGGGGTAACGCGCGGTAATCGAATTGAACATTTCCAGCCCGTCCACGATATTATTGATTTCCAGCTCTGCGGTTGTCTTGCGTCCCTGAGCACGTGCGCCCCGGACTGCGACGGTGACGGCGGCCCCCAGCAATCCGATGATCAACAGCACCACCATCAGTTCCATCAGGGAGAAACCGGAACGCTGAACCAAAAATCTCTTTCTACAATACATTCCCTGCCTCCAAAATTGGCATCAGTGTGGCAAACATAATAAATCCAACGAATGCGGACAGGACTAAAATCAGAACAGGTTCGATAATCGTTGATAGCCTGCCGGAGATTGCCTCCACCTGGCTGTCGTAGTCTTTTGAAAGCCTGAACAGCATTTCTTCCAGTCGCCCGGACTTCTGCCCCACAGTGAACACCTGACTCACCAATGGCGGAAAGTAGGACCATTTTTGGAGTGCGACCCCAATATCCTTGCCCGCTTCCACCTGATCAGAACAGTCCCGAAGCGCTTCGACCAGCAAAACATTTTTCGTCGTGCCGATCGCAATATCGATCGCCTTGACAAACTCAATTCCGCTTTTCATCAGCGTCGCAATAACCAACGCCACTCGCGCAAGTTCCTGCTTGCGGCTCATTGTACCTATCACCGGGATCTTCAGCAAAGCTTTATCGCGGAAACGCTTGCCGGAATCCGTCCGTAACGCCGTGACCGCGCCGGCAATGCCCACTAGGACCAACAGCAACAACCACCAACCGTTCGCCGTCAAGACATCACTGGCCGCCTTAAGCAGGCGCGTTGCCATGGGCAAAGATTTTCCGGTGTCTTCCAGGTTCTCCAACAGCATCGGAACGACGACGGTCATGAGAAACACCGATACACACAGGCTGACGCTCAGGATCACCATAGGGTACAGCATTGCACTAAGCACGCGGTCCTTGAACTCCAACGAACGGCGTTTAAATTCCGAGAGCTGACGAAGAATATCGTCGAGCTTACCGGTGTTTTCGCCAACCTCAACCATTTTGACGCACAACGCATCAAAGACCTTGGGCTGACGCGCCATGGCCTGGGCCAACGGGACACCAGAAGAAACATCATCTTTCAAATGCAAGACGATCGATTCCTGGGGGCCTTTATTTTGCGCAATTAGAGTAGTCAACGATTCCAGTAACGGCACTCCGACTGATAACAGCGTCGCCAGCTCGCTGGTGAAACCGGTTACCCAGTGATTGTGCGACCGCTGAAATATGTGTTTCAGACTGAATGAAAATTTTCGATCCGCCTGAGCAGCCATCATCTCCGTAACACGCAATCCCTGCCCACGTAACTCTTGCCGAGCCTGGCCGGGGGAATCGCTATCGATCACCCCGTTCAGGACCCTCTGGTCCGGATCGAGCGCTTTATATTGAAAGACTGGCAAACGAAAGAACCTGATTGCAGAAAAATGGATAAGGTACAAAGACTTTGAAGTTGTGCTATTTTACCGGTGAACCTTCGCTTTTTCGTTAACGCGGCCAGCCAAAACAGAAAAATAGGCCACATTTACCAACGCAGATTTAAATATCTGGCTTGACGCAGTTTTCCAGGTTTTAGATAAGCCACCATGTCTGCCGCTTGCTTACCCCGGCCCCCGCTTATCCCAACCCCTACTTCCCCTCAGAAAGCCATCCGATGCCCAACTGCACAGCAAAACTGCTGTTGATCATGTTGATGTTTTCTTGCGACTCTTGCGTCGTTTGGGGACAAGGCTTCCAGGTCAATGGGGCTCCGCAAGCAAAGGCCCAAGAAAAACCAGAAGATGAGATGGTCATCAATCTTTCTGAAAAGGCAGATCTCGACCTGGCAGCATTGATTCAGTGGCTGGCCAATGAGAAACAGATCCGCGTCACATCCAATTCCGACAAATTCCCGGGCCAGCGTAAAAACAAAGTCGTCTTTTTTGGAGACGTGCGCGTCAGCCCCGATGCAATGCTGGAGATCGTCCAATCGATTCTGCGGACCAATGGATTTGCACTTGTAAAATCCGATGTCAAAAATCTTTTTCAAATTGTTGAATTGGTCGATGTCCGGCCGTTTGCGCCGATTCTGGCAAGAGACCAGATCGAAAGCGCTCAAAAAGCCAGTTACGCGACGGTCATTTTCTCCTTGCAACATATCCAGCAGGCAGAAGCTCAAAATTACCTGAAACAACTGCTCTACGGGAACGCCAACACGGGACCGGCCTCCAATATGACCGGGATCGTCAATCGCAACACACTGATTGTCACCGAGACCGTGGACCGACTGTCAAAGATTATCGAACTGCTCGAACAAATCGATGTCCCACCTCAAACCATTATCCGGCAATTCTATCAAGTCAAAAATTCTCAAGCCCAAGAACTTCAACAGCAACTAAACGAAATCCTGTCCACTGGCGGCCCTACGACATCCGGTTCCAACAGTTCGACCGGCCCCCCGGCAGCCTCGGCCAAACAGAAGTTGAAGATCAACGCACTCTCGCGCACAAACCAGCTTCTGTTCAGCGGCACGCAAGAAGATGTCGTGGATGCCATGAAACTGGCCAAAGATATTGATGTCGTCAATCAACTCAGATTGCAAACCTACCAGTTTCGCTTCACCAATGCCAAACGCGTTGATGAACTGATTCGCCAACGGCTGGGAGGCCTGAATGACGAGCAAAAAGACAACGTTTATCAAGCGACCGTCAACGAGCAGGGCAATCAATTGGTCGTCACCACACGCGAGGAAATCCATCAACAAATCCAGACACTCAAACTGCAACTGGATGTGGAATCGGCTGACAATGATTCACAGAGTCCTGTCAAGTTCTACACGCTGAAGAACGTCAAAGCGATCGATATCCTGCAGACCCTGCTGTCCATCACTGGCCAGGCTGCTGCGGGAAATTTTGACGGCGGCCAACAGCGGTTGGGGGCTGATGATTTTGGCCCACAAAGCCTCCGCGGTGTTTCGCTCAATCCAAACAACGTAAATAATTTTGCAGGTGGTTTTGGAGGCGGGTCTCCGTTTGGCCCGGTGGGAGGTAGTTTTGGTGGGCAGCAAAGCGGCGGTTTTTTTGGACAAGGGCAACCGCAGAGTAGATTTGGTGGAAACGTGGGACGCAATAGCCCGGGTTCAGGCTCCGGTCTGAGATCACCACAGAACATTCCAACGCCCGGCAGGCTTCCGGTTGGAGGAATTCAAGGTAATGGTTTTCAACCGCCCTTCGGTCAAACGGGACAAGAATCAGGAACATCATCAAACGGTATTCAGCAAGTCATCCCCGGCGAGGCCCGTATCACCATTGACGAAAATACAAACACGCTGGTGGTTGTTGCCGCTCCTGAAGTTCAAAAACTCTATGAAGACCTTATCAAAAAATTGGATGTCCGCCGCCCGCAGGTATTGGTTGAAATCAGGGTCGTCACCATTTCGGCAATGGACACCTACAATTTGGGAGTCGAGGTGTCCGGTGGCGACCGGATCGGTGACCGTCAACTGTTCGGCCTGACCAGTTTTGGCCTGAGCACCGTCGAAGCGGCCACCGGGGCGTTGACAATTACACCCGGCTTGGGTTTCAACGGAGCCCTAGTTGACCCGGCGACAGCGGATGTCGTCTTGCAAGCTTTGGCCCAGCACCAAGGTGCGGAAGTGGTAACGGCCCCGAGGATTTTGGTCAATGACAATGCCACCGGTTTGATCAGTAGTGTCGCCGAAGTGCCCTTCACCAGCCAAAGCACATCAACCGCGGCCACCGCAACCACTTCGTTTGGGGGCTTCGCACAGGCGGGAACGACGGTCAGCGTCACACCGCAAATCTCCGAAGAGGACTATCTGAATCTGGAATTTGATGTTTTGATCAATAACTTCATCGGGGCTGCTTCAGATCCCAATATTCCGCCAGCCCGCAACACCGACCAGGTCACCAGCCAGATATCCATCCCTGATGGCCATACGGTCATTGTTGGTGGTCTCAAGCGCCAGCGCGAAGCCAGCAACGTTTCCGGCATTCCCTTTCTCGAACGCATCCCGATTATCAACCGCCTGACCAGCAACACCGCAGACGAGATGGAAGACCAGCGACTGTTTGTCTTTATTAAACCGGTCATTCTGCGGGATGACAAGTTTCGCGACCTGCGATTCCTCTCTGAAGCCGAACGTCAAGCCGCGAAACTACCTGCGGACCTACCATACAGCGAACCAGTTCTGATCCGGTAACCTTTCTTTCGCCCACTTTCATCGCGCCAACTCCAATTCAAAATTTCAATTCGCGCTGAACCCAAAACAAAACGAAATACTATTTTGAAAAAAACAGTTTGCATTGCTTGCAAAGCGCATTGGGTCTGATATAAAAATTTGCCAAGGCGGTCCTCGCACATCAGCGCGTCGGCCAGTTTCATCGCAGTTCTTGCGATGATGATAATTTCTCTTGTCGTTGCTTTAGGTTTTAGGGCGATTGGCAGTTGAAAGCCTCCTTCTGTAAATTCTCAAATTCTCAAATCCTTATTCAACGGTCGTAATGCTCTCCTTCAAAAAGCTGACTGCCTCATTCACATCACTCGCCTCATTGATCTCACTTGCCCCATTTATATCCTGCCTGTTCCTGCTGCTGTGCGTGAATACGGCCAGCGCTTTTCAAGACGCCAGCTATCTGGGCGGGACGGCCTTCGAGTTTGATCTGGACAGGGAACCCGAGGATCCGAACCAAGTTCCCGAGTACGAAACAACTCACACCTTTACCGGTTTATCCGAAAACTACAGTTTCGAACTTGGCGAAGATGTCAACCTTCAGC
>CALCJM010000045.1 GCA_937967505.1 uncultured Pirellulaceae bacterium | reverse complement strand
GTTCTCATGACAAGTTGATCCTACAGGGCAAGGGCAAAGAAAGCCACCTACGGTGGCAAATTGGCAGCTGATAAGACGCAGCTGCCGGTCGATTGACAAAGTCAAAGCCGCCAATGGGCCTTTCTCTGCCGCCTCAAAATTGATTTCGCAAAAACTCCCCCAGAAGGGAAGGCTGCACAACTGAATCCAATAAAAATTCACAGCCTCGCTGGGAGTGGTTTTGGCGGAAGACTGCGTGCCTGAGTCAGGCGCGGTGGTTAACCACGGGTAAGCCCTGCACTGCGGGCGGTTGCATTTTGAATATTTTTAAGGAATACGGCCCACCAAGTAAAAAAGTCGAGCGAAAAGGCACCCCGAGCGGCAACATTTTGATAGAATTGTTAACCGTTACCGCCAGCGATAATTTTGGCTGTTTTACTGTTCTGCAAACTTTCCCGGGCGGAATCCTCAATGTCTCACCCCAGTCGCGTCCTGATCGTCGATGACGATCGGGATATCCGCGCGAATCTGGCGGATATTCTTGATGATGCGGGGTTCTGCACCGTGACCGCATCGGACGGCTATTCCGCACTGGAACAAATGGTACCGCCGGAGAATGACCAGCGATTCGATTTGTGCCTGTTGGATTTCAAGATGCCGGGGATGGACGGCGTTGAGCTGTTTGAGCATTTGTTGAAGATTGATCCGCAGATCCGGGCGATCATGCTGACCGCTTATGCTGGCGAGGATGGTGTGCAACGCGCGATTGATGCCGGGACGTGGAAAGTACTGCGGAAGCCAATCGATATCCGGGAGCTGTTGGATTCCATCAAAGCTGCGATCGCCGATGATGGCTGATCCGGTAACGTTCTCCAACGACAGGGCTCAGGCAGCCGTCGGGAAAATTGAAGGCTTGCAAATTGACAATCATGTGATCGTCGGCAGCGAATCGTTATAGACTGCCGTCTGTGCCAGCGGGCACAACTGGCCAGCGGTCATGAAACGACTTGCCCGTCTTCCCCGCAAAAAACGCGTTCCTCAGAGCTGGCACGGACGTTGCGGAGGTCGTTTTTGGGAACTCGTGCCGTGCGTCCCGTCCCGGGGCTGTTTTTTCAACGCAATACTAAAGCAACTGCCGGAGCCCGGTGTGCTTTCAATCTCCAGCACTCCTTTGTTCTTTTCCACGATCGTACGAGTGATCGAAAGCCCCAGCCCCATTCCCCGGGCTTTGGTGGTGTACAAAGGCTCAAGAATCATTTGCAGGTTGCTGGCAGAGATGCCTGTTCCGGTGTCTGAAATACGAAAGGTCAAACAGTCGTCGCTGTCGGTGAAATCGATGCCCAACGTGCCGCCATCGGTCATCGCATCTCGTGCATTGCGTATCAGATTTTTGAATGCGATGACAATTTGGTTGGGATCGGCCATTACGTCAGGCAGCGTATCGGGAAGATTAAAGGCGATCTCAATGTTTGGCGGCACGTCAACCGAACGGATGGCCTCCTGCAACACCGTGGTCAGATTCACCGCCGTCAAATCGGCATCGGGTAGTTTGGCGACATCCGAAAGTGCAGTGACCACGTTGTCGATCATGGAAACCTGGCGGTCGATACGTTCCAGGTGTTCCCGGACCTTTTCC
The DNA here is from genome assembly GCA_937967505.1 of uncultured Pirellulaceae bacterium. Taxonomy (GTDB): domain Bacteria; phylum Planctomycetota; class Planctomycetia; order Pirellulales; family Pirellulaceae; genus Mariniblastus. The sequence continues at coordinate 9,405 of CALCJM010000045.1, read as the reverse complement.
GGCGAGGGATCCCTGGCATTCAACAGGTAGTAGGCTGATGTTTTGACAGCGTTAAGTGGATTTCTGATTTCATGGGCAATGCCGCCGGAGACCTTTCCCAAGGTCGCGTATTTTTCGGACCGTACCAGATCGGCCTGGGCGGCTTCCAGTTCCGAGGTGCGGGTTTTCACCAGTTGCTCCAGCTCTTCATGGATTGCTTCGCGTTTGAGTTGAACCTCGCGCTCCATTTTTCGGCGTTGTGTCACATCTAGGATGATTGCAACATAAACCGGACGATTCTGGTAACCGGATTTCTGTAGATAGACCTCAACATCGTAGTCTGTACCATCCCTGCGTCGGTGGCGCGTGACAAACTCAACTTGCTTGACCTGACCGGAGGCCAGCGGCTCAATGGTTGCGCGAAATGACTCGGCCGTATACGTTGGTTTGATGTCCAGCGGCGTCATGGTCCGGATCGTATCGATGTCGTAGCCCAGATTTTCCCTTGCGCCACGATTGACCTGAACAAACCGCAGGGTTTGAGCATCAAAGATGTAGATCTCATTGAGGGATTCTTCGATGATCCGCCCCAAGGTTGTCTCTTGTTCTTCGAGCCGTCGAAATTCAGTCAAATTGCGAATCACCCCCGCAAACAGACGATCCTCGCCAACCCGAATCTCGTTGACCGCTAGGTGAATAGGGAAGGTAGAGTCGTCCTTGCGTTTCCCGACGACCTCGCGCCCGATGCCGATAATTTTCTTGACGTCTGAATCGCGATAGTTTTTTAGGTAGCCATCGTGTGCTGCGTGGTAGGGGGCCGGCATGAGGATGTTGACATTTTGCCCAATCAATTCATCAACGTCGTATTGAAACATGGTGCAGGCCGCCGGATTGACTGTTGCAATGATCCCTAATTCATTGATGGTGATGATCGCATCAATGGCTTCGTCATGAATCGCCTGAAGCGTTTTGATATGGCGTGGATCGTGTTGAGGAGAAGATGCAGGCAAGGGAAGACCGATTAAAATTTGTGGAACAGGGAACCCATGGATGATGCAACTAAAATGCCATTGAGGCTGGTTTGCATTGGTTTGTGCCGGTAGGCGTTGAGGGAAATTGAGGGAAAAATAGTGGGTAACTGACACACTGAAGAAGCATGCTAGGGGCGTTGGCGGTACGCATGAGCGTTGGTGCTACGGCGTAGTGCGATTTCGCTCGTCCAATCGAAAATATTTTAGCACTCAAACGGGGCATTGTCAGTTTTCAATTCCCGAGACTTGCATAAGTTCGCCCACAAAATCTACGTTGTCAGAAAACGTCCCGCCGGCAGGTGCGTTGACGGCATGAGAACTGCCGGGAAAGTAGCGAAATGGCGTTTGTCTGCGTTCCACATTAACGCAAACGCGCGGAAAGCCACACTGAAAATGCACAAAGGATTCCCATGACTTGCCAACAGTTGAACCATGTCGCGTCAAAACTTCTCGAACTCTCACCTCAGCCGCCGCTGATCTCTATTGTCAGAGCCGTCTGTAGCCGCTGTCAGCGTATTGAAACCTGTCCGGGGTTGACGCTGTCGCAAGGGTTGACGTTGTCGCAAATCGACCGGCTACAAAGGTCCGGTACTGACTGCGCACCTGCGGTTGTACCTGATAGAATGAAATAAGTTGCATAGGTAACCTGATCAGTAACCCGTCTGGAGCCAATGTCAGAAAATTTCAAGCTACTGATTGTGGAAGATGACCCTGATGCGCGATCCAACATGCGAGACATCCTGTCGCTCGACGGATACCAAATTCAGGCCGAGAGCCATTGCCTGCCGGCCATCAATGCCGTTGAAAACAACCACTTCGATGCGGTAATCGTTGACTGGCGGTTGCCAGACGGCAGCGGCGGTGACCTGATCCCGATCATCAAGCAGCGCTTGCCCGATTCACCGGTGATCGTGGTCACCGGCATGCGTGAGTTCAATACAGCAGTCAAAGCCCTTCGCAAGGGAGCTTACGATTTCCTGACCAAACCGATCAATCCTGACGCGCTGCGATCCCTGATCGTGCGTCTTGTGGAAAGAAGGGATCATCTTGCCGAAATTGCGTCGGCGCAGGATCGTCTTCTGGCCAATGCTCGTCTGGCAGCGATTGGAGAAATGGTGGCCGGGCTGGCCCATGAAAGTCGAAATGCCTTTCAACGCAGTCATGCGTGTCTGGCCGAATTGTCACTGGATCTGGAGGATAAACCGGAAAGTCTGTCGCTGGTCGGGAAAATTCAAAAGGCGCTCGACGATCTGAATTTCTTGTTGGAGGAGGTTCGTCAGTACGCCGCTCCGATCAACCTGGAACGCCGTAAATGCTGTTTGAAGGAACTGGTCTGGCAAGCGTGGCAGGAGATCCTCGAAGCGCAACAGCTTGCCGCAGTGCCCGATCTGACGATCAATGTGGCGGACGATTTTCCGAAAATGGTAAAACTGGATTGCGATCGCCTTCGGCAGGTGATCCGCAACCTGTTGGAAAATGCCGCCCATGGTGTCGCCCATGATATGACTCATGCTGGCGTTGGTGGACGCAAGATTTCGGTCGGTCTGGCCATCGTTGCCAAATCAAGAAAACAATCAAAAATGATCGAGATTACCGTCAGCGATAACGGCAGTGGAGTCCCTGAGGACCTGCGGGAACAGATATTCACGCCCTTTTTTACAACCAAGACCAAGGGGACCGGATTGGGGCTGGCGATCTGCCGGAGAATCATCGATGCCCACCATGGCGTGATGTTTGTCTGTGAGGCTGACGGTGGCGGGGCAAAGTTTGTGATCCGGCTGCCGGCAAAACAGTACCTGGTAGCACAATGATTTTTTCGCTTTTGGCATGGCGTTCGCAGAGCCTTTGTTCTGACCATTTCACTTTGTTCTGACCATTTCATTAACGGAGAACAAGCCATGTCGGAAGAAAAAACGACCATCCTGTCAGATTGATACGGCAGGTGCGATGAAAGATCCGGTTCGTATTACCACCGCCACGGCGGTCTGGAAAAGATTCCGCCGGTGGTTCGGCCGTGCGGAATGGGCTGTCTGGTTGTTGGGGCTACCGCGTTCGGCAGAACCGGCAACCGACCCTGGCCTGATTCTGGTACAGATCGATGGTCTGTCGCGCAAGCAGCTGGAACGCGCGATGCGGGACGGTCGCATGCCGTTTCTTGAATCGTTGCTCCACCGTGAAAACTACCGAATGCACTCCTGCTATTCAGGTCTGCCATCAAGCACACCGGCGGTGCAGGCGGAACTGTACTATGGCAAACGCACCGCCGTGCCCGCGTTCGGGTTTCGGGACCATCGCACCGGTAGCCTGGTTCGTATGTTCGCCGGCGAAACGGCCAATGAAGTGGAACAGCGGATGGCACAAGACCAACGTGGATTGCTTGCCGGTGGCAGTTCCTATGCGAATATCTACAGCGGCGGGGCAGACGATGTTCACTTTTGCGCGACCTGTTTTGGCTGGAGTGAATTTTTGGGAACCGTCAATCCGTTGAATATGGCGTTGGTGATGGTGTTGAATTTGTGGATGTTTTGCCGACTGGTGGCGTTGCTGATTGTGGAATTTTTTCGGGCCAGTCTTGATTTCCTGCGAGGAGTTGTTTCGGGGGAAATGTTCTGGCAGGAACTGATCATGATCCCGGCGCGCGTGATGGTGGTGGTGTTGCTGCGCGAACTGGTGACGATCGGTACCTGTTTTGACGCCGCACGGGGACAGCCGATCATCCATTTGAATCTATTGGGTTATGACGAACAGGCACACCGGCGCGGTCCTGAGTCGCGGTTCGCCCATTGGACGTTGACGGGGATCGATCGTTCGATTCGCCGTATCTGGAACGCGGCTCATCATGGTGCCGGACGCGCGTACGACGTGTGGCTGTTTTCCGATCACGGGCAGGAAACAACACACCCGTTTCAAATTTCTCACCAACAACTGATACAGGAAGCCGTGGCCGGGGTCGTTGAAGATCTGGTCGAGGGTGACTCGTACCCGAAGGTTGCTGCGGCGTCAAAGCAGCACCTGCCCACACGCGCGCGGTGGTTGGGAATCGGCTGGTTGGTGTCGATGCTGTTTGGGGAACAGGATCATGACATCCAAAACCGCTCACCCCATGTGCAGACGGTGACCTCCGGGCCGGTAGGATTCGTCTATTTGATGGATGAACAGGTGCGTCAACACCGTACAGAAATCGCCCGTCGCCTGGTGGAAGAGTACGATGTGCCGATGGTTGCCTGGGCAGGATCGGAACAGGTGACGCACGTGTTGGCCGATGGGAAACTCTACCAGTTGCCACAGGATGCGGTGCAGGTGTTTGGAGCCGATCACCCATTTATCGAAGACGTCACTGGAGATCTGATTCGACTGGTGCGACATGCGGATGCGGGCGACCTAGTCCTGATCGGCTGGCACCCCTGTAGGGATTCAGTCAGCTTTGTCCTGCAAAATGGAGCGCACGCAGGACCGGGCAGCGACGAGACCCACGGATTTGCCATGACTCCGGTGGATGTCAGCTGGCCAGTCACAACCAGAAAACACTATTTGCGACCGGATGATCTGCGGCTGGCGGCGCTAAATTTTCTGGGACGATCTACCGAGGTGAATCAGGAGTATCAGCAACCGGTCGCCGTTGATCAGGCCAAACATAGCGCGTTGGCCCGTCGTCCGAAGGTAGGGACACCCGGGCCCGCCGACGGAAGAATCAGGCTGTTGACCTGGAATGTACACGCCTGCGTGGGAATGGACGGATTGCTGTCCCCCCGTCGGATTGCGCGGGTGATTGCCCAATCCGGTGCCGATATCGTGTGCTTGCAGGAACTGGATGTCTTTCGTTGTCGATCGTTGAATCAGGATCAGGCTCACGCTATCGCGCAGCATCTGGATATGGATTTCAAGTTCCATCACGCCTGGGAGGTGCAGGAGGAGCGGTTTGGAAATGCAATTCTCAGCCGTTTTCCCATGGAGGTCATTGACGCGCGCGGGTTGCACCATCACAAGGCCGACCGCTCCCGCCGTAGTGCGATGTGGGCGGAAGTTCGAATCGATGACGATGTAAATTTACAGGTCATCAATACCCATCTGAGTATCTATCGGGCAGAACAAAAGATTCAGGCGGCCCAGCTGAACAGCGACTGGATCATTCCAGCCCTCGAGCGCGGCCCTCTGGCGTTATGTGGTGATCTGAACGCGTCGCCACGATCGGCCACCTGTAGTGTCCTGGAACAGATGCTGCGCAACGTTGAGTCATTTGATCGCAATCGTGCCCGTCCGACGTTGTTCAGTCCGTGGCCGATCAGCCGGGTCGATCATATCTTTGTCAGCGCGCACCTGAATATGATTGGTGTTAACGTCCTGCAAAGCCGATTGGCGAAGGGGGCGTCGGACCATTTACCGCTGGTGTGTGAGCTGCTGGTGGAGAAACAGCCCGCGGGTCCGGTGGCCAGCGCACACGATGCACCGTCCTGCGCTGAAGCACCACACCCCCCCGGCAAGTGAATCGTTGGTGTCTATTTCGTGCACCGTTGGCTGCAGGTGTGCGGTCGAGCGCGCCGTTGCTGTCCAACATGCGCAGTGGCGGTCACCGTGTTGGAAAAACGCCCCATTTATACGTTAGGAGTCTGATGGATTGTGGCAAGGTGTCTCAAAGCGGCATTGGCATTCGCTTTGCAATGGTGGGATGGGGCTCTTGGACGAACCCGGAGCCGTTAATGACTCTCGCAGAAGAAGCTATGAACACTGCCGCGCCCTCCACTTTGATCGACGCCCCGCAAGCCAGTCGAGCGCCGGTTCCACTGGACCGATTTTCCTATGATGACCATATCGTCCGCATGTTTTCCCTAGCCACATTGGTCTGGGGACTGGTTGCGACGCTGGTCGGTTTGCTGGTGGCGGTGCTGTTGGTGGTGCCGGAGTTGACGTTTTGCCAATACGTGTCATTCGGTCGCCTGCGGCCGCTGCATACCAACGCGGCGATTTTTGCATTTGCCGGCAATGCGATCTTTGCGGCGGTGTACTATTCGACCCAACGCCTGTGCAAGGCCCGCATGTGGAGTGACATGCTTAGCACGCTTCATTTTTGGGGCTGGCAGTTGATTATTGTGGCCGCCGCGATCACGTTGCCGTTGGGGCTGACCCAGTCCAAGGAGTACGCGGAACTGGAGTGGCCCATTGATATCGCCATTGCTGTTGTGTGGCTTGGTTTTTTCGGTGTGAATTTTCTGATGACGTTGATCAATCGGCGTGAACGTCACATGTATGTGGCGCTGTGGTTTTACATCGCCACGATCGTAACGGTCGCGCTGCTGCACGTGTTCAACAACCTGGTCGTGCCGTCGAGTCTGTTCAAAAGCGTGCCGATTTATGCTGGTGTTCAGGACGCACTGATGCAGTGGTGGTACGGGCACAATGCGGTAGCGTTTTTCCTGACGACGCCGTTCCTAGGGTTGATGTATTATTTCCTGCCCAAGGCGGCGGAGCGGCCGGTGTTCTCTTATAAACTGAGCATTATTCACTTCTGGTCGCTGGTGTTTATCTATATCTGGGCCGGGCCGCATCACTTGCACTACACATCGATCGCCGCGTGGGCGTCTTCGTTGGGTATGGTGTTTTCCATTATGCTCTGGATGCCCAGTTGGGGAGGCATGATCAATGGTCTGCTGACGCTCCGGGGGGCCTGGCACAAGGTTGCCGAAGATCCTGTGCTGAAGTTCTTCGTGGTTGGCATTACCTTCTACGGGATGGCGACGTTTGAAGGGCCGCTGCTGTCGGTAAAAACCGTCAACGCCCTGTCGCACTATACGGACTGGACCATCGCACACGTACACGCCGGAGCACTGGGGTGGAACGGATTTATGACCTTCGGCATGATGTACTGGTTGTTGCCGCGAATTTTTCAGACAAAACTCTACAGTACCAAACTGGCCACCTGGCACTTTTGGGTCGGGACGCTGGGGATCCTGCTGTACGTTATCCCCATCTACGTTGCCGGTCTGACGCAGGGGTTGATGTGGCGGGCGTTTACTCCCGAAGGTAACCTGGCCTATCCGAATTTCGTGGAAACTGTCAACGCGATTATCCCCATGTGGTGGACGCGCGTCGGGGGCGGCGTGTTGTATGTGGTTGGCATCGTGATGATGGCCTGGAACTATTACATGACCTGGCAAAACCGCCCGGCGACCTACGAAGAACCCGTCATCGAAGCGGCCCCACTTAGCCCCGAATACGACGACGGCCCGGAACCGGAGTCGCGACTCAAAGGTGCCGGTGTTCTGGATGTGGCACACAAGCTGGATGTTTTCGAACAGGCCCACTGGCATCGCGTGTGGGAGCGCCTGCCGGTCAAGTTCACTGTCTGGGTCACGATCGCCGTGGTGGTGGCGTCGGCACTGGAACTGGTACCAACATTCCTGATTCGTTCCAACGTCCCGACAATCGCAACGGTGAAACCCTACACGCCACTGGAGTTGGCGGGCCGTGATTTGTACGTGGCTGAAGGATGTTACAACTGCCACAGCCAACAGATTCGACCGCTGTTTGCGGAAACCGAACGCTACGGAGATTACTCGAAGGCTGGCGAGTTCATTTACGATCGTCCGTTCCAGTGGGGCTCGCGCCGGATCGGGCCCGACCTGGCACGTGAAGGTGCCAAGCAATCGCATTTGTGGCACTACGAGCACTTTCGGGAGCCCGAGGCGATGACCGAGGGCAGTGTGATGCCGGCGTATTCGCATCTGATGAACAGCAAGCTGAATTTCAAAACCATTCCGGCCAGGGTTCAGGCTGCCGCTTGGCTGGGGGCTCCCTATGATCGTGAATTGTCCGAATCGATTGACATGGCCAAAGAACAGGCGCGGCAGATTGCCTGGGAATTGGCCCAGCAGGATGGTCCGACCACGGTCATCGACAGTTCGGGTGCGGAAATGAATGTTGAAGAAACACGCGTGATTGCCCTGATTGCTTACCTTCAACGATTGGGTACGGATTTGTACGCTGCCGACCATTCGGATCAAGCAACCGTCGAACTGGCGCAGCAAGAAGTGTCGCAAATCGAAAAATACAAAAGCATGCTGACACGCGAATCATTGGCTCAGGCAGATGCGGCTGCCGGACGCAGGATTTTCACCAAAACGTGTGGCGCCTGTCATCAGTTGTTTGGTGAGGGGGGAGACGTTGGCCCAAACCTGACTCCCACGCGCCGCTGGAGTCTGGATTTTCTGCTGACCAATTCCGTGGCACCAAGTGCCGAAGTTCTGGCCGCCTATCAGACCGAGATCGTGTTGACGGCCGATGGCGAAGTGCTGACCGGGATCGTGGCCCAAGAGAACGACGAGATCATGATTCTCAAGACCGCCGACAAACCGCAGGTTGAAATCCTGATCGAGGATATTGAGGGCCGCAAGAAATCGGAACTGTCATTGATGCCTGCCGGGCAACTGGATGAAATGTCCCCGCAAGAGATTCGGGATCTGGTGAAATATTTGCAGTTGCCCAAGCCACCGGAAAAGGAAAGCGCTGCCGACGCTCCGGCAGCAACGGCTGAAACCGTAGAAAGGGAAGCCGAATAGAACCATGATCAAGAAATTGACAAGCCATCTGGACTACGGCATGTTTGCCGAAATCGCATTGCTGATTTTTGCGGCGGTGTTTGTCGCGGTGTTGGTCCGGACATTGATGATGCGGACAGAAACAACCACCCGACACGCCATGATTGTGATGGAGGATGCTCAACAACATTATCAACAGCAACAACAGAAGGAACAGGAATGAGTATCGAAGTATCCCGACCTGACTCCGGTTCCAGCGGCGATACCGGTCATGTGAGTCTAACCGGCCACACCTATGACGGCATTCAGGAATACGACAATGCCCTGCCGGGGTGGTGGAAGTTTCTGTTCTGGGTCGGCATCTTTTTTGCGCCCCTGTATTACCTTTATTTCCACAGTGGAATGGAGGGGCGTTCTATCCATGACCAGTACAACACGCACATGGCCAGCGTTTTTGAAACGCGATTTTCGCAGATTGGCGTGCTGGATGCCGACCGGAAGACGTTGTTGAAATACATGAACGACGAACCACAGTGGCTGGCTGTTGGGCAGGTGGTTTACCAGACGAACTGTACCAGTTGCCATGGTGCTGATGGTGGCGGGCTGGTTGGTCCCAATCTGACCGATGACCACTGGAAAAATGTCAGAAACATCGAGGGCATTGCCGGCGTCATCGAACACGGTGCCGCCAACGGTGCGATGCCGGCGTGGAAGAATCGTCTGAGTCACAAAAACCAGATCGTGCTAACGGCCGCTTACGTTGCGTCATTGCGAAAGAATCCTGTTGCCGGCAAACCACCCGAGGGTGAACCAATTCCCGATTGGGAGCAGTAAGGCGACTGGCAGTCAGGAATTTACCATCC
>CALCJM010000044.1 GCA_937967505.1 uncultured Pirellulaceae bacterium | reverse complement strand
CCGGCACGGGCGTGAACTTATGGAGTGCGAAGCACGACGGTTTCAGCGGCTGCTAATTATCGGCGGTCGCAGACCGACGTTCTTTTAGTCTCCTGTGTCGAATTCCAACATTACTTGAAAGGACAATAAACCAAATGTTTTGATGTAAGTAAGAGGCACGAGGCAAGGGCAACTGCGGTGCGGCGACAATCCGTGGGGAGGAAGCCCGATGAAGTGAGTTCGGTAAGCTGATAAGCAATCGTCGTCAGCCTCACTTCGCCAAGACCTGCGAGGCTACGAACAGAAACTCGATACGAGGCCAGCGGCTATGAGGTAAGTGAGCTCAGGATTACGAAACCTTGTTGGAAAATGTAGCGGTGGTATATCGAGAGCTTGTGCAGGGACAGTTCACGTAAGCAACATCTCAAGCCGTACGCACGAGCGTCCCATCCATCATCAGGATCATCGGACGTAACGTCGTCCGTTTGAGCGCGGCCGACAACAAGCCGCCGTTGTCACCCTTATCCGGGGAGATCTGACGGAGTACCCGAGAGTAATCTTTATGGTGAAAGTCGGGGCGTCTTGGGGCAACCTAAGGGGTACCGTCAGAAGTCAGCAGCGGTCGTATTACCGATCTTCCGAGACCAACGGAAACGGGAAGGACCAAACGAAGTGAGGCCTCATGGGAGGTCCAAACCAAGGAGGAGCGATTGAAGAACTCGACCCACCCCAAACACATAGAAGCTGCGTCTGAGCAACCAGCAAGGAGTCAGACGACCAAAGCCCCGTGCTCTTGGGCCTGTCCGGACCGGGCAGAAACGGTGTCGGCGTCCTACAGCACGCCAGCCTTGAGAGATGAACTAGATTCCTCAGACGAATCGGATTCAGAGAATCTGATGGAGTTAATCACCAGCACTTACCTCATGGAGATCGCTTGGAAGAAAGTGCGTTCCAACCGAGGCGGTGCTGGCCCTGACGGCATTTCGATTTCATCGTATCAGGAGATGCTTCCTGAACTTTGGCCGAAGCTGAAAGGGGAACTTCTCGATGGCACATACCGGCCTTCACCGGCTCGGCGTAAAGCCATCCCCAAACCTGGCGGCGGCGAGCGTCTTTTGGGTATTCCCAATGTTCAAGATCGCTTGATCCAGCAAGCCATTTTAATTGTTCTCACCCCGTACTTTGATCCTTACTTTTCGGAATCGAGTCACGGCTTCCGCCCCAATCGCTCGGCCCACGGAGCAATCAAGCAAGTACAAAGCCACATTCAGTCAGGCCACCGTCACATTGTGGATATGGATCTTTCCAAGTTCTTTGATCGAGTCAACCACGACGTGCTGATGGTGCGTGTAGCCCGTAAAGTGCGGGACAAGCGATTGCTGAGACTTATTGGGCGTTACTTGCGGTCGGGGATTATGGTGCAAGGAGTATTCCAACCGAGTCGAGAAGGCACGATGCAAGGCGGTCCTTTAAGTCCATTTCTGGCGTAGCTGGGGGCGTTCGCGGACACGGAACACGAATTTGCAACGTCTGGGTGGAATTGACCGTTTAGATGCGATCAAAGCTGGCAGCAGCGGCAAGGGTCCATGGCGACTTTCGATGGTCTTTGGTGTGAAGTGGGCGTTGAGTAACGCCTATCTCGCTGAGAAAGGTTTGGTGAGTTTATTGGAAATTTGGGAGTCTCTTGCTCCAACGCTTCGAACCGCCTAGTGCGGACCCGCATGCTAGGTGGTGTGGCAGGGGCCCCGGGAAACCGGGCCCCTATGCCGATGCGAACGTTCCAACGGAACCAGAACGGCTTGAGGTCCGGGAACGGTTGGCCATTATCCGGCTATCCGAACGCATGTTTGGCTTGAGCCAGCACTGTGTTGTGAAGTGGACCCCGATATTTGGACCAGCGGTGGGGCTGTCCGGGCAGCACGTTCAGCTGGGCAATAAGAACATTGGCAGGAACTTGGACGTTCAAGTGTCGATGGACAACTGCTGCTTTCCGGGGAGAGTGGGAAATATTTTGCGAGCACGGAGCATAAGTTATCTTTCGTACAGTCTTGGAAATAACAAACGCTATTTTCAAAAAACTGGTTCGTTCGCAGGTAAGACGACATCGCCGGGAGAGCGATTGCCATCGTTGCGTGAGCCAATTAAATGATAGCCTCGCAGTCGCTGTGTTTTCAGCTGACGGGTTAGAAGTTGCGTTTGTGAGTAGAGGTTTCTTGCGAAAACGCCTCCACCGGCAATGAATGAGAAGCGCTATTTGTTATAGCTGAGACGAGTTGGTGACGCGCTATTCCGCTAGTGCCAATAGAGATGGTAACGGTATGGTTGGATTGACCAGTTTGTTTGTCAATTTTCAACACGCGCGTACAATCCGGGTAAGAGATTGAGCTTCTTCCACGCCTCAATGCTGATCTCTATCATCCAAATTTTTCATCTATTTATTTTGAGGTTTTTTTTATGAAATGCACTTCACTCAAAAGGTATGGTTTCACGCTGGTCGAGCTGTTGGTTGTTATCGCAATCATTGGTATTTTGATTGGTATGTTGCTGCCAGCCGTCCAGCAGGTCCGCGAGGCCGCGCGACGAACAGAATGCCTGAATAACATGAGGCAGTTGGGCCTTGGCGCGCTTAATTACGAATCGGCTCATATGCAGTTTCCATCCTCAGGTATGGGGGCAACGGAATATTTTAGAGGTGATGTTGGTGGTGGCCGTCGCCCCAATTTCTCTGAGGATAATTTTGGCGTCTTTTTCCAGACTTTACCGTTCATGGAGCAGAATAATCTCCACAGCTTACGGGCCACATTAGGTCCAAATCCGGCATTTTTAGAAACGGTAGTCCCCTTTTACCACTGTCCTTCAAGGCCTGTTCGTTTTCATCAATTTGCAGGGCCTGGTAACCCCGCGCGGTCTGCGTCTGGTGATTATGGTCTTTTCTTTGTGTCGGCGGATATGGCCGCAGCACTGGATGCAGACCAACCAGAAGTTCCTTTGCTGAACCACACCTCCACTGACGGTTTTTTCGGCATTGGTAACATTGCAACAGAGTCAAGAGACAAGTGGCTTGGTCCAATTGCAAAAGGTGGCTACGTAAATACTTCTTCGGGCTCAAATGTTTTGACAAAGTTCTCGGATGTTGGTTTTGAATCCATTTCCGATGGCTCATCCAATACGATGATGTTTGCAGAAAAATCGGCTCGATCTGATGAGTATGATTCAATAAGCGGGCAGGGGGTTTTTGCTTTTGGACCGGAAAATCGTGGCTACTACTCGCCTACTTTTTCTACTTGCAGGACTTGGAGAGAGGGTGAGAACCCTGGATTACTGAGTGACAGCGAGCGAGTAGGAGCTCATGCGGTCAGTTTCGGTTCTGCACATCCGGGAACCGTTTCGAATGTACGCACCGACGGTTCTACTCACAGCTTAAGCTTGAATACCGATATTGTTGCGTTCTACAAGTTTGCAGTTCGAAACGATGGCTTGGTCGTTGATGAAGACGAATTGTAAATTGTCTTTAAGGTCGTTTTTAAAATCCCCTCGCAGAAATCGAGGGGATTTGAAAGGATAAAAGAAGAAGATAAGAGGCAGTCGGGATCGCCCAAACGCCGGGGAAAATGATCGCACGTCGGTTGGGACGCACATGTACAACGTCGATCGGCGGGATAAAACGGAGTTGCTTAAAGCGGAGAGACTTGGCAGTGTTGCAGGAAGTCGGGCGGCAGGGAATCTGGAAGATGATTTGTGGTTGGTGCCAATCGAGGATCGCTAGGCACGCGCCGATGCCGCCACGATTTGTGATCGAGAAGGCATGGTGGAGGCTTTTCCTAGGGCAGCTATGTGCTGTTGGTTGTTGGGGGAGTTTACCGGGCGTTTGATTCGCAACGGCAAAGCCAGTATGTCTGGAGGCATCAATTCGCGGTGCTGTAGATGTTTTCCCCAATTGTAAGTCGCTCGTGCAGGGAGGAAACCGGGGGTGTGTAATTGGGCTGCCGTGCAGCTGACTCTCCTTTTCTGCGTACGTCGGCACAGGAGCCCGTTTTAGTCCTTGCTGGTCCACCGGAGGTCTGTAGTTCGGAAATCACGGGAACATGCGATGCAGGATGTCGAGCGATGTATAAGGTACTTGTCTTCTTGTTCTGCTCATAACGTAGTGGGAAGCTAGGTGGAAACACGGGGATGTCTCTGTTCACCCTGTGTCCCTGTTCCCTCCTCTGTTTAGCGAGGGTCCTCGCGCTGCACCCCTAGGGTTTATCTTGACTCAGTGACTCAGTTGCTTGACTGTAAAAAAGTGCAAGCCTACGACTGCTCGATGGCTGAAATGGGCCACCTCAGTGGACCCTGTGTCGGCAGAGAAGAGGTAACAGCTTACTGTAGACATCTGACTGTTTACGTGATCCGTCCGCTGGTGACGTACCTCACCAAGTCAGCTTTCTTTTTCCTCTTCTCTGTGATGTGCTATCGCGCTATCGGCGATGGGCTCTTTTCAGTTGATTAGCCGCAGATTCGCGTGCTCAAAAGCGACTTCTCCCCGGCAGTAAATCAAAAGATACTTTGGGTTCTTCAGTCAGTTTTCATTGATTGCAAAAAAAACAGAATTGAAAGTAAGCTTACCCGTGAGATTGCCTCATAGGGCTAATGAAGACGAGTTTGTTGAATGGGCGAACAATAAGAACCATCATGGTCATTTTATTGTGGGAACAACTGTGGGATGGCGGTGTGACAAATTTCGTACATTTCTGTCATGCCTAGCACATTCATTTCGAACGGGCTTGGAATGACGTACGGGAAGTGATATCCAAAAATATGTTTTTTAGAGAAGGTTAAGTTTATGAATTTTGGTATTTTGGCTAAATGGAGTTTGGCTGCGATTGTCGTTGCAACCACTGTTCAAACTGTTGACGCACAGCAGTCTGTCGTTAACGTACGGGTTCGGAATGGGGAGCTGCAAGTTACTGGTAGTAACTTTGATGACGAAGTTCGGTTGACGCCAAGAAGAAGAGGAGGAACTGTACGCGTTCAGGGTTTGGGAGGAACTCGGATTTCTCTCAATGGCCGGTCGCCCCGTTCAGCCGTGAACGTCCGACGAGTTAATTCGCTCGACGCGCGCATGGGACGTGGCGATGACTTTCTTGCGATCGATGGGCTCAATCTGAACGAAGCTGCTGTCGATATGAGCGACGGCAATGATTCCGCTGTAATTCAGGACTCTGGGTTTGAAATCCTGAGCTATGCGGGTGGAAGTGGAGCCGATTCCCTCGACATCGGTGAAGTGTCTTCAGGATTGACTATACTTTCAGGAGGAGCCAACGTGGACGCGCTGGTGGATCTTGGCGATAACGATCTGGGAGCATTGGAAGTAGACGGATTTGAGGAGAACGGATTTGGCGTTGATGAGGCACCAGAGCAACCGGCACCTGAGCAGCCAGCACCGGAACAGCCAGCACCTGAGCAGCCAGCACCTGAGCAGCCGGCACCTGAAGATCCGGCACCAGAAGCTCCTGAGCCGGAGGTCGTCATCAATTCTCTCAGCGGTCCTGAAACTATTCGCCTTGCGACTGCTGTCTCTGAATTGGTCAGGTATGACTCGATTGATGATGCTCCGGCGACCAATGATTCCTTTACGATTGGGGTAACTGAGCGTCTCTTCGAATTCTCCAATGGTTCACCAGGTTTGCCAGCCGATGTTATTGACTTGTCAGCAATTGACGCGAACATCAACACAGCTAGGAATGACGCGTTCGTATTCATTGGCGATGCTGAGTTCTCAGGAACGCCCGGCGAGCTTCGAGCTAGGTTCCGACCGCAAAGAGGTGGGTTTATTCCTGCGGCAAGTTTTGTAACTGGAGACGTTGATGGCGATGGTCAGGAAGATTTCACTATCTTGCTAATCAATGATGGTGTTGGCGCACTTAGAGCTCCCCTGACTTTGATCAACTTTCGACTATAACAGCCGGATACGTCTCGCAGGGTTAGTTGGTTAAATAGAATGAACTCCTGCTAGAGTTAGCTTGGTGCCCGGGCGGTAATTGCCCGGGCATTCTTTTTTTGATTACAAGTCAAGTCCGTGAACCAATGTGCCCAACCATTAAGAAGGGACTGTAGTAGCAGGTACTACAAATAGCGTTCGCTGAAGAAGGCTCTTACTGCACTAAACAGAAAACGGCGCGCTTGCCTTTCATCAATGGCTCCCTTCTGTTCAAGCTCCGTTAAGGAATGTGCGACTGAAAAGAAGTAGACAATGAAATTGTCCCGAGTATCGATGCTGAAGGGAATTTCAGGAAAGAGGATTTTTTCAGATTTTTTCACGTTGTAAAGGCGGTTCTTAACTCCCCCGGGCCAAAGGATGTCGATGTGTCCTTGCGATGCATCCCCAAGACCAAAGTTCTTGATGAGGCTATCTTGAGAGGCGTAACCGGCACCTGCCGAGACAACTTGCATCGCGGGATTGCCACGCTTGGGTGTAAATTGAATCACAGCCCCAATTCCGTCTCGGTTAACGGTTCCACCGGTGTTGAGCCCTTTGGCTCCTAGGGCCTGCACTTGGACCCACCGGTTGCCATTGTCGGCATTATTAATCTCGACTGAAAGCACGCCATCAGGAAACTCCAGCAATGCGGGGATAAAGGAGAATGTCCCGGTGGGTTGACCATCTTGGTCCATGTTAGGAGCAAACACCGGAGAAAACTCGGTGGCTGCATCCCAAGGGCCACCAAAGTCGAATGGGTTGGGAATGATTAAAGGTAAATTCAAAGGAGGTTGGGGCTGACGCAATTCCGCCGGGACACTGAAGTTGGAAGCGCTGACGAAATCGACAAAACCATCATTGTTTAAATCCCCTGTCGCCATACCGTGTTCCGCCCTTAATTTGTGAGCATCAGCATCCTCTGGAGTGAGTGCCGATAAATCGGCTGAGAAATTTCCTGCTCCATCGTTGTTGAGAATGGCCACCGGATTGGATAAAGGAATAAAAGGCCCCGCCTGAATGTCACCAACAAACAAAATGTCGGTATCTCCATCGTTATCATAATCCACTGAGGATGTGCCCCAGCCAAAAGGCGTGGAGGTAACGCCAGGCAGTTGCCCCTGCCCCAAAGCCAGCGCATCGACAAATCCTCCTGCGCCGTCTCCAAAAAACCAGCGGGAAGGTTGAAAGCCCAATAACGGTGATTCCAAGGCGAGTGAAATATTTGCATCCCCGAAATTGCTATTAAAGAAATCCATCCTGCCATCATGATTGTAATCGGCAAAAGAAAGTCCCATCCAGGAGCCGGGAAGTAGCGGGGAATCAATCATGCTATTGACATCATCGAATCTCCCTGCCCCGTCGTTCCGAAAGACATGAACCAGCCCTCGATCGGCATTGGGGGCCCCGAACGGTGAAGGAGGAAACCCGATCGGAGGAATCGCTGCTTGATCGTCCCCTGTAAAAAGATCGATATCCCCGTCCAAATCATAATCTACCATAGCAATCGACCAAGTAATGCCGGCAGGATTTCCCGGAATGGGAACGGTGTCGCCGTTTTCATCCTGAATCAGCATGCCGGCAAGATTTTCGATTCCTGACTGCTGGCTTGTGTCCAAGAAGACATTATTGCCCTGATTGATAAATAATTGGTTGTGCTGGTTTAAGTCGGTAGGAACCACAAAAATAGGCTTGGAGTCCGACATGTCGAAGATATTGCCGACCGCGATATCCAACAGACCGTCATTGTTTACATCACCCAAAGTGGCGGAAGTTGCGGACCGGCCCGCTCCGCTGGTTCCACTGCTGGCGGTGATATCAAGAAACGTACCGTCGTCCTGTTGTTCAAGCAGTAGGTTGTCACCGGAGGAAGACAACACATACAAATCTTTGTCCCCATCGTTGTCGATGTCACCGGCAACACAGCCCGTACTGTCTTGATCAGTCGCCCCAGCACCCACTTGGTCCCCAATATCCAGAAAAGTGAGAGCCCCTGTTTCTACAAGCTGGCTGGAATACAGACTGTTGGAAGTCCCCGGTCCATTAGTGACATAGATATCAATATCGCCATCGTTGTCGTAATCAAAAAGGCAAACTCCGGGGGCCCCTCGAGATTTTTGAGGTGCTTCAGGAATTTCACTCATAGGAATGTCGGTGCGCGGAACCGGAGGAGTGACCGAAAAATCGAAAAAGAATTCGTATCTGGAATCGCGCGCCGACCGGGTTCGACGATAGTCGATCCCGGCCCCATCTCCAGCGGCAATGTCAGCGAATGTCACACCGCCCGCGCCTGGTGGGGGGGATTGCCCTGAAGCAATCGATGTTGAAAGTAAAACCAAGAAAAAGAGTCGAGCAAAGACCAAGTAGCTTCTTTTCATTGTAGTTCTCCCGAAAAAAATCACCGCAAGTAAATGTTTCGTTCAACATTAACCACATTCGTATGCAACTCAGTGTGGATTCAATTAACACAGCCACAAATTGTCATGCAACCACCAAAGTTTGAGATCTTGTGCCCCTCACAGGCTTCAAGCCTTAAAAGTCGTGTTGTTTTATTTGTATGGAAGCTTGGTACTGGCAGGCCGCCCCGTAAAAACCCGCAGAAATACTCCAGCTATCACCTTGCTGTTTCCTGACCTTCATTCCAACTTAATACTACAGCGCAAGTTTCCAAATTTCCCACAACCTATTGCGACTGCAAGTTACTGAAAGCTTCAACATGTTGTGCAAGCAGACGATGTCTTGCGCTGTAGTATTAATTGGCTCCATGTTCTTCACGATTAGCTTCAAAAAAATCGAGTTATCTCGGACATGTTGGTGCGCGGGGGGGCTCTGCCGGGAAGCGCCCCAAAAGTTGTTAGAAGTTGAAAAGTGGTCTTCCGAAAGTGACGCTGCCGCCGCCCTTCGAAACTTATAACTTTGATGTTGGTAGTGGCTGATGGGGAGACCAGCATGGGCGACTGTGATGTTTTGAGACCCTTGGGCAAGTTTCTTCTGGCGAAGCTGGAACAATCTTTCATAATTTCATTCACGGGGGAATACGACAGCTGGTCTGTGAGATGATGGCAGATGAAGTCAACGGGCGTTGGGAAATCCAATGTTTCGTGTCTCTGGTAACGGGCAGCAAAACCCTAGACCACCCGTGTCATGCTTCAAAACAATCCCGAGCGCAACTGCGCTACGAAAATTGGCCAATTCAATCCTGGGACATCGGATAAAGTGGTTTTGCCGTCGCGATCAAGGTGTTTCCGCAGTTGGCGTGCGGTGACATGCACCGACAAATCGAGTAGGTTGACATGCTGGTCGATACGCCGAGTGGTTTCGAACTCGTCGGGTCGCGGTCAGGCCTCAATCGCCTACCTTAGGTGATTGGCAGTTGAAAGCTTACCGTTGGCGCTGCTGCCAGCTTCGCTCCGACGCTGGCAGCGTCGCCAACGGATGGCAAATTCTTAACTGCCAGTCGCCTTAGCGGCGTCAAACTCATAAACAAACGATTTGTTGACTCATTCGGGAGGAAGTGGCTCACGCAGCTGACGCTTGTGGCCTTTCTTGAATTTCTTCTGCCGGTCAGTTTTCTTCTTCGATGGCTTGATGATGTCACTCGATGACGACTTCGAAGATGTCAAGGAGTCTTTTTTCGCTTTAATGGGCTCCAATTCCAAACAAGATATTCGATCCGCTTGAGCTGCCACTTGTTGAGTCAGCTTGGCTACGATCTTGCGAAGTCCTGGAATTATGGTGGCATCGGATTTCATACCAGATAATAATGACGAACATAAAATCATGTGCTACCGAACTAAAACCCGTGAACGGTTACCAAATAAGTTTTCCGCCAAGGTGAATCTGCTACGGCGACTATGAGTTCGAGCTTATTGTTCTTAATGGAGGATTAACGCTGATGTTTCGTTGCCGCTTTGTAATTTTTGTCATAATATTCGTCGCTGCAACGAATTGTTGTCTTGCACAAGATCTTTCTCCATCACGGAAGTGGAGAAGTTCGAAAGGTCATGAAATTGAAGCTGCGCTTGTTGGTATCGATGAGAAAGAAATCACTTTAAGAAAAGCAAGTGGAGAAACATTGGATGTAGAGATTGATGCGTTTAGCCAAGCCGACAGAGACTACATCAAGATGAAGCGAAAGCGTGAACGTCTTAAGCATAGTGCCCGCGCAAAATCAAAAGCACCTGACTCAGATGTGCCGGTATCTAACCAAACGGCGAATGTTGAAGAGAGAACGAATCGTAAATCCACTGGCGCCCAAAACAAACCTGAAATCACCGAACAAGAAATTAAATTGCTGGGTAAGCGGCATACGGTTAAGGATCAATTTTCGATCAATGCACCTGCAGCAGAGAATCATTCCTGGTCATCGCAGTCTAGGACTCGAAATGGGTACCTGACGACGATGGCCAGATGGTCAACCAACGATCACCCTAACGATCTCATGTCAATCGAGGTCAACAATAAAGATAGCTTGGGGCGCAACCGTAAAATTGTATTGAAATATATCTCTGGTGTAATGGATGAGGTAATTGCCTCCAAATCTCGTCAGAAACTTGAATTTGAGAAGTTCACTACGCGTGGATCAGTTCCCGATTGGGTTGGCACATCCGGATCGAGCCTTGATGTAAACGGAAATGGGTCTCATTTCTTTGTCTATTTGTACTTCGGTCACAGGACATATTTGCTCGTCGCCAAATCGGACGATCTGGAGAGAGCAAAGCAGTTAACCAAGTGCTTTGGCACATTTATGGAAGCGGAGTGCGAACAGGCCGAACTTGCAGCGGCCGAAGAGATGGCCGATCTCAAAAACGGTTACCGCCACTGGGAAAGCCGGTATGGAAAATTCAGTGTCAAAGCCAAGTTATTGTCCCGTGTTGACGGAGTGCTTCAGTTGGAAACGAAACAGAAAGACATCTACGCTGTTCAGATCGATAAATTAAGCATCTTGGATCAGCAGTATATTGCTCAGTTGCCTGATTCCTCTCCTTGAAGCGTCTGAGGTTGGAGGAGGTCACCATAGATGCCCCTGACTACCAGTTCTGATTCCGCACTTGTACAGCGACGATTAAGATTCCATTTTAGCGAAGGTGCTTGCTATCTGAGTCTCTGACGGTGTAGCCAGTCTGTGAAACGTTTCAGGAAACTAGGGCGGTGTGGTTGACTTTCATCCGGGGCACTGACCGTTAACAACTCGAAAGCTTCTTCATCGGGAATTGACGGGGCATCGGATGAGATTAACGCTGCTTCAAGTGCCTGGGTTTCTTCCTCGTAAGGAATGCAGATAGCATTCGCTATCGGCGGAGTATTAGCCACTTCGATGGTTTCAACTGGAGGGGCGCAGCCGCAATCATGGTTGGAGGCGAATTCAGAATGATAGCCGCCTGTGACTGGCAGGCCGCTTTCCAACAGCAACGGGTTGGCGTTGGTTCCGATTGGTTGGCCGGTGTAGATTTCTCCCGGTCCTCCCAACTGATTAAATTGGTCGCTAATTCGTCCACCGTAGGCTGATGACAGCAATGGCAGGTTCGGTGGGTAGCCTGTGACGCGTCCGAAGTTAGGCATCGTGATGCTAACAGTTGCTTGGCGTTGAACGCCGTTGGCATCGAACACCGAATATACAAGTGAATCGCTGCCCGGAAAGTCAGGCCCCGGCGTATAGACAAAAGTTCCGTCCGGATTCCAGTCGACGGTGCCAAACCGAGGCGACGCGAATACGCTGCTGGTCAGTGTGTCGCCGTCGGGGTCGCTGTCATTGACGAACGCTTGACCAGTGGTGGGAACCGTCGAACGGATGACCAACTCGTCATCGACGGCTTCGGGAGGTTGGTTGAAGATCGTAACGCGCACTGTCGCAACCACACACGATCCCGATGGATCACAAACCTCATACTGGAATTCGTCGTTGCCAACAAAGCCCGGGTCAGGCGTGTAAACAAACCTGCCGTCGGCGTTGATTCGAATCGAGCCGTTTGTCGGTGCGATGACAGGCGTGGTGTTGATCATTAACGCGTCACCGTTGGGGTCGATGTCGTTGCTCAACAAGTTCCCTGTGGCCGTAACCCCCGTGGTTGTCAGGATCGAATCGCTGCCCGCGACGGGGGCGTCATTGTCCGGGCCGTTTGAATCAACAAGGACTTTGATTGTGACTCGCGCAGTGTCCGTTAACCCGTCTGAGTCGGTGATCTCGTATTCAAAGAAGTCGTCCGCAATCAAGGCCGCGTCAGGAGAATGCGTATAGGTGTAGGTGCCGTCGCTGTTGATGACGACGGTGCCATACTGTGGTTCGGTTACTGGAGTGGTGTTGATGAAGATTGGTTGACCCACCGGATCGCCGTCGTTACTGATTAGACTGCTGGAGACCGTTTGCCCCACAAATATGTTGATGGCGTCGTCGTTGGCGATAGGTGCCGTGGTTGCCGGGTCCGTTTCGGTATCCCGGACTGAGACAGTGAAGGATGCGCTTGCGTGGTTACCTGAGGGATCAACGATCGTGTAGTCCAGTGATTCGACGCCGATAAAACCGTCGTTGGGAGTGAAGATGTAGGTGCCGGCGCTATCGATTTGAATGCTGCCGTTGGGTGTGGTGATTGTAGTTCCACCGGGCGACACCGGGACGCTATTGAAAAAGCTGATGGAGATCGAATCGCCATCTGTGTCGCGGTCGTTGGCCAATAGGTTGCCGGTTACAGGAACCGCGCGGCCGGTGGTGGCAATGTCGTTGACCGCAAACAGCGCTCCGTTGATGGTGGTCGTGATGGTGGAGAGAGTCGCGTCCACAGAGGTTGCAGCTCCCGTTGGACTGGCAGGATTGAACAGGTCTATTCGGTAGCGTTCGGGACCTTCGAGGACGCCGTCAGCAGACAGTGACAGAAAGAAATTGAGGTCGTCCATCGCGGCCCCGTCCGTCGGTGCCGTGTAGGTCAGCGTGTTGGTTACTGGATCGAAGTTCAAGTCAGGATTGGAAGTGCTGGCTGCTGCGATTGCAGCGGCTAGGTCACCGTGATCGGCAGGCAGGGTTTCGAGATCGGTGAGGCTGATGCCAACGGAGACAGTCTCGCCAGCCTGGAATGTGCCGGCCAGAGAGACCGTGTAGGACACCAGTCTGCCCTCTCCTTTTTCCGCCTCGCCTGTGATCGACCACTGGGACGAATCGTTGTCGATGATGGTTGTGAAGACGGAGTTCTGTAGCGCATCAATGTCAGTGGCGACACCAGATGAGGAACCTGCATTGGTCAGCGTGATATCAAACGTCTCGGGTCCCTCCAGAAGGGCATCGTCAACTGCCGGCAGATTGATTTGCAGGCCAATCAGTGTGTCGCTGTCTGTTGCTGAGGTGAAGACCAATGTGGCTCCATCCCATGTGACGGTTCCGGGGGATGGGCTGGTGTTGTACTGAGCCACTGCGGCGGCGACCGCAGCGCTGAAGGCTCCGTAGTCAGCGCTGTTGGTATTTACGTTGTCGATGGACAGATCGACGCCGGCATTTTCCCCTGCCCCCAGCGTGTTCGATAGTGTAATGGTGTATTGGGCCGTGCCGCCTTCATCGACAGCTGGGCTGCCGGAGATGCGCCAGGTGACGGCGTCCGGGTTCGCCCCAATTGTATCGTCGATCGTGGTGATTGTCGCGATATTGGCAGTGTCGAGTGTAACCTCCGCACCGGTCGCGCTATTGGGGTTCGCGATTGCGATTCTGAAATCTTCGTTGCCTTCGCCGAAGGAGTCATCAACCGTGCTTAAGGAGATCAGCAGTGGCGACATCGTGCCTGAGCCAGCGCTGGTGAATTCGAGCGCATTGCCATTCCAGTTAACGCTCCCAGGACCGGTGTAGGCGGTGGCCGCAGCGGTCATGGCAGCGTCAAAACTGGCGTAGTCTGTGGAAGTCGTGGAAATGTTGGATATGGCAAGTTCGACGGTTGCCGTTTCACCAGATTGCAAGACGCCCGATAGCGCGAGAGTGTACTGCGCTACCGCACCTTCACCGACCGCGGCATCGCCCGCGATGCTCCAGGCGGCCGCGTCGTTGTCGGCGATTGTCGTCGTTACAGAGGGCACTGCATCGAGAATATTGGCACTTCCAGTGGTCGATGCCGGATTCGAGATGGCGACTGAATACGCTTCGGGGCCTTCGACCAGTGCGTCATCAATGGTGACGAGACCAATAGTGAGGCTTGCCATTGAATTTCCGTCACCGGTGTACGTCAACGTGGTGCCATCAAAAGTCAGATCGGGTCGAGTGGCGATTGCTGAGTTGATGGCGTTCGCAAGAATCGCGTGGTCTACAGAAGTCGTGTCAATCCCGGACAAACCAAATTCAACGGTGGCTGTTTCACCAGTTTGTAGCGTTCCTGCCAGTGCGATGGTGTACTGCGCTGTTGCTCCTTCGTCGACGGCTGCATCTCCGGTGATACTCCATGTTGCAGTGTCGCTATCGGTGATAGTTGTAGTGACGGAAGTTGTTCCTCCCAACGCGATGTCGCTGCCGGTGGTGGAAGCAGGTGAATTGATCGAGACACTGTAGTCTTCTACACCTTCGGTCAATGCGTCATCGATGGCTGCGAGATTGATGACGAGATCCACCATTGGGTTGCCATCGCCGGTGTAGGTTAACGTGGTGCCGTCGAAAGCTAGGTCAGGCCGTGATGAGATTGCAGTGTTTATCGCAGCAACGAAGTTGGCGTAGTCAGTTGAGTTTGTGTCGATGTTGGTCAATGCCACATCGACGGTGGCTGTCTCGCCAGTCTGCAGCGTTCCTGCCAGTGCAATGGTGTACTGTGCTGTTGCTCCTTCACCGACGGTTGCATCGCCAGCGATACTCCATGTGGCAGTGTCGTTGTCGGAGATGGTTGTAGTGACGGAAGTTGTTCCTCCCAGCGCGATATCACTTCCAGTGGCGGAAGCAGGTGAACTGATCGAGACGGTGTAGTTTTCTACGCCTTCGGTCAATGCGTCATCGGTGGCTGCGAGGTCAATGACTAGGTCTGTCATCGGGTTGCCATCGCCCGTGTAGGTTAGTGTGGTGCCGTCGAAAGCTAGGTCAGGTCGTGATGAAATTGCGGTGTTTATCGCAGCAATGAGGTTGGCGTAGTCAGTTGGGTTGGTGTCGATGTTGGTCAATACCACATCGACGGTGGCTGTCTCGCCAGTCTGCAGCGTTCCTGCCAGTGCAATGGTGTACTGTGCTGTTGCTCCTTCGTCGACGGCTGCATCTCCGGTGATACTCCATGTTGCAGTGTCATTGTCGGTGATGGTTGTAGTGACGGAAGTTGCTCCTCCCAATGCAGTGTCACTGCCGGTGGTGGAAGCAGGTGAACTGATCGAGACGCTGTAGTCTTCTACGCCTTCGGTTAACGTGTCGTCGATGGCTGCGAGGTTGATGACCAGATCCGCCATTGGGTTGCCATCACCGGTGTAAGTTAGTGTGGTGCCGTCGAAAATCAGGTCAGGTCGTGATGAAATGGCAGTGTTTACGGCGGCAATGAAAGCAGCGTAGTCGGTTGAGTTTGTGCCGATGTCGGTCAATGCCAAATCGACGGTGGCTGTCTCGTTGGCTTGCAGCGTTCCTGCCAGTGCAATGGTGTACTGCGCTGTTGCTCCTTCGTCGATGGTTGCATCGCCGGTGATACTCCATGTGGTAGTGTCGTTGTCAGTGATAGTTGTTGTGATGGAAGTTGTTCCACCGAGCGCAATGTCACCGCCAGTGGTGGAAGCAGGTGAACTAATCGAGACGGTGTAGTCTTCTACGCCTTCTGTTAATGTGTCGTCGGTGGCGGCGAGGTCAATGACTAGGTCTGTCATTGGGTTGCCATCGCCGGTGTAGGTTAACGTGGTGCCGTCAAAAGCTAGGTCAGGTCGTGATGAAATTGCGGTGTTTATCGCAGCAACGAAGTTGGCGTAGTCAGTTGGGTTCGTGTCGATGTCTGCGAGAGTTAGATTAACGGTGGCTGTTTCATCAGCTTGCAGCGTTTCTGCCAGTGAAATGGTGTACTGTGCTGTTGCTCCTTCGTCGACGGTTGCATCGCCAGCGATACTCCATGTGGCAGTATCGTTGTCGGTGATAGTTGTAGTGACGGAAGTTGTTCCTCCCAACGCGATGTCACTGCCGGTGGTGGAAGCAGGTGAACTGATCGTGATGGAGTAGTCTTCTGCGCCTTCGGTCAATGCGTCGTCGATGGCGGCGAGGTCAATGACTAGGTCTGTCATTGGGTTGCCATCACCGGTGTAGGTTAACGTGGTGCCGTCAAAGGCTAGGTCAGGTCGTGATAAAATGGCAGTGTTTATGGCGGCAACGAAAGCAGCGTAGTCAGTTGAGTTAGTGTCGATGTCTGCGAGAGTTAGGTTAACGGTGGCTGTTTCATCAGCTTGCAGCGTTCCTGCCAGTGAAATGGTGTACTGTGCTGTTGCTCCTTCGTCGACGGTTGCATCGCCAGCGATACTCCATGTGGCAGTATCGTTGTCGGTGATAGTTGTAGTGACGGAAGTTGTTCCTCCCAGCGCGATGTCGCTGCCGGTTGTAGAGGCAGGTGAACTGATCGTGATGGAGTAGTCTTCTGCGCCTTCGGTCAATGCGTCGTTGATGGCGGCGAGGTCAATGACTAGGTCTGTCATTGGGTTGCCATCGCCGGTGTAGGTTAACGTGGTGCCGTCGAAGGCTAGGTCAGGTCGTGATGAGATTGCAGTGTTTATCGCAGCAACGAAAGCAGCGTAGTCAGTTGAACTGGTGTCGATATCGGTCAATGCCAAATCGACGGTGGCTGTTTCGTTGGCTTGCAGTGTTCCTGCCAGTGCAATGGTGTACTGTGCTGTTGCTCCTTCGTCGATGGTTGCATCGCCAGAGATACTCCATGTTGCAGTGTCGTTGTCGGTGATGGTTGTAGTGACGGAAGTTGTTCCTCCCAGCGCGATGTCGCTGCCGGTTGTAGAGGCAGGTGAACTGATCGTGATGGAGTAGCCTTCTGCGCCTTCGGTCAATGCGTCGTCGATAGCTACAAGGTCGATGACGAGGTCCGCCATTAAGTTGCCGTCACCGGTGTAAGTTAGTATGGTGCCGTCGAAGGCTAGGTCAGGTCGTGATGAAATGACAGTGTTTACGGCATCAACGAAGGCAGCGTAGTCGGTTGAGTTAGTGTCGATGTCTGCGAGAGTTAGATTAACGGTGGCTGTTTCATCGGCTTGCAGTGTTCCCGCCAGCGCGACGGTATATTGTGCTGTTGCTCCTTCACCGACAGTTGCATCACCAGAGATGCTCCAAGTTGCAGTGTCGTTGTCGGTGATAGTTGTAGTGACGGAAGTTGCTCCTCCTAATGCAGTGTTACTTCCGGTGGTGGAGGTAGGCGAACTGATCGAGACGGTGTAGCCTTCTACACTTTCGGTTAATGCGTCGTCGATGGCAACCAAATTGATGGTGAGATCCGTCATTGGATTGCCATCGCCGGTGTAAGTTAGTGTGGTGCCGTCGAAGGCCAGGTCAGGTCGTAATGAAATGGCAGCGTTTACGGCGGCAACAAAAGCAGCGTAGTCAGTTGAATTGGTGTCGATGTTGGTCAATGCCAAATCGACGGTGGCTATTTCGCCAGTTTGCAGCGTTCCGGCCAGTGCAATGGTGTACTGTGCTGTTGCTCCTTCGTCGGCGGTTGCATCACCAGCGATACTCCATGTTGCAGTGTCGTTGTCGGTGATGGTTGTGGTGACGGAAGTTGTTCCTCCCAGCACGATGTCGCTGCCGGTGGTGGAAGCAGGTGAACTGATTGTGACGGTGTAGGCTTCTACACCTTCGGTTAATGCGTCGTCGATGGCAACCAGATTGATGACGAGATCCGCCATTGGGTTACCATCGCTGGTATAAGTTAGTGTGGTTCCGTCAAAGGTCAAATCGGGCCGTGATGAAACGGCAGCGTTTACTGCGGCAACGAAGTTGGCGTAGTCAGTTGAGTTCGTTTGCGAGTTGGTCAAAGTTACATTGACGGTGGCTGTTTCACCAGTTTGCAATGTTCCAGTCAGCGCAACGGTGTACTCGGCAACCGCGCCTTCACCGACCGTTGCATCCCCGGTGAGGCTCCAGATGGCAGTGTCGTTGTCGGTGATCGTTGTGATGACAGATGTCGATCCGCCGAGGCCAATAGTGCTGCCGGTGGTGGAAGCGGGGGCACTAATCGTCAGCGCATAGCTTTCCGGTCCCTCGATCAATGAGTCGTCATTGGCGAGGACGTTGATCACCAAATTGGCCATCGGGGTCCCATCGCCGGTGTAGGTCAGTGTCGTCCCGTCGAATGCGAGATCAGGGCGCGTGGACACTGCTGAATTTACAGCGGCCACAAAACTGGTGCGGTCTGACGCATCGGTCGTTGCGTCACTTAGCTCAAGTTTTACGGCAGCCGTTTCTCCGGATTGTAAGACGCCTGTCAGCGCGACCGTATACGCCGCGCTGGATCCCTCCGTCGCTGCCGCAGCTCCGGTGATCGTCCAATTTGCCGGATCGTTGTCGATGATATTCGTTTGAATTGAATCTGCTGACTGGCTGAGAGCGGGAACCAGTCCTGTCGATGAACTGGCGTTGCTCAGGTCGATGCTGTACTCCTCACTTCCTTCGACTGAAGAATCATCGACCGTAGGTAATTGGAACACGATATCAGACATCGAGTCACCGTCATTGGTCGACATGTAAGTAATCGTTGTGCCGTCAAACGCAACGGTCCCTAGTCCCGCATAGGCCGCCACTGCATCACTGACAGCCGTTAGCAGCGCGCCGTAATCGGATGAATTGGTGTCGATGTCAGAGATCGCCACGTCAACCGAGACTACTTGTCCCGCACCGAACGACTCGGATAACGCGATGGTATAAATTGCATCGGCTCCTTCGGCGACAGACTGGTCGCCAGAAATCGACCACTCGATCGTGCCGTCAGACGCACCGCCCGGGCCAATCGTGTCGTTGATCTGAGTGGTGACGCTCGCTGCGGTGGGCGCGACGATGACTGTGCTGCCGGTCGATGAAGTGGGGCCTGTCAAACCAATGGAGAACTGCTCTGGCCCTTCGACGAATACGTCGTCGGTGATGGCCAGGTTGACCACAATCGGAGCCAGCGTTGCACCTTCGGTTGATGCCGTAAACGTCAGCGTATCCATCAGCCCGTCCCATGTAAGGTCGGCGTTGCCAGCCACCGCAACAGCAATCGCAGCACTCAAATTCGCCCGGTCACTGGACGATGTCGTCAGGTCAGCCAAACCAATCGTCACCGTAACTGATTCACCCAACCCCATTTGTCCGTCGAGCCCGATCAGAAACTGCGCGGTGTCACCTTCATCAGCAAATGCCGGGCCGCTGATATTCCACGATGCGGGGGCCGTTAAATCATTGACCAGGGTGGTCACCTTATTGTTGGCCGCGTCAATGAGGGTTGCAGCCCCCGTCGTACTGCTCTCCGATACCAATCCGATTTCGAAACTTTCGGGGCCTTCGACAATGGCATCGGAGTTGATACCCAGATCAACCACCATGTCCGCCATGGAATCTCCGTCGGCCGATGCAGTGTACGTTAATGTCATGGTGCCGGCATCAAATGTCACATCAGGATTGGTTGCCGCCGCCGTAGCGACTGCCGCAACGAATGCTGCGTGATCGTTGGCGTTGGTTGAAACGTCTGTCAAATCAACGACAACCGAGGTAGCTTCTCCGGAACCGAAAACTCCGGAGAGCGCGATCGTGTATTGCGCGGTTGCCCCCTCACTGGATGCGGCAGGCCCGGTGATTGACCATGTTCCTGCATCCGCCGCTCCTCCCACACCAACTGTATCGTTGATAATTGTTGTGACCGAATCGCTGGCTGGGGAAGTTGCAACCGCGATGCCGCTGACGCTGGTTGGATTAACCAGTCTGATCGTATACGTTTCAGCGCCTTCGATCAGGCTATCATCGGTGATGCCCAGATCGATTATCAAATCCGCCATGGATTCCCCGTCGGCCGTCGCATTCCACGTCAACGTTGTGCCATCAAACGTCACATCGGTACGACTGCCGATAGCGGTCGATATGGCGGCGGTGAAATCGGTGTAGTCACTCGCATTGGTGCTGTTGTCGAGTTGCCCCAGATCGATGGCTGCCGACGTGCCGGCTCCAAACAAACCGGAAAGTGCAATGGTGTACCGGACCACCGCCCCTTCATCGCCCGACACATCGCCAACAATGGTCCAGAAAGATTGATCTACCGCTGGCTGAATCGTCGTTGTGACTTGATCATTGGCGGAATCGATCGCAATCATTGAGCCGGTGGTACTGGTCGGATTTGTGATCTGTAGTTGATAGTCTTCTGCGCTTTCCTGCAAACTGTCGTCTGGTGGGGTCAGCTGGATCGTCAAATCTCCCATCGGAGCGCCGCTGCTGGTGAAGGTCAATGTCGTGCCGTCCCATGCCAAGGTTCCCGGCAGCGCTGCGGTGACATAATTTGCGATCGCTGCGGTAACGGCGCTGGACAGATCGGTCACGTCGCCTGCGGCGGTATCGATATCGACGAAGGAAATATCAACGGTCGCCGTTTCGCCTGATTGCAGTGGCGTGTCGAGCGTCACGGTGTAGTCGATCGTTTGCGATTCGTTGACCGTTGCGGCACCGGTGATCGACCAGTTGGCGGTGTCCAGTTCTGTCCCCGCCGCATTACTGGTGTCCTGAATGATGGTAGTGATGGCATTGTCCAGCGCGTCGATGCCAACCGTGGCTCCTGTCAGGCTACCTTCATTCGAAATTGAAATGGTCAGGGATTCGGCTCCTTCCACCACCGCATCATTGATCGCCAGCAGCTCGATCGGCAGTGTCGTCATCGCTCCGGTGCCATCACTGGTGAAAGTGAGTGCCGTACCATCCCAAGCCAAACCACCGGGCCCTACGTAGCCAGAAACAGCCGCACCGACCGCGATGCTGAAATCGGCATAGTCGTCAGGCTGCGTCGTCACGTCGGCGATATCAAGTTCGACGGTCACCGATTGACCGGACTGGAGAGTGCCATCAAGACTCAGATTCCAAGTCGTGACGCCGCCCTCGTTGACGGTGCCGGTGCCCGCCAACCGCCATGTCGCACTGTCGTTGTCATTAAGTACCGCCGTCGCAGAACCAGCACCGGCATCAATGTTAATGTCAGGATCGCCAGACACAATCGACGTCAGCGTCAACGTCACATTTTCAATACCTTCGACAACCGCGTCGTCGACCGGAATCAGATCGATGGTGGCCGCAGTCTGGCCTGCAGCAAACGTAATTGTGCCGGTGATTGGGGCAAAATCGATCCCGCCGTCAGCGGTTCCACCAACCGAATAGACGACGGTGGTTGGTGTACTTGATGGGTTGGACAACGTTACGGTAAATTGCCCATTGTCTGCCGTTTCGCTGCTGTTCGCATCATTGGCGGTGATGGAAACGAGTGCTGTGTCGTCATCGAAGATGGTGCCGACGGCTGTGTCAGTTGTATCACCGGTCAATCCCGCGACCACTGACGCAATCGACAATTGCATCGTTTCAGTAGGCTCCAATGTGATGTCTTCAGTGGTGGCGACACGTACCAGCAGGCTGGTCGATTCCGCAGCAAAAGTGACTTCTGTACCGCCGGTCGCGGGCGTCCAAGTCGCGCCTCCATCGGACGAGTAGTCAAGCGTTGCCGCGTTATAGTCGGTGGTTGTGCTGGCGGTGCCGCCGGTGGCAAGAAAGTCCAACACGATGTCGGTTGAGGACGGGTTGGACAGTGTCACAGCAAACACCAACGGGTCACCTTCGTCAGCTATCGCATCGGCGATCGTAATGTGGGGAGCGGCATCGTCATCAATGATCGTGCCCGTTCCAACAAGCTGAATGTTGGCCGTTGTGCCGGCGATGACATCAACGGTCAAAGTATAGTTTTCGTCCGGTTCATCAATTGAGTCGTCGATAATTGGAACTCGCACTTGTACTGAATATTCACCGCCGGCGATAGTCGCGGTCGCAGCATCTACCCAGGTCGTGCCGTTGAAGACTTGCAGGTTGCCAACTCCGGCGCTGCCGAAGTCGGTGCCTGTTGAAAGCGCTGTTCCATCGGCCAGCGACAGGCTGACACTGATATCTTCGACTGATAGATTGGAAAGTTCGATCGTGTAAACCGCCCAGTCGTCGGTCCCTTCAACCGCTGCGACATCGTTGATCGAGACCGTAGGGATATCAGCGGTGTCCGTGATTAGCGTCGTGACTTGAGCAGATGCCATATCGACAGCGATGCCTTCAAATCCTCCTCCTGTCACACTGTCGATCGTCACGATAATGGACTCGTTTGCCTCATAAAGAGTGTCGTCCAGTGTAGGCAACATGAAAATGGCTGAATTTGAACCTGTTGGAATCGAGACGACCGCCACGCCACTAAAATCCGAACCATCGAAGGCGGTTCCAGAGTACGACAGTGTGATGGAGACATCTTCAGCCGCAATCTCCGTTAGCGACAATGTGTAAGGAGTCGTAGTGTCGCCTTCAAGGACTGAAGGTGGTCCCGCGATGGAAACCAGCACTGTGTCCAAGGCGGTGGGTTCATCCAAGATCGTGCCGGTGCCTGAGTCCGCCGGGTTGGATGTCGTACCAGCGATCGTTGTCGCAGTGACAGTAAACGATTCCATGATTTCGGCAAACGCGTCATCAAGAATCAGGATTCTGAATCTGGCTGAAGTTGTCCCGGCAGCGATCGATGCAGAAGCTGCGGGCGTCCATGTCGTTCCGTCAAAGACTTCCAGATCATCCACGCCAAGAACTCCGAAATCGACGCCGCCACCGGTGGCCGTTCCAGAGGTGGCAGTGAGGTCGAACAGAATCGTTTCAAAGGTTGGATTGGAAAGTTCGACCGTAAATTCGGCGTACGGATCTAGGTCTTCGGTGACGATGACGTCATTGACCGCGATGACAGGCACGTCATCGTCGACGATGTTTGTGGTGACTGAATTGGCGGTCGGTGAGATTTGCAGCCCCTCCAAGGAACCGCCAGTGATGGTATCAATGCTCACTATCACATTTTCCAGTGGCTCGCCCAGCGAGTCGTCAATCGTGGCGACATCAAACGTCGCCATCGTATTGCCACCGGGAATGGTCACGGAAGCCACGCCAGAATAGTCGGTTCCACCGGCGGCGATGCCCGCATAGGTGAATGTTACGGTCACGTCGGTCAACGGTGTGTTGTCGAGAGTCACCGTGTATGTGGCCATGTTGCCTTCGGTGACATTGGGCGGGCCGATTAACCCGACGGTGGTAGGATCTGGCACGGGATCGTCCGCAATTGTGCCAGTACCGGTCGCACTGGAGTTCAACGTTGTACCGGCAACTTGCGTGGCGATCAAAGAAAAGGTTTCGCCGCCATCGATAATCGCATCGTCAAGAATCGGCGTACGGATTTGCACTGAGGTTTCTCCAGCAGCAATCGTTACACTTGCAGCTACTGGCTGCCACATTGTTCCGTCAAAGTACTCCAGTCCCGGGCCAAAGTCGGTGCCGTTGCTGGCGGATCCCTCGACCAGTGCCAATGACAGATCGATGTCTTCAACGCTAGGATTGGAAAGCGAAAGTGTAAATACAGCGTGCGTATCATCGCCTTCGGTCACGCTGGGATTGCTGATCGAGATGACAGGGCGGTCATCGTCTGTACCGTTGGGGCCGCTGCCGTCGTCGATGATTGTACCAATGCCTTCACCATCAACAATTGTGCCTCCCGAAGCCATCAACAGATTGACAACAACCGTCTCGGATTGCTCGTACAGGTCATCGTTGGCGACCGCAACCACAATGGTTTGGGTTTGTTGGCCGGGGTTAAAGGTAAGCGTGCCCGAGGTGGCAGTAAAATCAGTCCCGGCGGTGGCGGTTCCTGTGGTCCCCGTTGCGTAGTTGACGCTAATGGTGGATGTTGGCGGTTGATCCAGCGCAATAGTAAATGTCAAAAAGCCGTTGTCTTCGTCGATTGTCACATCACCGATATTCAATAGCGCCAAGTCGTCGTTGACGATGGTGCCAACCCCGGTGTCGCTCGAGGCCGTGACCGTACCGGACAGAACGGTTGCGGAAATGCCGAAGGTCTCGTCCGGTTCAACCGCACCATCCTGAATCGAATCGACGCGCACCAGTAACGACATCGTCCCGGCGGGCAAGGTGACCTGCGAACCGTTGGCGGCCGGTTGCCAAACAGACCCGTCGAAGAATTCAAAGTTGGTAGTCTGGAAATCGACACCCGCGATGGCAGAACCGCTGGTGACGGACAGGTCAAGTGTGATGTCTTCTGTCGAGCCAATGTCGGTTGAAATGGTGAACTCAACGGCATCACCTTCGTCGGCCGAACCGTCACTGATCAAGACCGTTGGTGCTGGATCATTGTCGATGATCGTCGTTTGGACGGTGCTGAAAGCGCCCAGTGAAACGTCTTGTCCGGTCGTGGTGGCGGGATTGGAAAGGTTGATTGAATAGTCTTCGTTACCTTCGTAGATGCCGTCGGGGGAAGTTGGCAGGTTGATGGTCAGGCTGCTCATTGGGCCATTGCCAGCGCTGGTGAAGGTCAGCGTGGTGCCATTCCAGGTGACTGCCCCCGGGCCGGAATAGGCGGCAACAGCGGTCGTGATGGCGGCATTGAGTGTTCCGGTGTCGGCGTTGGTGGTATCGATGTTGGCCAAAGCCAGATCGACCGAGGCCGTTTCTCCGGCACGCATCGGGGCGGACAGCGACAGGTTGTACGCAGCATGGTTGCCGTCAATGACAGAAGCGTCACCTGTCACCGTCCACAAAACGGATTCTACGGAACGTACGACAGTAATGGTGCTGGTAGCAATATTGCTGACATCGTCACCATCGTCAATGGTCACATCAAATGTGCGATCGGATTCGGTTGGCAGTACTGCATCGTTGCGATAGTTGATCGCTGCCAACACTGCCGTAATCTCGGGACCGGACATTTCTGTCGCGTCGTCGCGCACAAAGTTCAGAGTCGTTGCGGCGGCTGTCCAGGAGACAGAGTAATCGATACCGCCAACGGTCACGGTGGTGATCGAATCATTGACGGCGTCCAGTGGAAAGTCTGTTCCGTTAATCGTCAGGTGCTCTTGATTCGTGTCGGCAATGGTGGCGAGGCCGACATCGATGGCGAAGGTTGGGAAACTGGTATCATCGACGTCAATGATACTGGAGGTTGGGCCAATGAGTGACACCGGTGATCCGCCCTCGATGAAAGTATCGATATGGTCCGCCTGGCAGATGGGTTCGGCAGACGCGGCACCGAAGGTAAACCGGTCGGCGGCCAATCTTTCTCCCAGACCACCGCCAGCATTTTGGTCGCCGACGAGGATAGCGATTTGATCAAACGACATCGCGGCTGAGGTGGCGACGTAGCCAAAGAAATGTGATTCGTTGTTGCCATTATTTCCGGTGCCCCAGTCGATGGTGCCAGAATCGATCAGCACACCCGCTTTGTAGACGCGGAATTGTACGGCGGTGAAAGCCGGGTCACCTTCAGTGTCGTGGAATTCTGCTCCAAAGTGACCGATGCCGTTGTTACCGCCTGTGTTGGTGAAGTCAAACAACAGCGCGTTGCGGGTTGATGTTTGTCCTGTAGCCGAATCAACGCCCCATGAACCGCTGCCGGTCGCTGCACCCTGAGAGACCGGTGATTCGATGACCAGATTGTCCAGATCATTGATGTCGCCCCCCACGACCCCCGGGGTGATCGTTCCGGTCGGTGTGTTGCTGAAATCAACATCGTAAACGGTGTAGGAGAATGGCTGACCTGCGACAGTTCCGCTGCGCGTGATGGATGCTGCGGTGCCCGTGGTCGGATCAGCTGCAAATGCGCCTCCATCATCGATTACTGTTGAGGCCGGGTTGTTGTTCAGCGCGATGTTGAATCCGCTGCGGTCGTCGATGAAAGTGTTACCGGTGGTGACGTGGCCTTCCAGGCAAATTTCGGGTGGATCATTGACAGGTGTGATGGTGATGGCGACGGAACCACTGACGGTGGTGATGCCGTCGAACACATCGTAGGTCAGGTCGCCCGGAATGCTGCCGGTGGAATAGTCGATCGGTCCGTCGAAGACCAATGTGGTCAACTGCGCGATGGTCAGCACATCTCCGTTGCTCACGCGCGTGGTGCCATCGGCCAAAAAGACGTTGCCCAGTGTCGGCAGGCCGGTGATGGTTGCGGTTAATGTATCTAGGTCAGGATCGGTTGGCGGCGTGATGTTGATCGGAGTGCCTGTTGATTCTTCGGCGACCGTAAGCGTGTCGTCAAAGACCAGCGGTGCGTCTGGTAGTGGAATGACATCGACCGTGATCGTGTTGGGCATAGTCTGAAACAGGGCTCCATCACTGACCGAAAAAGTAAATGTCGTGTAAGCGCTGCCAAAGCCATTGGCGGCCGGTGCGAAAGTCAGACGCGCCGCGTTGATTGCGGACAGGGATACGATTTGCCCGGGCACCACGGCGACACCATCAAACAACAGCTGCCCGTCGGCGGGCAAGGTGTCAATGCGCACGGTAACCAGAGAGTCGCTCGCGTCCGCATCGGCAAAGGCAAAATCGCTACCCGCAAACAAATAGACATCGTCTTCGTCGACAGTTACTGTTTGGTCACTGGAGGTTGGCGGGTCGGGATCCGGGGAAACGTTAATCAGCACGGTGCTGGACGCGAACCCACCATTGTTGTCGCTGATCGTGTAGTTGATCGTGTCGCTGCCAAAGAAATTGGCGTTGGGTGTGTAGTCAATCGTGCCGTCGCCGTTGATCGTCACCATCCCGTTGGCAGCAGTGGCCATTGTGACCGTCAGTGCATCGTTGTCCGGGTCGCTGTCATTGCCAAGGATATTGATGTTGGGCAGAGTGACGTCTTCAGCGGTCGAGCCACTGTCGGCGTTGGCGGTGGGAGGATCCTGCACGTTGGCCACATCAACAGTCACGGTGGCAGTGCTGGTTCTGCCGCTGGCGTCGGCCAGCGTATAGGTGAAGGTGTCAGTACCAAAGAAATCGGCGTCGGGGGTGTAGTCGATCGTTCCGTTGGGCAGAACCAAAATTGAACCGTTGGTCGGCGGGGTGGTGGATTGAATGTTGAATGCGCCGGTCGTCGGCAGGTTATCGTTGCCCATGACTGCGATGTTGATCGAAACTTCCTCGTTGGTCATCACCGTGTCCGGGTTGGCCATCAGCGGACCGGTAACAGGATCAGAGACGTCAATGAATGCCGTGGCCGTATCAAATCCGCCATTGTTGTCGGTGATCTGATAAACGAACGAATCAGGGCCGGAGAATCCTCCTGTCGGCGTATAGACAAATGAACCGTCGCTGCCGAGTGTGACCATTCCATTGGATGGCCCGGAAACGGGGGTTGTGTTGACCGTCAGGCTGTCTAGGTCGGCATCGCTGTCGTTGTTCAACAGACCACTGGATGACGAAACGGTCAGGGTGGTGTTGCCCAAGACGGTGTAGTTGTTGTCAACGGCGACGGGATTGTCGTTGATGGATTTAACGACGATGTCAAAATTTGTTGAGATGGAATCGGTGTCGGTGACGCCACCGCCGACATCCTGCCAGTCTACATCCAGCTTTAGCGTAAAGGTCCCGCTTTCATTTGGTGGTGCCCGGTAGGTCAACAAGGATTGGTCCCATGCGGTGATGTCGGCAGATTGACTGGAGGTCGTCGCGGTAAAATTGTTGGTGCCATCGCTGATTGTGTGGCCGACGGGAATTTCGGACAGGACCAGAGACGTGACAGATTCACTTCCGTCAGCATCGACGAAAACCGGAGCCACGTTGGCACTGATTGAGATGTCGGTGTCCTCGTCGCCGCAAGCATCGACTGTCGTGAAGGAGATCGGGTCGATAACCGCTTCGACACGCACGGAGATGGTTTCTGTTTCGTTGCCGATCGTGATGGAAACTGGAAACGGCGACATGCTCGAAACGTGTGTGTCCGGGAGAAAAGACAGGCCGGATTGGGCTTGGGCGATCGTTAGCTCCCAGTTGCCGGTGTTCGGATTGAGGCTGCCCTGGTTAAACGTTCCACCGGTTAGAAAGCCGGCAACCTCCAGCGGTCGCGATCCATACCATTCGATTTGACCACCAGCCAGGTAGTCCCGAAACGTCTGGGTGCCGTCCGGGCTGTTGGTGGCCAACTGCAATGTGTCGCCACCGTTGACAAGATTAAACCGGGCATTGCCTGCGAATTTGTCGTTAAACTGATTGATCGTTGTGTGGTTGCTGATTGAGTTTGGGTCATCGAAAAACTCGGTACCAAAACCGGTTTGATCCCATGCCACCAGATCGACAATGTTGCTGGCCCGCACCATGTAGATGGTACCGCTGCTGGTGCCGTTGACCAGATCGATGACCGCAAACCCCGCGCCCATGTTCTCGTTGGTGTCGCTGGTGCGCGTCCCGTTCATCGACAAATTCAGAATGCCCAGTGTGGCATTTTCAGGGATGTCAAAATCAAGCGTAGAAATGGGGTCTGACGGGTCAGAATTCCACGTGCCGTAAGCGGTGGCTTGTCCAAGTGCTGCCGCTGATGATCCGACATCCTTGCGATCGTAATACTCAACGGTTACCAAACTGTTGAAGCCGGACGCGAACGAATTATCGCGGTTGATGATCAGGTTGCCGGTGCTGTCGATGTAGATCTGATTGTCGTTGTTCAGGCCAGCGGATTGTTGCGTATCACCGACGATGCTGGTGGCTCCGTTGAGGATCGTCCCGGTTCCGTTGGAGGAAATGTCGTAGTCTTCAAATGCGTAAGTCAACACCCGATTGTCCGTTTCACCGCGCTGCGCCGCGACAACACCGGATGCGGTCAGTGTGTTCAGATCGACATAGATCCGGCTGTTGCCTTTGTATTCGACTGCTGAATTGCTGGAGGTGGCGGCGTCGGCGATGCTAATGATCAGGTAGTCAGCGTTTGCGGGAACGGTCAGAGAAACGTCAGTTTGGTCACCGTCCTCGCGGACGGCAGAGGCGGTTTGAATAAAGTCGCTGCTGGACGTGGCGTTGGTCAGAAACTCAACATGATATGCCGTCTGTAGTGGATGGTTTTCAACGATCTGTAGAACGCCATCGACAATCGTGAAAACAGGATTGATGTTGTCATTAGCGTCGCCGGTGACCGTCGCGCCGCCGGAAAGAACCCCTGTACCCAATGGAGCACCGCTCCAGCCGAACTGGTCGCTGCGCGAGGGGCCTTGGTCGATGATGTGGCCGATGAAGCCATTGGATTGTTCGGTATCCAGATCGATACTGGCGTTGAGAAATTGGTAGTCGTCATTGGTCGCATCATTGTTCGTGTTACCCGTGTTGATGTCGCGCGTTGAATATCCGGTGATTTTGATGCCAGTGGTTCCGGCGGGAATCAGGAAATCAGTCGATGCTGCGCCGGCGGTACTGCTGCGGTAGCCCGTGTCGGTGCCAATGATGTCACGCAGTTGCCCGCCATCGGTCAGCGCTGGCCGTAGCGTCAGTCCCAAATCGATTGCGCTGTCTTCGGCACCGCTGGCAACAGGCGCAATCTCGAAGTTGTCTTGCACGACTTCGGTGGCCAACCCGAAGTAATCGCCACTGACGAGATCGACCTGATGGAAGTACACCAACTGGTTAACCGCATCGTAGCCACTGGCGACCAGTGTTGTCGTGTTGGTCCCGGACAAATCGGCTTGATCGGAGATGATCAGGCCGAATTGTGCTGCGATAGTAGCGTTGATTCCGGCGACGCTACTGACATCAAAAACATACGTCGCGCGGCCGGTGTCAGCCGTTTCGGAGAACTGCCACACGCGCTCGAGCATTTGGCCGACGCGCTGGGGAGTGCCGATGATGGTGACGGTTTCAGGAAGGGAGTTATTGGTCAGTGTCACGGTGCCGGCGGTCGAACCTTCGGCGTCCACGATGGAGACGGCACCGTCAATGGCTTCAATGGCCAGGGTCCCTTGCCAGTTGGTTGCGGAAAGGGCGGCGGTCTGGATGTTGCCCAGTGCAAATTCGAGTTCCCAGTCACCGTCAGCGCTGGCAGAACCGGTCAGGTCATCGGATGCGGCCACATCCGCTCCCGTGACAGCCCGCATGGATTCGAGGAACATTTCACCGTCTGCGTCACCGGCAAGGTTACAGCCGTAGAACAGCAGGTCCGCATTGTCGCTCAGGGCATTGGACCAACTGACCAGTTCATCGATGTAGTGATGCAGATTGTCGTTGGACAGTGTGGTATTACCCAGTTCGATCTTGCCCGCTTCACCGTGCGAGATAATGTGAACCGCGTCATATTGGTTTTTGTTGTCAGCAAGGACTCCCGTGATTTCACTGACACCGTCAGAGTGCCCATCCAGCAGCCGGACTTCGAATGCCGTGTTGGTTTCTGAATCAAGGATCGATGCGAGCAGTTGGGAGCTGTCTGGAACAGCCGGATCGATAATGATTAATGCGCGGGGAGGTGCAGGGTCGGCCTGTTCCAGTGACTGGAATTGGACAGTCGGTGCTTGGTCTGGCATAGGCTCCGTAGCAGGGGCCGGAC
This sequence comes from uncultured Pirellulaceae bacterium, assembly GCA_937967505.1. GTDB lineage: Bacteria > Planctomycetota > Planctomycetia > Pirellulales > Pirellulaceae > Mariniblastus. The sequence goes on along the minus strand of CALCJM010000044.1, from coordinate 30,531 downwards.
CAATAAACGGGGCATCGGGCACCCCATCGAACAACACCCGTTCTTCAAGTGCTTCGAATATGGATTGGTGTAGGGGACGACGATTAGAGTTGTGTTCATTGGATTGCATGGCAGAACTGGCAGGAGAACGTTACCACGAGGAGGTCGTGCTTTGTTCCTAACCGCGAAAAAGATTAACGGGATAGATGGCCCTAGGATAACTTGTTCTATCTGATTTATCGAAGAGTGAGCCATACCGGTTGACCAAGATGGCAGCCACACCGGTTGGGTAAATGGTTTGCGTGGGGGGGCCGCTAGCTCCGAATAAATCAATCGGGTTTTCCTTACTCAAACGGCTGTGGGACGACGGAGAAGGGAGCTGAATTGTCTAAGAATGGGGAGGACCGCCTCAAGACAGGACAGAGGAAGATGGTTCGAAAGAGTACTACCCGTTGAACCTAAAAAGTGAATGACTGGCAGCGCACTTCTGGCAGACGTGGCTTTCATCACATCGAACCGTGAGAAGCATGTGCCGAAGGCTCTTTTCGCCTGACAAATCTGGTAGACGGGCGTGTCTCAACTTGAGTGATTGTGTGTCAGTCTGAATATTTTTCAGGAGATTGTACTTTTGACTCGATGCTGGCAGACTGGAAATGCTGGCACACTTCTTTCTCATGCTTATCTATTGTTACGAAAACCGCTAGGTTTTAATCAAATTCCTGACAAAATAAGATTTGGCTGCGTTTCGGCATCCTAGTTGCTGATCTTGAATTATCAAAATCAAACCGGTTTTGAAATCACGAAAGAGTGGTCAGGTTGTCAATGGTTGACTTCCTTCTTCAGCACCACGCGCAAACGGAATCAGTTAAAAAGGAATTACGATGCTGGTACTTTCAAGGAAGGTCGATCAGGACATCATGATCGATGGAAAAATCAAGATTCGCGTTCTTAAAATCAAAGGGAATACCATTCGGTTGGGCATCGAAGCGCCGGCCGATGTACATATCGCGCGCGGTGAACTTGAGAAGAAGGATTCCCGTGAAGCAACAAATATTCCTGAAGCAGAAGACCTTCAGGCCAATTTTACAATTGTCTTTGACACTAACGAGCAAACGGGTAAACCCGCAAAGGACAATCGACCGGCTTTGCTGCCGTTCGACAAACCTGCAAAGAGCAATCGACTGAACGGCTTAGACGATTTGCGAAACGCCAGTAGCCAGACGGATTCCTCGGTTGAGTTCAAGGGAAAACTTCCCGGGGCATTTCAACGCAACCGGTTGAAGGAAATCGTTGATCGCATGACATGCAACCGGGGATAGTCTCGCCTGTCGTTTCGGAGGATTGAAAACGATTCGTTACCAGTTCGTGTACGAGCCATCGGGTTTGGCCAGGCGCGGCGGTTCCCAATACGCAAACTCTTTCTTCGTCAGTTCTTCTTCGAGAACGTCGATTCCCAGACCGGGCGTTTCAGGGATATGATAAATCGTTGAATCCAGCTTGCAGCAACCGGTAAAGAACATGTCTTCGGTCGTGAGCGTTTCAGATTCTCCATCGTCGCTATCATCACCGTAAGGCGGTACTTCCAGCCAGTTGAAATTCGTGATCGATGCGGCCAGATGAATCGTCGCCGCCGTACAGATTGGTCCCAGAGGATCATGTGGCATCAAGTCAATGTAGTGCGATTCGGCCATTGCGGCCACCTTTTTTGCCTCGGTAAATCCACCGACGTTGCAGATATCGACTCGGGCAAAATTCGTAATATCGTTTTCAATGTAGGGCAAGAATTGCCATTTGCTGGAAAACTCTTCGCCGATGGCAAACGGCACATCCACCATCGAACGCAGCGTTTGATAGGCACCAGGAGTTTCGTCCCGAATGGGCTCTTCCAGAAAATCGATCGTTCCTGTCGGCATGCGCTGACAAAAACTGGCTGCTTCGGCGACGGACAAACGATGATGAAAATCAACGCCCAACACAATCTCATTGCCCAAAACCGTGCGCGCCTCCACCAGTGACGCGGCGACATCGGCGATGGATTTACGCGTATCGTAGGGCGTGGTTATATCGGGTTCGCCGTGCACGCCGGTGGTCGCCCGAATCACTTTCCAGCCCTCGTCGGCCAATGCTTTGGCATCGTCAACGAATGCCTGCCCCATCGGTGCGGATGATGTAATGAAGCATTCAATATGGTCCCGCTGTCTGCCGCCCAGTAACTGCCACACAGGGACACCCAGCGATTTTCCCAAGATGTCGTACAGTGCGATATCGATTGCGCTGATCGCTGCGGTGAGGACCCGTCCCCCCTCGAAGTATTGGCTGCGATAGAGTTCCTGCCAGATGGAATCGATGTTGCGTGGGTCTTTTCCGATCAGCAATGCGCGAAAGTGTTTCGTCGCGCCGACCACCGCCAGTTCACGGCCGGACAGTCCCGATTCCCCCCAGCCGTAAATGCCGGAGTCGGTTTCGACCTTGGTCAGACAGACGTTTCGATGACCCAGCCAGACCGGATAGACTTTAATGTCGGTGATTTTCATGATCGGTATTGATTCTTGTTCTGTCCATTGGTTAATTCAAGTTGTCTCAGCCCTCAACGCGTTCGACCTTCCCCAGCAGAAATAGATAGCTGCAGAGTCCCACAAAGGCAACAAAACAGATGTAGACAAATGCATTGCTGTAGTCGTTTTCGTGCTTTAGGTACCCGATCACAATCGGAGTCAGGATTGCCGCCAGTCCACCGAACAGATTGAAGACTCCGCCGGTGAGGCCAATCAGTTTTTTCGGTGCCATCAGCGAGACGAACACCCAATTGATCGACGCCAAACCGTTGCCGAAGAATGATAACGACAAAATCAGAATCATGGCGGTCAGACTTTGCGTGTAATTCACGCCGATCACCGACATCATCAGCAGCATACCAACAATCACGGGGGCTTTGCGGGCGACCTCGGTTGAGAACTTCCGGCGAATCATCCAGTCGGAACTCCATCCGGATAACAGTACGCCAACAAACGCTGCCAGAAAGGGCAGTCCTGCCAGCCATGCCGACTGTTCTAGGTCAATATCCGCTTGGTTTTTGACGGTTTGTTTCAAAAACGGCATGAACCATGTCATGAAGAATACGAACAGCGTCCCCAGACAGAACTGACCAATGTAGATCGCCCACAGCTTCCGATACCCCAGTACCTGAAACAGCTCATGCCATTGAAACTGGTTGCGCTGCGTGGGGTCTGCGGTGGTTGCGTCGGAGACCATTCCTCCCCCGTCCTTGATCAGTTGAAGTTCTTCGGTGCTGATCGTTTGGTGGTCTTCGGGGTCGCGGTAGCCCATGTACCAGATCACCGCCCATGCGATACCCAGAATGCCCGATCCGACAAACAGGGCCTGCCAACCCACTGCAATTTGCACGTAGGTTAACAGCGGTGCCATCACGGCCAGACCAAGAAACTGTGCCGAAGTGTAGATTGCAATCGCTGAGGCCCGTTCATTTTCGGGGAACCAGTTGGTGACGATGCGGTTGTTGATCGGATAGGACGGTGCTTCGAATGCGCCGATGCCCAACCGGCACAACACAAAACCAATCGTGTTGGTGCAGGCCGCCTGAAGCAGCGTCACGAAGGACCAGAGAGTTAGCAGTATCGGGTAAAGTTTCCGTGGTTTGAACAGGTCCGCCAGAATTCCCCCGGGGACCTGGCACGGGCTGTACGTCCAACCAAATGCCGAAAAGACCAGTCCCATGGCGATGTCATCCAGGTTCAGGTCGCCCTGGATTTCGTCGGCCGCCACCGAAATGTTGGTGCGGTCAAGGTAGTTGATGATAACCGTAATAAAAATCAGCGCGAGAATAAAGTAACGCTTGCGTGTGGGCGGCTTCAATGCCGCTGGTTCGATCATTTCTGACATGGACGTACTTTATTTAAGGACTACTTTATTCGAGGGCTGTGACTGCGGCGAGTAAAGTTTGGGCGGCTTGGGTGATGGCTTCGGGATGGCCGTTAATAATTTGATGTTCTTCAACCAGTTTTCCGCCGACGCCGAAACCATCGGCACCTGCGTCTGCCCACTGCTGCACGTTGTCGGCAGAGACGCCGCCGACCGCGAATAGTTTAACATCGTTCAGGGGACCCTTAACAGCTTTAATGTACCCTGGTCCGAATTGCCCGGCGGGAAACAATTTGATCACATCGGCACCCGCAGCAGTGGCGATGCAAACCTCGGTGGGCGTCAACGCGCCCATTGCGACGGGAACGCCTGCCGCGTGAGCGACATCAATCACAGGTGGGTGCGTGTTGGGCGTGACCAAAAATTGAGCCCCGTGTTCAATGGCGGCCGAGGCAATATCGACATCAGTGACAGTACCGGCACCGACCAAGAGATCAGGCCACCGGCGACGGGCGGCAGCAATGGAATCCAGATAGCCGGGCGTGTTGGAGGTGACCTCTAGGCACTCGACCCCGCCGGCAACCAGCGCTTCGATCATCGGCATCACCGATGTCGCCTGTTTGACGCGGATAATGACAATGACTTTTTGCGAGAGAAATTTTTCGTGCATGGCGGTGATAGTTTCCCGGGTTGTTTGGCGCTCGTTTAAAAACGTTGCGGTTCTCGTTTACCGCACAATGTGTCCCTGCGTGTGTCCAGCTGCGATCGACTGGACCTCGGCTTCGGAAACTGAATTCTGGTCTCCGGAAATCGAGTGCTTGATGGCAAACGCCGCTGTCGCAAACTCAACAGCGCGTTGTAGTTCCCACCCGTTCAGCATGGCATGAATAAACCCGGCCGCGAATGCATCTCCCGTCCCCAGGCGGTCTTTGACATCGACAGTGTACGGGCGACTGCCGGTCGAGTCTTTACCGGATAATGCGAAACCTTGCAGTTCGTTGCGTGAGGCCGAATCGTGGCTGCGCCGGGTGAATGCGACGATGCCTACGTTCCAGCGTTGGGCAGCCTCTTTCATGAGTGACTGAGTCTGTTGTGCCGATGTCTGGCCATTGGCACCAGACATTTGATAGACATCGGCCAGCACGCCAGCATTGCCAAACAGTACATCTGTGTTTTCAAGAACCGAGTCAAAAATTACGGCGGCTGATTCGTGCCCGTCCCATAATGACCGTCGGAAATTCATGTCGAAGCTGACGGTAATCCCCATCGATTTGGCGGCGCGCGTGGCGTTGATGGTCATGGTGGCACAATTTTCAGACAGTGCCGGAGTGATCCCGCCAAGATGCAACCAGTCACAGCCGTCGAGTAAATTTGGCCAATCAAATTCTTCAGGAGATGCCGTGCTGATGGCCGAATGGCTGCGGTCGTAGAGTACTTTGGAGGGGCGGATGCCAAAACCCATCTCGATAAAATAAGTGCCGATACGATCGCCACCGCGCAGCATTTGGTCCGTGTGGACTCCATGATGTCGAAGGGAATCGATTGCCGCATCGCCGAGTGAGTTTTTAGGCAGCTTGCTGATGAAATGGGCTTCAAAATCCGGGTTGTCCCGGTTGATCCATGCCAGATTGGTTGCCACGTTGGATTCGGCTCCAGCGAAATCGCTGCCCCATGTCGAAGCACGGACCAGTTGTTGTTGGCCAGCATGCGGTGTCAGGCGAAACATAATTTCGCCAAAGCAAAGGACACGTTTCATTTGGCTCACGAAAGTTGATTTTTGGGAAAGACTCGCGACGATTTTCTGCGTGTCATCGTAGCTTTGCCTTTGACGCGTTAAAATACGTGCCGTAGGTAATCAGCGAGAAAATGCGTTCTTCTTTGAAATTCATCGTCGCCGGTAGTTTGGGCATCGATCCATTATCCGAACAAGCATGTACGGCCTGAATGGACATGGATGTCCGTTCTACGGTGAAAACGTGGCGATCGTCGCCAGACGGTGGATGGCTAGGTGGCAAAAAGCCAGATGGGAGAATGTTGGGTGGGGGATCGCTTGTTGAGAGGCCTCCACGCCCTAGCGAACATGGTCACTAAGGGCCATCTTTTGTGTTTTTTTTCAGAAACCGCGTTGCGCGGAGCGGATTATTCGGCCCGGAGTCCAATAGGCAATCGGCTTAAAACCCTGTTCATCAGAACGGGATAGACATCGGGTTCGGCAAAAACTGATTAAAATGGCACCATTGTATTCCACCTTTTACTTTCTTCGTGGCTGGCAAGTTCTGCCAGCGCGATTATGTCTACTCTGGATCACTGTATGAGCGAAAGCGGACATACCCCTTCTCCCTCCATCGAACTGCTCGACCTGGCCCGCGCCGGCGACCGGGAGAGTTTGGGGCTGTTGCTGAAGAATTACTTTCGCTATCTGAACAGTCTCTCGCGCGGGCATATTGATGAACGAATCCGGATGCGAGTCAGCGCATCGGATATCGTTCAGGAAACGCTGTTGGAAGCTCACCGCGATTTCTCGTCCTTTGTCGGCACGTCGCTGGAAGAGTTTACCGGCTGGCTACGGAAGATTCTGTTTAACAATCTGGCCACTGCGATTGAGGCTCATGTGCTGGCCGGGAAACGCGATGTCCGCAGACAGCGTCGCCTAGAGGCAGCACGCGATGAAGGGAATCTCTCGGCGGGATTTGATTTCAAACTTCAGGCGGACGTTTCCTCGCCCAGTTCTCCAATGCATCGAGACGAATCACTGCAAGCGTTGAGGGATGCGATCGACCGGTTACCGGACAGCTATCGAACGGTGATCGAGCTGCGAAACTTTCAGGGGTTGAGTTTTTCTGAAATTGCATTGCGTTTGAAACGCAAAACGGGAGCAGTCCGCATGTTGTGGGTACGCGCGGTCGAGAAACTAAAAAGGGAGTTGTCTGATGAGAAATAGTCCTGGCAATGCCCGATTCAAGTCGGGGGATTCACTTGTGCAACAGCACGACTTGGAGGTCGCGGTTGACGCTGAAGAGACGCATGCCACTGATGCAAGTGTGCGGCTGGCGGAGATATTTGATCGCTATTGCGAGGCGCTGGATGTGGGTGACCAAGAGGCTGCCGAACGTGTTCTGACAGAACAGGCTGGCGTGGGAGAGGAGTATCGGGTGCCGTTGCGCGGACTCTATTTGTTGGGGCGTGCCACAAAGGAAAGCGTTGTCAACCAACACGGCTCAAGCAAGCCCCCCTCGCAAGAGAGTGACGCGGTCGGGCAGACTCCCCGACGCATCGGTGATTTTGAGATTCAACATGAGCTGGGACGGGGCGGTATGGGCATTGTCTACGCGGCAAACCAGATTTCTTTACAGCGGCAGGTGGCATTGAAAGTGTTGCCCTTTGCCGCCGTCCTGGACCCGCGGCAGGTAACCCGATTTCGCAATGAGGCTCGATCAGCGGCATCGCTTCATCATCCCAATATTGTCCCGGTGTACGGTGTCGGGTGTGAACGCGGAGTGCATTTTTACAGCATGCAACTGGTGCACGGACAAACGCTGGCCCAGTTAGTCAATCAACTGAGCGACCATACTACCTCGCAAGGAGACGTGTTTTCACACGATGCGGAAACCGCACCGTGCGATAATCTTAATACGGCACGGTCCATCAGGTCAGGCAGCTACGTACGCAGCATTATGGAATTGGGTGTTAAGGTCGCCGAAGCGATCCATTTTGCACACGAGGAAGGTGTCGTGCACCGCGATATCAAGCCGTCGAACCTGCTGTTGGATCATGCCGGTAAAATATGGGTCGCAGATTTTGGGCTCGCGCGCGGACGCACATCCTCCAATCTGACTTCCGCCGGCAGTCAACTAGGAACGCTGCGATACATGAGCCCGGAACAGGCGTCCGGACGGCATCGCGCGGTTGACTATCGCACCGATATCTATTCGTTGGGAATCACGCTGTGTGAACTGGTGACGCTACGACCTGTCTTCGACAGTGACGACAAACTGAAGTTGATGGCGGCCATCGAGGCAGCCGAACCACAGCGGTTGCGGCTGTGCAACGATACCGTTCCCAAAGAGCTGGAAACGGTGCTTAACAAGGCGATCGCAAAATTGCCCGCCGATCGCTACCCAAGTGCGCAGGAATTTGCAGATGATTTAAGACGCTGCCTTTCGGGTGATCCGATTGTGGCAAAGCCCAAATCGATACTTGATCGATGTGTCGATTTTGTCGGACGGCACCGGCACGCGGTCTCACTGGCAGCGGTTGGTCTGATGATGTTGATGGTCGCCAGCGTCGCTATCGCATCCATGTTTTATCAACAGCGACAGCGCGAACGGCGGTCGGCTGAAAATGCGCGTCTGTTTTTGCAACAGGCGCACAAATCTGTCGATCGGTTTGGCATTCTATTGGCTGATGAACTTGACCGGGGGGCGGTTGCTGCGTCGATGCGGGCGCGGTTGCTGGGCGAGGCGGCCGGGTATTACGACGATTTCCTCGCATTTTCAAAACATGATTCACAGTTTGGTTTTGAACGGGCTGAGGCATTGGTTCAATCCGCAGGGATTTATGAACGTATCGGTAACGACACCGTCGCGCGAGCGCGATACCAACAGGCGTTCGAAATGCTTGAAGAGTTGGAATGTAAAAGAGAAGATGCCAACGCGCACTATTTACGGCTGGCGTGTTTAAACAAGATCGGCATGCTGCATAAACGGGCGGGTGACTTTGGGGCGGCCAGTTCGGCGTACGATCGAGCCGTCGAATATTTCAAGACGTGGAAGATGGATTCCCGACATCGGACCAAAGGCCTGTTGGTTATTGGGCAGGTCCATTCGAATTTGGCCCTGCTGAGATGGGCTGAGGGAAACAAAAACGCGGCTGACACCAGTTTCCAAAATGCCTTGCGAGTGCTCAACCTTGCGATCAAGGAGGTGACGACCGTACCGCAGAACACCGAAGAGACTTCCGAATTGATTCGCGTCCGTTTAAGGGTCGGCGGGAACTATGTTTCCATGTTGGGGGAGGTCGATTCTCGTCGAGCGGAAAAACTGATGCGCGAAACGGTCACGATGTTGGAAAATCTACCTGCCGACAAACACGGATCATCTGGTGCCTCTTTCAGAGGCGATACGCGCCGTCAGTTGGCCGATTTGCGAAATAACCTTGCTGTCATGCTGTCGAAGAACGGAAAACTGGTGGAGGCCTCCAATTTGGCCGAAGACGTTGTTCAGTTCTGGCAATTGGAACAGAAACGCAGTGAGGGCGCAATTGACGTTGTCGTGGTTGAACATTTGGCGACGGCCTGGAACACCTTGGGAGAAGTTCATTGGCGGTCCAAGAAGAATAAAGCGGCGGGAACCGCGTTTGATCGGGCGGAAGCCTGTTTGCGAAAGCTGGTCGAGGTCAACGGGAAACGCCCCGAGATTTGCAGTCGATTGGGCGGCGTTCTGCACAATCAAAGCCTTGTCGAGCGGCGCAGGAGAGGCTCCGAATCGACAACTGGCCAGATGGACCAGGCGATTGCATTTCAGAGTTGGGCGGTTGAGACTGCGCCCGAGAATGTGCGCTACAGCCGAATGCTGGCAATGCATCGAGAAGCGCTTGCTGTTTTATTGAAGGATAGCCATGAAAACTAGCATACGAAACAATCGACGGGCGACCGTTGCGCGGGTGGTCTCAACGTTCTCCCGGCTGGAGAACCGACAAATGCTGGCTGGTGATTTGGTCAGTGCGCTGTTCGTTTCCGGAGCTTCTGTGCAAATGGGGATCACCGCCGTTGAACATCAATGCTTGATTGAGCAAGCCGGGCATGTTAATCAGACCGGCCATGCTGATCAGGTCGGGCAAACGCAAAGCACTGATGAGGGCGCGGTTGGTCCCGATGATGACCCGGATTGTATTTCCATAATCCATTATTTTGATGGTGATGGGAGCGTTAGCGGCGACGATGGGGGATTGCACAGCGATGGTTTGGGAAATCCACGCAAGCCGATAACACCTGTCTCTACGCCAAGCGGGCAGAGAGACCAGGCTGGAACGCTAGGGCTGGCATTACAACCCATCACGCTTCCGACGGAAAATGCGATCCAGTCCGACTTGCGTATGGCTTCTCGTTCTGTCCCGGCAGCTCAAGTGCAAAGGGAAATCTATTTCCCGACTGTCGATGCCGAACTTGCCGACCAAAATGAACCGAAGGCTTTGACGGGTGGGTTATTGGAGTCGCAGCAAACGTTTGCGTTGATTGACATGGAGGCTAACTTGGGATCCACTTTGGAAATTCACAGGAGTCTTCAAACGCGCGATCAACAGACACCTGAACGCTACCCGGGCACTTTCTCTAAGGGGCAATCGTTTTCTACGGGGCAATCGTTTTCCGCATTCCATGAAGTGCAGCCATTTTGGGAATCGTCCAGGCAAAGGGATTTTTCCAACGTTACCAATCGTGGAAGATCTGAGGCTTTCCAACGCAGTACCGCGCTTTCGGCATCGTCACTTGAGGAGCTGGATTCGTACTTTCGGGATTTTCGACTTGAGGGGGTGGCAGGTATTGCCAGCGTACGCAGTGGCACTTTGGACCTGATAGAGAAGGACGGGTCGGAACAGGTGGTTGACGAAATTGGCGTCGTTGCAAAGGCTGGCGGAGCGGTGCGAAAAGCTCCACAGGAGGCCGATATTAGCTTGGAAGAAGACGGGAGACCGATGGTGGAGTCGGTCGTCTGGGTAGCGATGCTGGGGGCGCGGCAAAAAGGCTGGCGTGATAGCAAGGCAAAACCCCACAGACGTTCGGTAGAACCAAATATAACGGTATAAACGATTAAAACGGTCTGTCTTTCTCATATTCGGTGTTTTCGTTAGTTTCCATGTGACAGGCCGACGCCGCTCCAGCCTTGATAAGCAACGTCGTTTGAGTTTGCGTTCGTTGGTGCCATGCTTCCGTTATCTCTCTGGAACTGTGCCGTACCAGCTCCTGTGGTCATGCCGTCCGCTTGGCGGTCTGGCGCCGGTTTTCAAAACCGATTGCGTTCTATCACAGCACTTCGGCATTGGCCAAATCGGAAAATCACTCAGTTGTCAATCATTTGTGCAGACTCACAACGTGGCCTTCAAATTCTCTCACCACGTATCCCTAAATCAACATCATGAACAGAAATTCAAAAAAACGAACGCGAAGAAATCAACGATCAACACCTAGCTACGGTCAAATGGAGGAGCGCAAACTGCTGACCTCATTTGCCGATGCTCCACTTTTTACCGGGACAGATCTTTCGGACGATGTCGAGGTGCGCTATGTCGATGAACATACTGTCGATATTCAGATCAACGGTACGTTGCATGAGGGCGTCGATACGACCAATGGAATTCGAATCGACCTAGGAAATGAAAGCGCACGAACCGGAAATCCTAGCGATCCCGCGCCGCTGTCCAATGGCGACATCATCACGATTGACCAGCGCGTCAAAGAGCGCGTGTCAATTAGTGACGCTGAGGGGATTGCAGTCAGCGGCGACGAGGGGAATTTGGTGCAAACCAGTTATCTTGTGGTTGAGTCTCCTAATGCCGTATCGTCCCCTGAAGGCGATATGACGATGCTGGTTAACGGTTCACCCCTCTCGTCGCTGCCGGATGATTTGGACATCGTCTTTGCCGATCCTGAGGCTGATCTCATGAAAGTGAGGGGGAGCATCAATGGCAACATCACCTTCATCGGTGCCAATGTTATCCAAACCGGCGGTGGCAACGACGTGTTCAATCTTTCTAATAACGGCAAGACCCAAGCCGCGCGATTGTCAAATTCTCTTGTCGTCAAAGCCGGGGCGGGAGATGATCTGATTCGATTCGGTGGCCAACAGCCGAGGGTTACCGATACAATGGTGTTTGATGCGTCAGGGGATCCGGATTACAGCAGCATCAGGGCCGAAGGCGAATCGGGAAATGACCGGTTCGTTTATCGTGATCTTGGCAGAGGGGTGGTCCACGGAGGAGATGGCTTTGATATCGTCGATCGCCGACAGAGCACGGACCTTCAGGGGGACGGACGCCTCAGGGTCTTATTCGATCCTGCCGATGCAGATCCGGTGCAAAACACGCGCGTTTCGTTCAACGCAGGGATTGAACGTTACATGGTATCGGCTGATAACAATACTTCGGCAACGCTATTTGATGGCGACGGATCCCAACGGTTTGAATGGAATGTTGATGGTGCTGTGACTACCGTGACCGAGATGACATCCGGCACCGCGATCGAGCTGTTGAATTACAATCGCTTTGTTGGATCGTCTGGATCGGTAGACAGCTTCTTTATTTCTGCCACGGCGGAAGATCTGCATGTCTTCAACGCTGACTTCGTCCAGATTTCGTCAACACGGGTCGCTAGGCAGGGGAATTTGGATGGAATTCAGCATGAGATTTCGTTTGCAAATAGAGGGCTCTACGTTGGGGGATTCTTGGGGACGATTGCCGAAACGGACGGCATTGACAGTCCCACTGTTTACATCAGCGATGCCACCGGTAATGGACTCAACGCGACCCTGACGCAGGGGCAGACGATTTCCGGTGTCGGTGGCGGTCTGGTCAGGTTTTCCGGCGACGTCAAGGAGTTGACGGTTTTCGGTTCTACCGAAGCCAACGATTCGGTCACGGTGCGGGAGACGTGGGCACCGACGACCATCTACACGCGCGGTGGCGATGATGTGTTTATGGTGGGTTCCACCAACAAGGATGCCAATGGTGACTTGATGAAACTACAGGCACCTCTGACGATCGGTGCCGGCGCGGGAACCGACCGGATTTACATCAATAACCAGGACGACACCCGCGCGAATCAAATCTATTCTGTCACCGGTCGACGCGTTGTCGTAACAGGCGATGGGACGCAACGACAGAATGCCCCTCAAATCAATTTTAACTCGTCAATGACAGTCGCCCGCATCAATGGATCCGTTCTTCAGCAGAACCGGTTCAGTGTAACACCTGCCTCAGTGACACGATTTGTGGTCGATGGACGCGGTTCATCCGGTTCGTCCAGTCAGCTGAGCGTGGCCACGAATGAGGAGGTTTCGATCTATCGTTCGCCCGACGACAACAAGACAGGGTCGGTTCAAACGTCAGGCTTGGCCCCCGTGCATTTTTACGGGATGGAAGATGTGGAGCGCGTACCGTTGTTTGTCATATTTTAGCCGTCAACGTTCGGCACAACTCAGTCACGTAAACATCCCGGCAGTTTTTGGTTTGGACACTCTTGTCCGAAGGTTCCTTCGTGCGGCAACGCCCCTACCGTTGGGGGCTGCTGGCGATCGGCAGCTGCGGAATGGTCCGTGCGCGAATGCGGTTCTGTTCGACCAGATGCCGTAGCAAGATGCGGCGGACCTCGAGAATGCATTTTGGATGTGTATGTACGGTGGCGTGTTCCGATGGCACGATGGTCTGCGTCTGCGCGTATTCAAACTGGGCGTTTTTCACCGAGACGACACCGTCGCTACCAAGATCCCGGGGCTCGCGCGAAAACGGCGAAAGGCTCTTCTTTTCGATTTTCCCGATAATGTTGTGGAATATTGTTTGTGGCTGGGGCGGGATGTCAGCCATCGCCACCAGCACCGGGGCTGCCGGGGCCAGCGCATCGACGCTGGTGCCCGTCAACACGTGCGGGTTGGTGATGATGTCTTTGTTTCGCAACGCCAGCGACTGAAAATCTCGCGCCAATAGCTCGGGAAGCGAAATGATTTTCTGGCTTAACCAGCGTGTGGTGGCATTGGAGGTCTGACTGCCGTGGTGAGGTGTGGCGATGGTCACAATTCGTTTAATCGCCGGGTTGGCCTGAAAGAAGACCGTATCGCGCAGGCGCTGGATCGCCCCGGCATCGCCTGTGAGTTTCTCAAAGTCTCCGTTTCCGATCAGGTTCCAGAAATCATTTCCGCTGCTGATGACCTGCATCCGGGAAATTAGCCCGCCCATGCTGTGTCCCACCAGCACCATCTGGTCCAAAGCCTTCGAATCGTTGCCGGGGTCCAATTCGCGGCGGATGTTATTCAGGTCGCGTCGCATTTCGCTGGCGGAAACGGCAAACGGCTGGCCGCTGGAATAGGAGTAGAACCAGAACTGGTAATTGGAATGGATTTCCGGGATCGCCCGTAAGTCATTGAACATCTGCGCCCAGGTGACTGGACTGGACCAGAGCCCGTGCACCATCACCACAGGGATTTTGGTTGGGTCAAACGGCTCCAGCATGTACAGGCCATGGATTTTATCGGCCAACGACGAATCCAGAATGGTCGCCGTTGCCAACACGCGCCCGTTTAACAGCGGGTCTTTCAGATGGTAGGCCAGTGGCGTGGTAATATCGCTTTCCAGCGGCACGCTGCGACCGTGCGATCGGGCGGTGGTTCTCTCAAGCGGATCGTACAAACGCAAAATGGCTGATCGACGTTGCGATCCCGCCAGCGGTTGTGCGCGAGTGTGGTCACCATCGGGTTGGATTTCACAGAATGCGGTCATGGGTAAGGTCAATGACGGTGGGTAGTATTTTTCAACGGCCCGGGGCACGTCGCGTTTTTCAACAACGGCGATCAAAGGCACGCCCAGTCCATAGGTATGAAAATGATTTTTGATCCCTTCGGTTTGGTAGTCGCTGACCAGTTCGAAGCGCTCGAAGGACTGGTGTTGCCAGCGTCCTTCGAACTGAATCTGCATGTCGAATCCTAGATCTCCGTCGCCAATGGAGATGAGTTTTCCATTTGTGATCGCTCCATCGAGAGCCAGGCGGCGGGTGATTGACTCCAGTGCGCCGTTGTAAATGTCACAGATCTGCCGAAATTGGGGATCGTAGGCATTGCGTTTGATGTCCAGATTGGAATCGAACAGAAATTGATGGGCGTGCAGCAACGCCGTTGCGTTTAACTTCATGGCCCGGGAGTGCCTGCCGTTGGACTCATGCCAATCGGCCTGACATTTGGCGATCTCAGCCAGCGCGTTGACCTCTTCCATTTGCGGTGATTGCTTGACCAGTTCCTGCAACCAGCCGATGACGGCGTCGGGATCGGTTGTCAGCCGGTCGGCCAGGTTGTAACTGCGTAGCAGCAATTGGGTACGGGCGCTCAAGGGACGCGGAGTGGAAAACAGTTTGGTGACCGGGCTGAATGCGGCGTTGAGTGCGGTGTTGCGACGCAATGATCTTACTTGCACCGTCGAAGGAGCGCCGTAACTGAAAATCTCGGCCGCACGACGCGCCCTTTGAAGTTGGGTAAGGTTCTTCTGGTGTAGTGCCCGACAGCCAACCATAACAACCAACGACGATATAAACATCAGCATCAGCGACATTGATAACCAACCGCGCATACCGTTGGTTTCCACCCGACCTGGTGGTGATGGGGCGCTGGAAGCATGTTGATTTGCCGAAAAGCCATTCATTGGGCTGGGATACGATTGACCGTTTGGTTTTGCGGTGGTTGAGGGAAGCGGTGGTTGAGGGAACGCGCCGGTGCGTGCGATACTGAAATATGCGGTGGGAGAAACCGCTGCGCACCGCCCCCGTGACAACTTAGGCGACTGGCAGTTAGGAATTTACCATCCGTTGGCGACGCTGCCAGCGTCGGAGCGCAGCTGGCAGCATCGCCAACGGTAGGCTTTCAACTGCCGACCGCCTTAGTACAGAAAAACGCCCGCTAGCGTCAACCTCAATGGGCAAGATGGGCAATTTGTCAATTTGCCGACGCGTCAATTTTATCAAGGGAAAGTGAGGGCCGCGTTCGAACTTCCGCTTGCCTTTTGACTGTTGCGGGGTTGCCGATGCGACTGGTCGGTGGCTACCCGCCGATGCTACCGGCTTTCGAGTGCACCGATATCCAGTCTGCCGTTGGTGCGATCTTGCCCAAACACGTCCAAAAAGAAGTGGTCGCCGGTGTCGAAGCCGGCGTTGAGAGCGCGGCTGGATGGGGCAAGCTGAAAAGTTCCGGGGACTAACCCGGCGTCGCCGACAATATTACTGCCGTTGAAGGGAACCTCGCGCGTTGGCCCGTCGAACAGATTGAAGAAGAATAAACTGTCGGTTGTGTCAAAGTGAAAGGCAGCGAATTTGCCGGGTGACGAAACCAGCAGGTTGTTGTAAACGTAAACGCGCCTGGATTGTGACAGCGTGATCTCGCCGCCAAAATCAAAACTGGCAAGGTTATTCATGCAGGTGTTATTGCGAATGCGAACGTTTTGACTTTGGAAGCAATGGACCCCTTGACCACCATTGTCGAAGCACAAGTTATTTTCAATCACGGTAATCCGGTCGTAGGCAACACCGTTTCCACCCGTTTGCAGATTGAAGAAGTCATCGACAACAATTCCGTTGCCGTCGGTGGGGCGACCAAAATCGACGTTGTTCACAAGGTTGCGATTGTTGAAGGACGTGTTGTTCCGAATGACGATGCCAAATGGCCGGCTGTCGGAGTCACGGTACTGTGGTTGGTAGACCGAGATGCCGCTGTGTTGGTTGGGGTCGTTGAAGGCATTTCCATGGACGATATTCCATTCGCAAAGAATCCAGTCGGATTGATCAAACCCAATTCCACCGCCCCAACAATCCCGAACGCGACAGTTTCGCACGGTGACATGGTGGGACCGTACGAAACTGATCCCTTTGGTCTGGCCCGTTTGGCTGAAGTTACTGACATCGAAATCACTGATCGTGATATAGCTTTGATCTTCGGCAGAAATATCACCGACCAGTCGCGCTCCTTCGCGAATTTCGGATCGCAATTCGATTTCTTGACCGCGTCGTCCGCTGCGATTGAGACGCACGCGTTCGAAGTAGTTGCCCGCCAAAACAACGATCGAGTCACCCGGATTGGCAGCATTGACGGCGCGCTGAATCGTTTGCCATGGTGTGGAGCGATTTTGAACCTGGGATCGTGAGCGCGTGTTATTTCCATTGGTCCCCACGTATAACGTGTCCGCGTGGCATTGGTGGGACGCCAGCAGGAGGCAGGTCGTGACCACGCTAGTTGCAATGACGAAATGAAAGCGGTGCAAGGCGATACTGAGTCTTGATTTGCAATGAAACATGTTGGGCTCGTTTCTCACTGATGGAGTTTTTGGGAGATGGAGAAAAAATTGTGGCCAACCATAAGCCAAAAGATTTCAGGCGGGACGAGACATTATAGGCAATCAGCAATTACCGGGATGTAACAAAATGTACATTCGCCATCAGAAGGCGTTCAGCATAAAACATGCTGGCAGCGTGTGCCGTCGGCAGACTGGCTCTCGATTGCAGTTCTTGGTTTGGCGATCGGGATGCTGGCACGACGCGTTGCCAGATTGGTCGTCTATCGTTGTCGGTGCGTGGGTTCAGGTTTGCCGGGGCGGAAGGATTGAATGTTTTCTATCACCAGAGAAACATCTTGCTCGACGGCCAAACGGTTGGTGACGGAGGTCACGATTTGAGACAGTTGGTCCGGGCTGGCGGCAACGCGCGCGTTGACCAGTAAATCTGCTGACGACGTTTGTATCTCACTGGCAAGACTCAGGTCGGTTTCCGAATTGGAGGCAACGCGGTTGGCGACCGCGGCGCTGGAGAGCGTTTGGCCCAGAACTTTCAAGTGCGCTATCTCGCAGCCGGCATCGTCCAGTAACTGTCCGATGCCCGAGACCAAGGCGACGACCAAATTGTCCAACCAAAATTGCTGCGTGGGGGCGCTGGATTTGGCCTTCACTTGGCAATTCAGCCAGCCCAATTCAGCCTCACCTTGAGCATAAACTTCGTAGTCCACGTCCATCATCGCCGTGCGTTGACGGCGAGGGAGTTTGGTCAGGTCGATGACGGCGTCGAAATTGGTCTCGGTCGTCGCACTTGCACAAATCGCCGGCACACCCGGGAAGCGCGTGGTGATCTGGTTCAATAGCAGCTGTTGTCCGGATTCGGAAATCTTGTCGGCCTTGTTGACGACAATGGCATCGGCCTCTTCCAGCTGTTTCAGAAAGATGTACTCGGCCTTTGGTGAAAATCCTTTTCCGGACGATTCGGTCAGGATCTTGCGCCCGTGTTCGGGTTTGAGCAGCACGATCATGGGACCGACCTCAAACCGGTCTCCAAAAAGCTCAGCCATTGGTTCGGCGACGGTCGCGACCAGATCGGTGCAGCTGCCAACCGGTTCGGCGATCACGATGTCGGGAAGTTTGTCGGGGTCGGTAGCCAGTCCCGTGATGGTGTCTACCAGATCATCGAACTTACAACAGAAGCACGCCCCGGGGACTTCTCCCACGTCGAACCCTTGAGCGCGCAGCGTATGTGTATCGACCAAATCGTAGGCTTGATCATTGGTCACTAGGGCCACGTTGTTTCCCGTTGCGACGTAGTGGGCCGCCAGTTTCCCAATCGTGGTTGTCTTACCAGCGCCCAAAAAGCCGCCAATCATCAGGAATCGTATTTTTTTCATGTGAGTTTGCCGGGGCTGCACAGCGTCGTGGCCACGGCGGCAACAGGAGGGACGCTGATTGTCAGGTCTACCGTCTCTCAAGGAGGGTTGCTGCCGCGCCGATGGGCGTAGGTTGTTTCGCGTTTGCAAAGTATACTGTATGAATCCCGCGCGGGCATCGGTAGGTCACTATCCAGCAGAGAGAGTTGCCCAATCAATCTCTTGGAGGGAGGTTGCTACTGGTGGGGAAAGATTTTCAATTCTGTTTCGGTCGGCAGGTAATTTGAGTCAACGACTAAAAATTGATGGTGGAACTCCGGCGTTTCCTGACGGACCGCCCGCGTGGCCGGTGGCGGATGCGTCAATTTTGTCTTCGGTCAACGACGCGCTGACCAGCGGGCAGTGGGGGCTGTATGAGGGTGCATTGTTGACACAAACCCGGGCCGCACTTCAGCAGATGTGGAGGCTGGAACACGCGCTGTTGTGCTGTAGCGGGACCGTGGCGGTAGAACTGGCGCTGCGCGGCTGCGGGGTCAAGGCGGGCGACGAAGTGATTCTGGCGGCCTATGACTTTCCCGGGAACTTCCGGGCCATTGAAGCGATCGGAGCGCGGCCGGTACTGGTCGATGTGCTACCGAATCGTTGGACCATGGACCCGGCGCAAGTCAGCATCGCGCTTTCCGCATCGACATCGGCAAACATCTCCGCTGTGTTGGTGTCGCATCTGCATGGTGAAATCGCCGACATCAATTCGATCGCTGCGATAGCCAGAGATGCCGGTGTTAAAGTGGTCGAAGATCTGTGTCAGGCACCTGGGGCCATGTTGGGCGGTCGGATGTTGGGCACTTTTGGCGATGTGGTATCGTTAAGCTTCGGTGGCAGTAAGCCGCTGTCCGCCGGACGGGGCGGAGCGCTATTGTGTAACGACCAAGGCATACTGCAACGCGCCAAAATTTTTGCGCATCGCGGTAACGACGCGTTTCCATTTTCGCAAATCCAAGCAGCCCTGCTGTTGCCTCAACTGGCAAATCTCGAAAATGCCAACCGAAGAAGGTTGGCTGCGGCGCGTAAGATGATTGCGGCTCTGGCGGCCTTGACACAGCTCAGTGGGCTGGAGGAGGCCGATGTTTCTGGTGGCTTGCTGCCATCGTTCTATAAGTTGCCGATTCGAGTTGGAGAGGATGCACCTTTTAGTCGCACTGATTTTTTGGCCGTGATTCAGGCTGAGGGGGTTGCGCTGGCAGAGGGGTTTCGTGGGTTTGTCAAACGGAGCAACAGGCGTTGTCGGCGGGTTGGAGATCTAGGGCATGCCCGGGCTGCGGCTGCGGCAACGATGGTGTTACATCACCCGGTTTTATTGTGTGAAGATCGCCAGATTGAGCGACTGATCGAAACACTTGGCCGTGCAGAAAAGTATCTGATCAGTTAACATTGCCTTCTTGTTATACCCCGCCCTGCCTCACACTGCGTTAACGCCGGCATGTCAGTTAAAAGACGTTATTTCACTATCGCGGCAATTGCGTTTGCCATGCTGTTTCCGACATTATTGACGTGGGTTTATTTCGTGCTGTTGGAAAACCGGGGAGCGGCCGCTCAGCAGTCAGCCTATTCGGTTTTGAAGTTGATTCAGTTCGCGTTCCCGCTTGTTTTTAGTTGGTGCTGGTATCGCCAGACGCTGCCTGCCTTAATTCCGGGATGGCGGCATCCGGAATTGCTGGCTGGCGCCGCGTCGGTGATCGATGCGGCAGATGGAGCAGACCGGAAAGAAACGACAGGTGAGCGATTGGAGAAATCGAAAACGCCCATGCCGAGGACCGGTTGGTTGGTGTCCGTCTGGTTTGGGTTGTTTGTGGCGGCCAGCATATTTGCAGGGTACTGGTTGCTGGAGCGTACGGGGTGGATCGAGGCGGCGTTTCTGGAGACCGTTCGCCAAAAAGTCTCGGGGGTAAATCTGGATACGCCGTGGCGTTTTGTGGCGTTGGGCGTATTTTATGCATTGATCCACAGCTACCTGGAGGAATACTACTGGCGGTGGTTCGTATTCATCAGGCTGCGTGATTATTTGCCGGATTATCTGGCCATTGTGCTGTCCAGCCTCGGGTTTATGGCTCATCACGTCATATTGCTGGCAACCTTTTTTGGTTGGGGATCCCCATTGACGTGGTTGTTTTCGGCGGGAGTGGCGATCGGAGGCGTCGTGTGGGCGTGGCTGTATCGGCATACGGGAAAATTGCTTTATCCGTGGATCAGTCATCTGATTGTTGATGCGGCGCTCTTTGCGTTGGGGTATTTCTTGGTGTTTGGGTAAGAAATTACCGCTCGGTTGCCTGTCAGGTTCGATCCGTGGAGGCGACATTATCAAAACGGGGAAAGTTGTCTACAATAGAAGATCACGGGTGTATTTGAGGATGAATGACAGATCGAGCCTGACCCAACGACGTGCCACCCGTTTGAGGCTCACCAGATTACTAATGGAAATCAATGGACGACAATAATACCAATCTCGAAAATGGCCCCGACAAAAAACCAAGGCCTCAGCGAGCTTGGAATCCGTGGCTGCCCTTGTTGCTGATTCTGTTTGTGGGGCTGATGATGTTTCTGATGTTCTCACCAGCCCAGTCTAGGATCGGTTATTCGTACTTCGAAAATCTGATTGACGGTAAGGACTTTAACGGGAAACAGATCTTTGATGCCGACAAGAATCCCATTTCAACCAACATTGCATCAGTTGAAATTATGGACGGCTTCAAAGCCAAAGGTACCTTTATTACGCCGCCAGAGGCCGAACCAATCAAGGATGCAAATGACCAATGGGTGGCCCAGAAACCCGGCACCAAGCTCGGTCGCGAATTCACCGTCCAGTTGCCGCCCAGCGATCAGGGCATCAACGAACTGGTTAACAAGCTGAGGGCCAAGGGGGTAAACACGCACGTCAGTTCCAACAGCGAGTGGGTCAGCCTGACTTCAGCGTTGTTCACGATGCTGTTTTTGGGCATTCTGTTGTTCATGCTGTTCAGTCTCCGGCGTTCCCAAAATCCAATGATGGGCGGCGGTGGGTTTCTGTCCAGTTTCACCAAAAGCCCCG
Source organism: uncultured Pirellulaceae bacterium (assembly GCA_937967505.1). Classification (GTDB taxonomy): domain Bacteria; phylum Planctomycetota; class Planctomycetia; order Pirellulales; family Pirellulaceae; genus Mariniblastus. The sequence continues at coordinate 9,204 of CALCJM010000044.1, read as the reverse complement.
CCAAAGAGTACGAAGCTTCTGACCATCCCGTGACCTTCAAGGATGTTGCCGGCCTAGAAAATGTGAAAGCGGATTTGATGGAGATTGTCGAATATCTCCAAGATCCGACAAAATTCCAGAGATTGGGGGGGCGAGTGCCCAAAGGTGTGCTGCTCAATGGTCCTCCCGGAACCGGCAAGACCTTGCTGGCGCGAGCGGTCGCTGGCGAAGCGGGAGTGCCATTCTTCAGCGTCAACGGCAGTGAATTTATTCAAATGTTTGTCGGTGTTGGTGCCAGTCGCGTGCGCGATTTGTTCGCCACGGCAAAAGGCCAGGCTCCGGCGATTATCTTTATTGATGAAGTCGATGCCGTCGGTCGCCAGCGCGGTGCCGGGCTGGGTGGAGGACACGACGAACGTGAGCAAACGTTGAATCAGATCTTGGGCGAGATGGATGGTTTTGACAAAGCGGATTCGGTAATTGTGGTGGCCGCAACCAATCGACCGGATATTTTGGATCCCGCGCTGCTGCGTCCCGGGCGTTTCGACCGGCACGTGACTGTTTCGCGTCCCACCAAAAAGGGACGTTTCGAGATTTTCAAGGTGCATGTTCGAGAAGTCCCACTGGGGCCGGATGTCGATCTGGATGTGATGGCTCAGGCCACCGCCGGAATGACGGGGGCCGACATTCAAAATTTGGTAAACGAGGCCGCGTTGTGGGCCGGGCGGCATAATAAAACCCAGGTCGAAATGAGCGATTTTTATTACGCCCATGACAAAGTCCTGATGGGGGCGGCGCGGGAAGAAGCGATGACCATCGAAGAGAAAGAGCGCACGGCCTATCACGAGGTCGGTCATACTCTGGCTGCATGGTATCAGGAGCTTTCGCCGCCGGTTCACAAAGTGACAATCATTCCGCGTGGTCGGGCACTGGGGGTAACGCAGATTGTCCCTGATGAAGATCGGGTGAGTATGTCCCGGCAGGAACTGAATGAGCATCTGGTGATGCTGATGGCTGGCCGGGCGGCAGAGTGGATGATCTACAAAGAGCTGACCGTTGGAGCGGAAAACGATCTAGAACGGGCCACCTCAATGGCGCGGCGGATGGTGACGCATTGGGGAATGAGCGAAAAACTGGGCCCGGTCAGTTACAAAATGAGCGACGAAGATCCGTTTCTCGGGCGTGAAATGCACAAGAGCCGCCAGTTCAGCGAACACACGATGGAAGTAATCGACGAAGAAGTGCATTTGTTGCTGGAGAAAGCTGCCAGCGATGCCAATGCACTGTTGACCAAATACCGTGAAGAACTGGAAAAACTGACAGAAAACCTGTTGAAGGAAGAGGAGCTCGACCGTCATGAAATTGCGGCGCTGATCGGTCCATCACTGCATCAGCAACGCAAGGACAGCAATGCGAAACGAATCGTGAAGTACAGTGAAAAGGCTTCCACCAACGGATCGGCCTCCAATGGTAGTTCCAGTGGTTCGACGGGAGATGCCCAAGGTCCTGATGTGGGGACGGATGAAAAACCTGTCACCGAATCGAAGAACGGTTGAAAACATCCGGCTGCCAAAGGCCGTTTCGCGCGTTTGCTGAATCATTTTTTCATTCAATAGCAGGCGTGCAGACGTTTGCCGTGCGGCGAACAACAGGAGAGTCGGTGATCTGTAACTGGAGGTATATCGGGGGGATTCGGATGTTGGTCGGCGTATCGTTGGCCATTACGCTGGGAGGGATTGCATCAGCACAGATTGTGCCAACGCTGCCGGGCTCCTCTAACACGACGATTCAGGAAGTCACCCCAAGCACTCCGGTACCGCTTGATGCGAGCCCGGTAGCGCCCACGGTCAGCGCCCCGCTGGTTAGTCAGCCGCTGGTTAGTCAACCTGTGGTGACCCCATCAGTGACGGCCGCGGAGCTTGGCGGAAGGCCCAGATCGGTAACCGTCAAGGTTCGCAAGGACGGCAAAACATTTTATGGAAAACCGCTTGCTACCGACGGCAAACAGATGGCTGTGTTGCGTTGGGATGGGCGGCTGGCGACGTTTCCGGTCAACGATCCCTCGATCAAGGTCACCAAATACAGCAGCGATTTCAAGCCCTATTCGACCAGTGAGTTGAAGCAACGGTTGAAAAAGTACTTTGGCAATCGCTACGAGATTTCAACGACAGGTCACTTTGTGGTAATTCACCCCAACGGTGGCACCGAGTTTTGGGCTGAACCGTTTGAGCGTCACTACCGGCAGTTAAATGATTACTTTCAGGCCCATGGATTCGAAACATCCGAGGCAAAGTTTCCGTTGGTGGCGATCGTGCTGCGCAGCCGCAAGGAGTTTGACCTGCGACTGGACAAGGAAGCCGGTTACGACCGCAACGTGCTGGGGTACTACTCGAAAAAGTCAAACCGCATCACCACGTTTGCACCAAATGGCATCCGCTGGACACCCACCGGCGCGAAGAAGATGGAGAACTGGCTGGAGAACTCGCCGACGATCATTCACGAGGTGGCACATCAGATTGCATTCAACTGCGGGGTTCATAACCGCTTCTCCGTGGTGCCCAAGTGGACATCAGAGGGGTTGGCGATGCTCTGTGAGACGCGCGGGGTCTACAATTTTGCGAAATACCCGCATGTCAAAGACCGGGTGAACCGACTGCGGTTGAAGTCGTTCCGACAGTTGGAAGCGGCCGGAAAAACGAAAGGGGTGCTGTTGGAGTTGCTGCAGCGCGACAGGATGTTCGAATCGGATCCTGAAGTGGCGTATGCGGTGTCGTGGGCGATCAGTTTTTATCTGAATGAAAACCGACAGATGGAGTACCTGAACTATCTGGCGAAGGATGGACGGCGTGGCGATTTTCGTGCCCACACAAAAATCGATCGGGTTGGTTTTTTTATTCGCCATTTTGGCAAGGATATCGCAAGCCTCGAGCAACGGATGAACCTGTTTGTCGGTGCCATCAAATAAAATACTGGTGTTTGAAGTAGGCCTTCAACGCTTCTGCGGCATAAACAAACTTTACAATTGGGGCTTCACAAGCGATAATCTGGTATCTAGTTCTTTTTGCGTACCTTGGTGGAAGTAATGAGCGATTCCGCTGAAGCGATAGGGTTCTCGGGGCAGGATTCAAGGGGACATCTTGACCTCTCCCCGCCGTCATTCAAACCAACTTCTAAATCAACGTCGCAACCACTGAACAAGCCGGACGTTGACCGGTTGAGTTTTCCTTCTGCTGATCTGGGCCGATTGCGAACGCCCGTGGAGGACCAGGCAGCCGACGCGCCGCACAGGCCGGGTTGGCAAATGCGAAAACGGAAGCGCGAGAAAGAACGCGCGCGTCAAGCGGCCGAAAGAGTGGCCAGTTTGCTTGCGATCGATGAAGATCTGGAAAACGAGCACAACCTGCGGAAGCGGATGAAAGTGTTACTGTCGGCGTGGGCGGTGGCTTTGCTGATTAATTTCCTGATTCTGGGATACCTCGCGTTGTCGGTTGCGTCCTGGGCGACGGACGAAAAAGCCGTGACCCTAGTGTTTTCAAATGTTGAAGTTGATGCAGAACAGGAAGAGGAGACTCAGATTGATTTTAGTTTACCTGTCGTAATCGAAACGGAAGCTGTTGAGACCGAAGAAGATCCAGTGTTGGTGGAGATGCTGTCGATCGACACTACCGAAGCAATGGACTGGAGCGAGGATCCAGAACCGCTTTCTGACCATCAGATGGCCGAAGGTTTGTTCGAAGATGTCGATGTCGGCGCAGGTGAGGGCCAAGGCAAAGGTAAGGGGGAAGACAAAGGTGAAGGCGCTTCGTTCTTTGGAATCAAAAGCAGCGGTGACCGATTGGTGTATGTGGTCGATAGTTCGGGCAGCATGGGGCACGAACGGCGGTTTCAACGGGCAATCTATGAATTAAGCCGATCGTTGCAGATGATGGAAAAGCATCAGCAATTTCTGGTGGTACTGTACAACGACGCAATCTATCCAATGCTCGACACGCCGTTGAGCAAAACGAAACCGCTCAAAGCGACACCGGGAAACATTAAACGGGTTCTGAATTGGCTTGAGCTTCAGCGCCCGGGTGGATCAACGCTGCCGGCGCGTGCCATTCAGGGAGCGCTGGAACTTCAGCCAAGTTCGATTTTTCTGCTGTCCGATGGCGAATTGGCCGACAACACGATTGGTTTATTGCGGAAGCTGAATGTGGCAAATTCCGGGGCAGGAATCGAGAGAGTTCCGGTTCACACCATTACGTTGGGATCGACCGGAATCGGTGCCGGCATGATGCAGCAAATTGCCAACGAAAACGAAGGGCAATTTGTCTGGGTTAAGTAGCCTATGCAGCACTTTGGTCAGTTACTGTACCTTGATTTTGATCTCCTCCAACATGTTGATCTGTCTTGCGTAGCTTCAGGCCGGGCGTGGCACTGGCCTGCAAACGTTTTCGCACATGTTCTACATGCAGGCGCAGGTTGTAAAACTCTTCCATGTACGACAGCGGGACCGAGATATCAGCCAGTTCCTTTTCCAGCTGATCGAGGTGCTGAAGATTATCTTTGCACGTAACGGAATCGCCAACGGTATCCAGTTCCAAGTCGATCTGTCGCAACACTTTGTACCAGCGATAGATTTTACAGCGAATTTGACGGCGATAAACTGGCGGAGCAATCTTTGCCAACGGCAGCAGCAGTGTGCACATCGGCAACAGCAGCAGTTTCACCCGGTCCAACCAAGCTGCCCAATGAAACGGGAGCCAACGAAACAGCGGGTTTGGCCCGGACCGAAAAAATCGCCGCGCGTCCTCATTGGCAGCGAAGTCCACCGACCGCAAATTCGGGAATTGGCCAAACTGGTTGAAACATCCACTGGGCTCGTGGATGCGACTGGCCACCTCCAACAATAAAGGCACCAGTGCCGGGTGCAGGTTGTCTGTGGCGACCAGATTGGCCGTTGGTGCCAGTAAATTGATTTCAGTATCAGGAACGTTTGTCTCCAGATCCACGTATCCCTCGGGAAGCGCCACCGTAGAAAGGTATTGATGATGCGCCGCATACGTTTTGACGCGTCGTAGGCTGAGTGGTTTAACTTGGTCGTTTTGCAGCAGTTCTTTGATCAGTCCGGCCTCTGGTGACATGACAAAAAAAGCGGCATCGACTTCTCCATTGCGTACTGCGTCGGCGGCTTGGTTGACTCCCAGTTCCGCCAGTTCAGTCACGCCGCCCGGTTCAATATTGTTCAGTGAAAGCAGTGACAACGCCAGTTGTCGGGTGCCACTGCCTTTTCTGCCGATGGCAATGCGTTTCCCTGCCAGGTCGCCCAGATCTTGTGGAGGTGCTTCAGCGGTGTCGGCATCCTGCGAATTGGTCCGAAAAAATATCCAGACCGGTTCATAGTACAGGCTGGCCAGCGATCGCAGTTGTGGATGGCGTTCTTTCCCGCACATCCCCCCTTGAATGAAGGCCAGGTCAATTTGCGGTTGATCAGCACTCAGTCGCTGTAGGTTTTCGACCGAACCGTTGGTGGATTTAATTTTGACATCAATGCCATGAGCTTTTAGCAGTTGCTGGTACTGTTGTGCGCAAGCGTAGTAGCTGCCGCCCGGTTGCCCGGCGGCAATTATGATCTGGTCGGGGCAGGCGGGACCAATTAACCACGGGATGGGTAATAGCGCAGCACCGGCGACCACGATCCAGATCCAGTTTTTGCGAAAAAATTGGTTCACTGGCAAGCGGTTGGGTTTGGAGTTGGTCGGCTGCACGATTATGCCCCGAGAAAGATACGGATTCGAGTCTGTTCTTTCCCAGAATTGGCCAATTGGGACAAGTGCGATTAAGGCGACTGGCAGTTAGGAATTTACCGTTGGCGATCACCTAAGCATGCACTCACCGCTTATTTGCTTCAATGTGGCGATCGTTTGGGGGCACGCATTAGGGGGATTTGGGCGTGGATGCTCATACCGGGTGGCGATTTTGTCTATTCATACTTCCGCACAGTATCCAGATGAACTTCGCGCATTGGCAGCCAGAAATCATTTTTCATCAACGGGTCGTTGGACCGTACGATATTCAAACTGATTTGTAACTTCTTCAACGCGGTATCGAAGCGGCTTTTCGAGCACCCGAACTGCTTCGTGGCGAGCTTCCGCAGCGTTCCGGTAAATCCCGGCTGCTGTCGAATCATTTCGTAGACATGCTGTGACAGCGCGTTCAGCTCACCGACGGGCTGAAACGCCTCCGGATAGTGGACGTTACGAAAGTGTTGCATCTCCACCAGCACCGCATCACCGCCCTGGATTTTGCCATAGAACACCTCGTCAGGATAAGTCTGCGGGATGCGTGTTTTCCAATCCCAGACAGCCTTTACCTTGGGGCTCCAACCTCCCGTCCCGGGTTTTTTCTCCGATAGGCTCGTGTGATCCCACAACGACGGATGCGGCGAACCCTTGCTGCCAAATACAGATACGATTTTGCGCTCCAACACAAAACGGTACGCTTCTTCAAAAGACTTGATCATCACATGGTTTGCACTAGCGAGTTTGCACTAGCGAGTGATAATTAATAGTGATGCTGCTGAATTAGTTGGGCTTAAAATGCGTTGTTGACCTCACCACCATTGATCGTTCCCATTGCCCGCCAAAGAGACAACTCGATCGCCTGTGCGACCGACCGCGTGGATCCGTCGAGCATCCCGGTATTGACCAAACCACCGGCATGATAGCTGCGCGCCGTAACGGCAGCGTAGGTTGCTTGATCGTTTCTCTTGCCTTCCTGTACCGAATTGAAATCAATGTCGTAGCTTCGTCCTTCATGATCGTAGTTCACAACCGTGTTCGGGGTGAAAACGGTCGTGAATCCTGAGTGATGAACGCGCCCGTCACTCCACTCCGTATGGCCGGTGTTTTGATGCAGATCGGTGCCCAGCTTCAGTTGTCCTGAGTATCCGTTGAACGCGGTTGGATCGGATGGTGGAGAACTTCCCGGATCGGTCGTATTTCGAATGTAAGATGTAAACGCTTTCACTTCTGCAATGCACAGTGTATTGCTCGATCCATCCTGAATGTCGCCGTACCGGGTTTTGCTATTCACGTAGAACGGCCCGTCACCGCGTTGGCCGTTGACAGGATCATAGACCAGCCACGTTCCAAAATTGAAACCATAGTTCTGGGGATAGACGAAAGGCTGACCATTTTTTAGTCGAACCGTGTCGTTGGATTCGCTGGCACACTGAAACAGCGGAACACGCAATGTAGGGACGCCGGTCTCTCTTTGGGCGTCCCACGCACGATTGAGATCCACCAATTTGTATGCGTTTGCTTGTTCAACAAAAGGTAGCAGTCGGCCGTGGATCGACCAGGAACCATTATTTCCGGTCAGGACTGTTCCGTGGTCGATTTCAAAGCTTGGCGGGAACTGCTTAAACGCGGCTTCATATCCTGAAGATGCCAGGACGATCTGGCGAACATTGTTCAGGCAGGAAGTTCGTCGCGCCGCTTCACGAACGGACTGAACTGCCGGAAGTAGCAGGCCAATCAAAATCCCGATAATCGCAATCACCACCAGCAGCTCGACCAGCGTAAACGCGTTAGGTCTGTTGAGTTTCATTTTGTTTCCTGATTTTGCTGAATGCGATTCTCGAATGTTGGGCCAAGACGCATCAGGTTTGCGTTCCGGAAGCGATTGTAAACTAAACTCACAGCAGGTCAAACTACGGCATTTCTGAAGTGGACCCCAATATTTGGAGCGGCGGTAAAGTTAGAGGTTGAAAGTTAATGGTTTTGCTTGGCAATTGGTAAAACCAATTTATTCTGAAGCGTCCCCAAAGTTGTTAGAAGTTGAAAAGTGGTCTCCTGAAGGCGGCACCGTTGCCCTTCGCATTTTTAATTTGAACGTCGGTTAGCGCCGACGGGGAGCCCCACATGGAGGACTGTAATATTTTTGAGACCCTTGGGCAAGTTTCTTGTGGTGAAGCCGGGGTTGTCTTTCGTAATTTTATTCGTGGCGGAGTATGCGAGATGATCAGTGAGGTGTTGGTGGTAGCGGAGGTCAACGAACTCTACAGCCCCAAACATCACCTCAAAAGCGGCGGCGGCCGTTTGAGTTAGTTAGAGAATTTCGTTACCTTTTAGAAGGTGAGGCCACTGCCAGTTTTGATAACCGATGGGACATCCCCATAGTCGTACCCAAAATACTTACTGGCCTTGCCGCACTTTCGGATGCCGGAAGGGTTGAAAAACGGATTGTTTCTCTGCGAATAGTCAAGTCGGGCTGACTGAACACCAGTTGAACTTTTTTGCCATTCGATTCGAGGATTGAATTCGAACGATAGTGTTTGGGATCTTGAAGATTTGAAAATTTAAACAGTGAATTGTGACTCGCCAAACCTCGAGTTTTCGAGCAGTCGATATTGGACTTGAATCCACTTCTGAAACCGGAGAGTTCTTCTCTTTCGACACAAATGCGACGCTATTAAGTCAGTGGATTTTGGAGACGTATTCAGCCAGCGAAATCAAAACGTTGATTGCGAAGCTTAGAGAATGTCACATCCGTTGAGCGGCGGCATTGAACCCTCCGATGAAGATGATCTCGTGGTCAAAGAGGGCGATGATTCCCGGAAAATGCCCTTCCACTTGAATTGAATCGTGTCCTGTTTTCTTATTACAGCCTTTTTATCACTGGCTTGCTTTGCACTTGGTACAATGAAAACTTAGCTGAGTTTGGTCCGGATGCATTTGCATTTTGGCCTGCTTGGCATTTGGATTGGAGCCAATGTTGAAAACGCGTGGAGAAATCGAAGCAGCAGTCTGTCAAGGAATGTCCCAATTCGAGCTGGAATACATGGGAAGAGGGCCTAAGGAGATTCGGACCTATCTGATTGAGGATGTATTGATCGTGCGGCTGCAGGGAGTTTTGACAGCTGCTGAACAACATCTTGTTGCAAAGCTCCCGGCCGAGAAAGGGCGGGATCTTCTAAAACAAGTTCGTTCGCAATTGATAGAAATTGCCAGACCAAAACTCGAAGAACTCGTTGAAGAGATTACCGGAATCAAGCCGAAGAGTTTGCATCATGATATTAGCACGATCTCTGGTGAGGAAATCGTTGTTTTTACGCTGCTAGAAGCGCCCAACTTCCGGGAGACAAAGAAACACTGACTTACATGCCAACGCATATTGGATATTCAGGTCGCGACCGTCACGATATTGCAGGTGCCGGTTGTTTGATCGAAGTGTAGTTCG
>CALCJM010000043.1 GCA_937967505.1 uncultured Pirellulaceae bacterium | reverse complement strand
ATGAGTGCCATGAATGTGGGGTTGTGAGTCGTTGCCGCCGGCCGATTCACTGGCGTCGCCGCCTACGTCGGTGATTTGGTCGTCTTTTTCATGCAGCGAACCCGACGCCCAGCGCTGAGGGCTGGCAAAGTCGATCGGGTAGACGGTTGTGCTTTCATCGGCCCACGGGGCAAGGCGTTCGGCCACCTCTTCGACTTTTTGAATTCGTTGTTTTGGGTCTTTCTCCATCATGTCGCCGATCAGATCAACAAAGTCGTCGCTGACCTCTTCATTGAATCGCCTTGGGTGCCATGGGGTTTCTTCCAGATGCCGCCGCGCTTTGCTGTGTGAGTTACCACCGGGAAACGGTACTTTGCCGGTCACCGCATAGTACAACGTGCAACCCAGCGAATAAATATCGCTGTTGCTGGTGATATGGGATGGGGTGCGAATCTGTTCAGGTGACAGATAGTCCGCCGTACCCACGATCTTTCCGGCGCGCGGGTCGTTGACATCATTCAGATAGAACGCCAGCCCCAGGTCGGAGAGTTTGGCAATCCCATCGGGCGTCACCAGAATATTGCCCGGCTTGATATCACGATGGATCAGATTACGTTCGTGAGCATGCGCCAGCCCCTCGGCGGCTTGCTTGATAATATTGGACGCCTGCTGAACGGTAAGTTTTCCCTTGGTGCGAACCAAGCGTCTCAGGTCTGTGCCTGGAACATATTCCACCACTAGGTAATGCACGTTGCCGTCCTCGCCGGCGTCAAAGGCGCGGACAAGGTTCGGATGGTCGAGTTTGGCCTGTGCCCGAATCTCGCGGCGAAAGCTTTCGATCGCGTCTGGTGTGGTTTTGTGCAAAGGCAGCACCTTCACCGCCGACGCGCGGCCCAACATATCATGGACAGCTTTGAAGACCTGCCCCATTCCTCCCTGGCCAATCCAGTCAGTAATGATGTAGGGGCCAAGGGTTAGTTTGGTCCTGCCGGCCAGTAGCTGATCAGCCTGATAGTTGGTCAACGCGCCCATCCGTACCAGCTGGCCTGCCAGACGTTTCTCTGAAATCTGCGCTAGAGGATTTCCGGTGGATTTGCCGATCTTCTCCAACGCGGCGCGGACCTGCTCCTCAGTCACCAGTGAACTGGCGACTGCAGTGCCCCTGAAATTATTGGTCAGCTGGCTCATACGTGGAAGCGTTAGGAAGAACGAGTAAACGTCACCTCAGGATACAACCTGACGGGCGCGTGATGGGATTATCAACTAAAATTATACGTCAAAATTAGCGTTTTTCCAAAATTTTGGCGGGGGTATCCGAAATTCAAGCGGAGTTTTCAAGGTGGGATGTTCCAGTTGTAGGCGAAAACAGTGTAGCGCAATTCCTGACGGAAATCGCGATTGGCTGTCGTATTTGACATCTCCGAGAATGGGAGCACCGGCGTAAGACAGTTGCACGCGGATCTGATGTTTTCTCCCCGTCTCCAGTTGAATCTCAACCAGATCAACATCCCGTTCGGGATCAGTGGCGATGACGGAATACCGCAGCCTTGCCTGCTTGGGCTGTTCGGGTTTCCCGTGTTCGCCCGGAAACGTAACGTTCTGGCTAGGCACACAGCGCACCCGCCGACTGGCATCGTCCTTGACCACCCAGTTCTCCAACACTCCTGTTTGCCGCAACACCCCGGCAGGCACGATAGCGCGATAGGTTTTAACGACGGTACGTTTTCGTAATTGCTCACTGATGCGGCTGGCACACTTCGAGGTACGGGCGAACATAATCAGCCCCGAGACATGCGCGTCCAGTCGGCTGACCACCCCCAAATAGACTTTGCCCGGTTTGTTGTACTTCTGCCGGATATACTCCCGCGCCTCTTCCAGAAGGCTTGGCTGACCTGCCGCCGCACCCATGGTGGCCAGCAGCGGCGGTTTATTCAAAACCAGCAGGTGGTTATCTTCAAAGACGACGTCAAGCATAATGCGAGGGTATGGGGATAGTCGGTAAGTGGCTACATTGTTTTCATTTCTTTGCCCACGCCAACATCAAATTGATCGTTCATGGACCCTAAAAAACAAACACTGCCGATCATCCTCGCCAGCCAGTCGCCTCGCCGTAAACAATTATTGACCGAAGCGGGATATACATTCACCATCGACGCTCCTGATGATTCGGTGGAAAAAGGTGTCTGTAGCAGCTGCGGCCCGCAACAGTTGGTCGTCGATTCGGCTGTCGCCAAAGCGGCCGCGATCGCCCAAAAAACGATCGCCAAATTCAACACCTCCGGACAATCGGAACACACGGCAACGATTATCTTGGCGGCGGACACCGTGGGCGTTTGCAAAGCCGAAGTGTTGGGAAAACCGGTCGATGTCGATCACGCCAGACGCATGCTGGAGTTAATGAGCGGTACGGTGCACGAGGTGATGACGGGCGTCTGTATCTGGCACGTGCCTGCAAACTGCTTTTTGACGTTCCTAGAAAAAACAACCGTCCAAATGGACGTGTTATCCACGGCCATGATTGATGAATACTTGGAAACCGATTTGTGGATTGGCAAATCCGGTGCGTTTGGATTCCAGGACGACATCGATTGGGTCCAGATCGTTGCAGGACTGGCATCCAATGTTGTAGGCCTGCCGGTGGAACGTCTGCCACAGTGGTTGGAACGGCTGATGGAAAAATCGGGGCTTCATTGAGTGAATGATTGACTATGATTTATTTTTATTCGACCAAATTAATCGTGGTTCCCGAAACGAAAATTTGCCGCTCATGCATCTCCAGCGTCTCGATGGTCACTCGGTAAACCTCCTCAATCAGCAAATGCTCGTCGGGGACAATAATGGTCAGGACCGGATCACCTTCCAACTCTGTCCAGCGGTTTGGGAATCCGTTTCGTTCCAGCCCCCGGCTGATTTTATCGGTGAAGGACCGGATCGGAACGGGGACGACCCCCGCACGAATGCTGCGAAACCTGATTGCGATCTGATCCTGCTGGTCGGTTTTGAAGATGTCCAGATTCGCCACAATGACGCCTTTGATTCCCCGATAGTTGGCCCGGCCGGCAACACTGATTTCACTCGCGCGAATCGAGACGCGCGGGTCGGCAATCACCTCCGCGGGAAGCAATTCAGGAAACTTCTCATTTAGCTCCGTTGCCAACCAGCCATTGATTTGATCCTCTGAAATCGTGCCCTGCCAGCGGCCCTGTTCCAGCATCGCGCTGTACAGATTGATCACCGTCGTTTCCAGTTCAGCACCTTTTTCACGAGCCACTTCGGGTCTTTGCTGTAGCGCCGCCTGATAGAACTCAGGTTCCTGTTGGGACATGTGGTACGCCCACCCGATGGCCGCTGCCGCGATGACTAATCCCCACAGCATCCACCACAGTACCCGGCGCAGCCAACGCGTTTTAGGCGGCAACTGATCATCGTCGTCATCACTGTACTCACCATCGAAATCGTCTCCGTACTGATCCATGTTCGATCTTCGTCTCTCATACTGAATGCTGAATATTTAGAAACGCGTGAAAGAAAATCGCCAATGAACTGCACCGCAACGGTAGCGGCCCTCGATCGCTGTGCGCCAGTCCCTCCTTGACCGCAAACGCCGTCGCGTTAAAACAACCTCCGCGCTTTCTCCAGCCTAGCTTCGGCCATTTTGCAGAACTCAGGGTTACAGTCGATGCCGATGTAGTCCCGTTCCATTTCTCTAGCAACCAGCGCGGTTGTCCCCGCACCCGAAAACGGGTCCAACACAACGCCCTTGGCGGGGCACGACGCTTTGATACAGTTCTCCACCAATTGCTGCGGATAAACCGCGAAATGGGCCTCGCGAAACTTTGACAGCGGGATCGACCACACCGTACGTTTGTTGCGGCCCTTGGGGTGGAACGCTTGGTCCCAGCGACCGTCGTGCAAATTGTTATCGCCGCTGTTTTTACCTGCTTCCGGGGTGCCGCCACGTTTTCCAAAATGGTTCCGCCCCCCCTTCATCTTCGATTTCTCCGAAAATGTGACGTGCGGTTCGCGAATCGCATCGGCATCATAGAAATAATCTTTCGCATTGCTGAAAAAGAAAATGTACTCGTGATCCGTCGTCGGCCGCGTCTTCACGCTCGATGGCATCGCGTTGGGTTTGTGCCAGATACAATCACTCCTTAGGTGCCAACCAATCTCCTTCAATGCCAGGCACACCCGCCACGGCACACCCTGCAATTCACCTTTAATATACTTGTCACCGATCACCATCCATAAACTGCCCGTAGGTTTCACGACACGTTTGATTTCAACAAACAGATCGGCCATATTCTGCACGTACCGATCGATGGATTTCTCCTGGCCAATCTGAAGATCCGATCCGTAGTCGCGCTGTTGAAAATACGGCGGGCTGGTCACCACCGTATCGACGATGGCAGCGGGCATCATTTTCACCACATCGGTCGCGTTGCCGCAATGAAAACGGTTCAGCCAGCCACCGACAGGAATTGCCGTGGAGACATTTTTGGGTCGAACGGTTTTACCGGGCTGTGCCATGCTTACATTTTGTCCAATACACCAATGTTCAACAGCCCCAGTCCGGTTTTGAGTGTGCGAGCGGTCAGGTCACAGAACTGCAAACGGCTGAACTTCAATGATTCGGTCTCCGCATTTTTTACATTGCACTGGTCGAAGAACCTGAAAAAAATCTGGCAGAGGTCGAACAGGTAGTTGCACAGCAGATTCGGTTTGTACTCTATCAGCACATCGGAAAGCGCTTCTTCAAAACGCAGCAACTGTACCGCCAACGATCGTTCTATCCCGGTCGCAAACGCAAATTCCACCGGGTTGGCCCGCACTGAATCGATGTCCGTATCGACCTTTCTCCAGATTCCCTGCACACGCGCGTATCCGTATTGCAGGTAGGTCGCCGTATTCCCTTTCAGGGCCAGCATTTTATCATAGTCAAACGTATAGTCGGACGATCGATTCTGCGACAGGTCCGCGTATTTCAGCGAACCAATCCCCACCACCAGAGCGTTCTCTTTTAACTGCGATTCGTCAACCGGATGGCTGAGAGTTTCGTTGACTTCTTTGGCAATCACCAACGCGCGACGTTCGGCCTCATCCAACAGCCCGGCCAGACCAACGGTGTCGCCGGAGCGCGTCTGGAATGGTTTGCCATCCTTGCCCATCACGGTCCCGAAGCTGACGTGTTTCAGTTCTGCCTGGTCGTATCCCCACATCGACGCGACCGCAAACAGTTTTTCGAAGTGTTCGTGCTGGCGATGGTCCACTACATACAGGCACGCATCGGCGGCAAAGTTCTCCATGCGGTACTTGATCGTGGCCAGGTCCGTGGTCGAATAAAGAAACGCACCGTCCTGTTTGCGGACGATCATGGGCGTTTCGAAATCCTCAAGGAACACGCACATCGCCCCGTCGCTGATTCGTGCAAACCCCTTGGCTTCCAAGTCATTGACCACATCTCCAAGCTGCTGGTGGTAGTAGCTTTCGCCAAGTTCCATATCGAATGACACGTCCAGTCGGTCGTAGATCGTCTGCATGTCCTGTTTGCAGATCGGCAGGAACTTTTCCCACAGTTCCCGGTTTTCCGCATTGCCCTCGTGAAGTTTGGCAGTCTCCAGCAGCACGGCCGTCGCGATGTCCTTGTGAGCGTCTGCCGTTTCTACCAGGCTGTCGGCGTTAACCTGTTCGACAATGCCTGTCGCTTTGGCGATCTGCTGCTGACATTCGGCAATCCGCTTGTTGGTTTGTGAAATCTCTTTTTTGATCTTCTTGATGGCCGATTTTTCCTCGGCAATCGACTGTTGCTGCTTCTGGTCAGCCAGTTCGGCCTGCAATTGCTTCAACTGCGTTTGCAGTTCCGGTAGCTTACCAGTGGATTTGTGAAAATCGATCAGCAGTCTGACAAACCGGTAGAGCCTAGACAATTCTCCAATTGGGTCTTTGTCGAAATCGGCTTCAACGCGGAAGTTGCGATAGCCGTAAATAATCATTCCGAACTGGGTTCCCCAGTCGCCGATGTGATTGTCGCTTTTGGCTTGATGCCCCATGAAGTTAAGAATGCGTGTTAATGCGTCCCCGATCACAGTCGATCGAATGTGGCCCACGTGCATGGCTTTGGCGACGTTGGGCGACGAGTAATCGACGATATAGTTGCGCGGGCTGGCGACCGGTTCTACCCCCAGTCGATCGTCAGCCAACGCGTGGGCGAGGTTTGACTTGAGCCATTGCTCCTTGAGGGTGAGGTTGATGAAACCGGGGCCAGCGATTTCAACATGTTCGCAGAGGCCGGATAGATCAACGGCAGCCACGATCTCTTCAGCAATTTCGCGCGGTGGTTTGCCGGTGGATTTTCCCAATGGCATGGCGAAGTTTGCCTGAAAGTCTCCAAATTTGGCTTCTTTGGACGGGCGAATCAGGTTCAGCATGTCATCGACATTGTCGGTGTATTTGCCCAGCACCGGCTGGAAACAGGTTTGCAATTCTTTCAGTGCGTTCATCGAGTCAGAAGGCTTTCCGCGTTGGAGAATCAGGCGTTATCAAAACAATGCTGTTGGCAATCGTACATGAAACTGGAACACGGATATTACCGGTCGAGTTCAAGCACAAGAATTTCCCCAAAATTGGCCTAAAACGCAATGCGTGTCAGGCATTTGAGCACAGAACCGCCGAGATGCGAGCCGGTCGCGCGAGCGATTGAGCCCCCCGGGCCCGGGGAATCGCCAATCTGTAGCCACTGATCACAAATGGTCTTCCCGGTTTACAAGTCGGGTTCTCCCGGGAATTTCGTGCCCCAAGGCTGGCCGCAGGTCTATGTTTCTTGCGACAGTCGTGGCTACAGCCGCACCAAAATGGGCCGTGACCGGCTGCGCCACGACACCCACGATGACAGCATGGCCGAACCGCTCAGGCGAAAACAAAACGCCACACCCAAAAACCGCACGGCGATCAATTTGGCAAGGGTCACACTAAAATACTTCTCGTGGGCTCTTACCGACGCGATGTTGAAGGGATTAATGGACAGCATCTGCTGCTGAGCCCCCTGGTGGTGCAGGTGGTTGACCATATAGCCAATCACGCGTGAATAAACACCCCGACGGCGAAACGATTTATCGACCAACGCTGCAAACAACCAGCACTGCCCGGGCGACAATTCAATTCGCAATCCCAAGTCGGCTTCGTCGAAACCACGCCGCGCCGCCCACACCGCACCAGCCAGCTGGCCGTCGATTTTTGCCTGCACCGCCTGAACATCGGTGTCCATGTCGCTCAGCTGAAAATACGTCAGCCTCTCAACGGTCCGCAGATCGGCGGGAGTCTCCGCCAATGATACTTCAAACGCATCAGTTGGCAGGTTGGACGAACTGGTTGAAGCATGTGAAGTTTTTTCAGGATCAAGCTGATAGATCGTGAACACCCGGAAACGAAACAGCCACGCAGGAACGACGCGGTTGATCGCGATCCCGATGGAATAAGTGAATCCTGTCTGCCTGATCTGTTTCTGCATCACTGGCCCCCAGATTGAGCATTAACGATGCGGCGATATTGCATGTACACATCATCGTCGATGCGGCGGACATATCGCAGTGAAAACAGTTTCGACGCCGCCATCAGCAACGGGTTTTCGCCTTCGACGGGGGTGATCGAATTACGACCTCCCAACATTTTGGGCCCGACGAACACGTGGGCTTCGTCCACCTGGTTCATCTTCGCCAGTGACCCCATCAACGTACCACCACCTTCGACCATCAGATTGGTATGCCCACGACCGGCGAAGTCGCGCAAAAACTCATGCAGCCGCTGGTTGGGGTCGGCAGACTCTCCCACCCAAATTTCCACACCTTTCGCCGCCAGTTTGGCGGCGTGCTGTTGGTCGTGTGAGGGAGAGGTCACCAGAATGACCGGGGCCTGGTCAGTGGTGGTGGTGAGTTTGGAATCCAACCGCAGCCGCGCCTGGGAATCGACCACAATCCGGGTAGGCGTGCGCAGTTTTTTCCCCCGCGCCGTCAACAGCGGGTCGTCAGCATCGGCGGTGGAGAACCCAACCATGATGCCATCAACGCGTCCACGCAAACCTTGCACAATTTCACGCGAGTGCTGATTGGTGATCCACTGGCTGTCACCATGCATGGTGGCAATTTTTCCGTCGATGGTCATTGCCCACTTGGCGATCACCCACGGAAGCCCCACCGTGATGCGTTTGCCGAAGGGGGCCAGTAAATTTGCGGCGGCGTCAGATTCGACGCCCACATCAACCTGAATTCCGGCCTCGGTCAGTTTTGCGATGCCGCGCCCGGAAACCTCGGGATTGGGATCGATGCAACCGATAACCACACGCCCCACTTTGGCTTCGATCAGTGCGTCGGCACAGGGGCCGGTTTTCCCGACGTGGCTACAGGGTTCCAAAGTAACGTAGGCCGTACCGCCGGCAACGGGCCGGGTCGCATTTTTGATGGCGTTGATTTCCGCATGAGGCCCTCCGAAGGATTCATGGTACCCTTGACCAATCATGACGTCCCCCTGGGCCAGCACACAACCGACCATGGGATTGGGTTCGACGTTTCCTTCGCCCTGCCACGCGAGCGCGATGGCGTGCTGCATGAAGGGACGATCCTGTTGAAGCTGATCCATAGAAAGTCGATTGGTCCAAAACGATGGGCTTGAAGGATGGCCCGTTACCTGCCAAATTGGGACACTGGCCAACGTTAACTGTTGAACAATTGAAATACTATGACTGACACCCACGATGAATGGGACAAACCTGCCCGGGCAGACGATCGGGGCGAAAAAATTCTGTACGAGGAAAATCCCTCGATGTTCCGCAATCAGCCCGTCTGGTTTGTCATCACCTGCGTTTTGTGCCTGGTCATTGTCGGGCTGTTTATTTTTGCAGTATGGTACCTGAAATGTAAGGGTACCACCCTAACGGTCACCAATGACCGCACCACCTGTCGCAGGGGGATTTTGTCAAAATCGATTACCGAAGTCTGGCATCAGGACATTCGCAACGTGCAACTGGACCAAACGTTCTTTCAACGCGTGTTCGATGTCGGCACCATCGGCATCTCCAGCGCCGGCCAGGCAGGGCTGGAAATCAAAGTTGCGGGAATCCCACAACCGGAACGGATCAAAGACCTGATCGATGCTCACCGCCGCAAGTCGCGCATTTAAACCCCGCCAATCAAGCCATTTAAACTTAATCAGGCTGAAATGACATGCCCGACACCAACGCACTTTATGACCGGTTATGCGAATACGTCCGCAAAACGGCGCTGTTAACCTCCACTTCGGCGCTGCTGGAATGGGACCAACAAACCAAACTGCCTGCAGCCGCGGGAGAGTATCGCAGCGCACAACTGACGTTCCTGGCCGGAGAAATCCATCGCCGCAGCACGGCGGCAGAACTTGGCGATATGATCGGCGAATTGTCCCGGTCCGATCTGGCTGCCGATCCAATGTCGATTACGGGATGCGTGATTGCGCGGCTGGAGAAAAAGTTTCACAGAACCAGCAAACTGCCGGTGCGATTGGTCGAAGAACTCACACGCGCCTGTTCATCAGGCCAACGGGTTTGGGTGGAGGCCCGGCAGGAAGACGATTTTGCCAAATTTCGCCCCGTGCTTGAAACCATCATCGAACTGAAAAAGGAACAGGCCGGAGCAATCGGTTTTGAGGACTGCGCTTACGACGCGCTGCTGGATGAATTTGAACCCGGGGCAAAAACAAACGAAGTCGCCGATGTGCTGGAGCGTCTGCGCGTCGATCTGGTGCCGCTGGTGGAAGCCATCAAGGCCAGTGCGATCAAACCACCGGTCGAGATTCTCCACCGCTCCTTCCCGGTGGCCGATCAGGAAGCGTTCGGACGGTACGCATCGGAGAAAATTGGCTTTGATTACGACCGTGGACGACTGGACGTGACGCATCACCCATTCTGTACCGAAATTGGCCCGGATGACTGTCGGATCACGACGCGCTACGATGAAACTTTTTTTAGCAGTTCATTTTTTGGCACGCTGCACGAGGCAGGACACGGGATCTATGAACAGGGACTTGATAGCACCCATTACGGTTTGCCCGCCGGGCAGTACTGTAGTTTGGGAATTCACGAATCGCAGTCGCGCCTGTGGGAAAATCTGGTCGGACGCAGCAAAAGTTTTTGGAAACACTTCTACCCGGAGGCCCGGCAACGTTTTGCGTCACTCGCCAACGTACCGCTGGAGGATTTCTACGCCGCCATCAATCACGTCGCACCGTCGCTGATTCGCGTCGAGGCCGACGAAGCGACGTATAACCTGCACATTATCATTCGGTTTCAGCTGGAACAGGCGCTAATTAACGGCGAACTGGCCGTGGCTGATTTACCCGAGGCATGGAATGCAAAATACCAAGACAGCCTTGGAATCTTACCGCCCTCAGACAGTGATGGCGTGCTGCAGGATGTTCATTGGAGCGCCGGCTTGATTGGATACTTTCCGACTTACTCCCTGGGAAATCTCTACGCCAGCCAGTTCTACGACGCCGCAGAAGCCCGGCTGGGCAACCTAGAGGCAATGTTCGCCAAAGGAGATTTTGCCCCGTTGAAGCAGTGGCTGAACCAGCACATCCACGCTCAGGGCCAGCGTCTGACTTCGACACAGTTAGGCGAAAAAGTCGCCGGAGAGCCCCTGTCTCACGACCGTTTGATCAAGCACTTGAAAGAAAAACTGACACCAATCTATCAGCTTTAGGCGATTGGTAATTGAAAGCTTACCGTTGGCGATGCTGCCAGCTTCGCTCCGACGCTGGCAGCGTCGCCAACGGATGGTCAATTCCTAACTGCCATTCTTCTCAGAAAACGCTTGCTCGAAAAAACTCTCCATTGACCGGCGGCAGTGCGCAGGTCGCTCCCCCGATGTTCTCCAGCACGAAACGCGGAATCTACCCCAGCGCAGCGGGCCAACGTTTTCCCAGTGCCGCCTTTTGTTTGGCGACCAGTTCTTTAATGCTGCCCTTGGCCAACTTCAAAAGTGCCGCCAGTTCCTTTTCGGAAAACGTCGCTTCCTCACCCGTGCCCTGGATTTCAACAAACTGCCCTTTGCCCGTCATGATCACATTCATGTCAACGGCGGCGGCAAAGTCCATCGGGTAATCCAAATCCGAGACCGCTTTACCATCAACAATCCCCACACTGATCGCCGCCACTGTGTCACGTAGCGGAAACTTTTTAGGATCAGGCAGATCCCTCTTGATCGATGCGATGGCATCAATCAAAGCGATCATACCACCGGTGATACTGGCGGTGCGCGTGCCACCGTCGGCCTGTAATACGTCACAATCCACGGTGATCTGACGAGGCCCCAATGCTTCCAGGTCCGCGACCGCGCGCAGGCTGCGGCCAATCAAACGTTGAATTTCGGTTGTGCGACCATCCACCTTGGTTCGATCCCGCCGCTTGCGAGGGCTGGTGCTGCCCGGCAACATGTTGTACTCGGCCGTGATCCACCCCTTGCCAGATTTCTCCATCCATGGCGGCACGTTTTCATCGACGCTGGCGGTGCACAACACCACCGTCTCCCCGGATTGATACAGTACACTACCAGCGGTCTTGTTTGTGTACTTTCGCTTGATCTTTACCGGACGAATCTCGTTGGGTTTGCGCACAGCCATGCTATCACTTTGGGAGAGAGTGTGTTAATTCGGATCTAAACAGTATCGGGCAGCGCGGACTACGTAAAGTGGGTAGAGTTTTTATAGACCATCCGCAGCAAAACGGAATAGGGTTGGCGGAAGCTGCCCCGAAAAGCAGATCTTGTTCAACCCGCCCGATCGGCGGAAGCGCAACCTGCGTTGACCCATGGGTGCAACCTGACTATTGTCCAGCGATGCTGCCGAAGCTCTCCAAAATCCTGATGCTTGTTGTTCCGTTGCTGGTGACGTTGTTGTTATCAGCGCCCGATACTCGCGCGCAGCAATCGAGCGACGCGGGCGTTGTCGTGTTGACCAATGGTCAGGTGATGTCGGGGCACATTACTCATCTGGACAACAAACTGATTCTGAAGCTGGACAGCGGCAGTCGTATCCACCTGAGTCCTGCCCGGGTGATGTTTGAGGCGTCTTCATTGGAAGCCGCGTATTGGGAATTGGCTGCACGTACCCGTTCGGCAGACATCGAAGGCCAGATGGGCGTATTCAAATGGTGTCTGAGAAATGAACTGTTTAGCGAGGCGGCCAATCACCTGCTGGTGTTGCAGGAGTCACAGATTCCAGCCAGGCGTTTGGCTGCGTTGGATATCGAATTGCAAACCAAAATGAACCGCGTCGAACAACGACTAACGCAGCGTTTGAAACTGGAAAAACAAAAGCGTTTGCTGGCTAAGCAGGCACAGGAAAAAGCCGACCGAAAACGACGTGTTGAATCAATGATTGGCGGCCTAAAGCCCGTTTTTATCCCCGACCTGAATCGTGTCCCTCTGCGACCCATTCCGCAAGCACAGCCCAACACGACAGGGGTAATCGATCAGTACGGCGATCCTGTCGTCGCAGCACAAGTGCGTCAGGTAAATTACGAACAACCGCTAGACCATCAAGCAATCTTTTCGTCCCCGGCGGTTCCGGCGCCACCGATAGAAACAGAAGTAGCCAGCGCCACAGGTGACAGTGCAACAAAAAATAACGCAAAAGAAACTAGTTTGGTAAACTTACCCATGCAGCAACCGGTCGTCGATGTCCAACCTTTGACCAATCCCGGCGCCATTGGCAGAATCCCCAAGCCCCCCCAAGTCCGGCACTCAGCACAGTCAGTTTTGTCAGCCGTCACAAACGTGGAACCGCGCGATCCGGGGTTCACCGTGATCAGAGGCCCCGCAGATTCAACAGGCTCAACAAATTCAACAGACCCCGATGATCCGGTCGGCGCAAGTCCAACTACCGAAAATACTACAGGCTCGGATCAGATGGTGGATCCATTCGATGCCGACTATTTCAATCGTCGTTTTTCGCAACCGGCAACGGACCAACGGTAATCGGTGGTTGCCGAACCCCGCGTTCTGATCGGCGCTCCGATCCGAATATGCTTCGCCGAGCGAAGCAGCCGCCAAAAAAGCACTCGATTTCAGCGTCAGGGTGACGCTGAACAGAGTGCTGTTGGAAAGTGCAAACCGAAATTACGGTTTGGGGTACTACATGTTTTCAACAAGCCTAATTCTCAACAACGACGACCTTGTCAATCGTGTCACCGACCTGAATCTGGTCGATAATGTCCTGACCTTCGGTAACTTTGCCGAAACAGGTATGCTTGCCATCAAGATGAGCTGTGTTGGTGCGGCTGTGGCAGATAAAAAACTGTGATCCACCGGTGTTGGGACCCGCGTGCGCCATCGAAAGTACGCCGCGGTCATGATACTGGTTGCCCCCCCCGGTTTCGCAGTCAATATTGTACCCGGGCCCACCGGTGCCAGTCCCGTTGGGGCAGCCGCCCTGAATCACAAAGTCATCCAATACACGGTGAAACGTCAGGCCGTCGTAGTAACCTTTATTCGCCAGATCGGTGAAGTTCTTGACGGTGTTGGGAGCATCGGCGTCGTAAAAATCAATGTGCATTACACCTTTGGAGGTGTGCATTTCAGCTTTCATGGGTCAGTAAGTCTATTCAAACAAATTTGGAGAATTGTAAGGACAGATTATCCGCGCTACAGGTACTTTCTTCAATGGCTGATGATGGCCGTTTGGAACGTTTATCCTCTGTACGCTAACGGCAGTCTACCCTGTGGTCGCTCGCGGTGTCGGCATTAGTGCCGGAAGTGCTGTCCTCTGGTGTACCAACGGCCTGCAAACGACCTGGCTGACACGCCCCGGTACTTGGCTCTGGTACTCCACTCCCTCAAAAAGGTGCACCAACCTAACTGGATTTCAGTTCGTCAATCTTTGTCTTAATGGCCTGGATTTGCTGTTCCAGCTCCCGGACTTCCGCCGGATCGTCAGTTTGAGCTTTGGCATCGTTGAGCAGTTTCTGGGTTTTTTCCTGCTTCTGGCGCAGCACTTCAATCTGTTTCTTGACCTTCTTGTTCATTAGAGGCTCCATGAGGTACCAGTGGTGTGTTCCACCATTGTAAACCAATCTCCAAAGGTTCAAAAACCCCTTGCAAAATGCGCCTGCAATTACTGCGCGGCATCCTGCTGATGCTGGGGGGACGGTTGCTGCGGTGCCATTTTCCCTGACTGTTGATCGAATTGCTGCTGTTCAGCAGCCACTGCCTGGCGGGCGTTGGCGATCCATTGTCGCGCGACCAGTTGAGGGAATACCCACGCGTCCCTGGCGTACCGCCTTACCAGCCGCTTGGGTTCACTGCACATGCGATGCGCCCATTCCAAACCGGCACGCTGCATCCAGTACGGCGCGCGCTGTTTTTCTCCGGCCAAAAAATCAATCGTTGCACCAACACACAATGCCACCTTGGCGTCGATCAGCCGGTGATGACGGTGGACCCACAGTTCCTGTTTTGGTGCACCAAGCCCAACAACGACCACATCCGGCTTACACCGTGCGATCTTTGTCAAAATATTTGCACATTCAACCTTGTCATTTTCGAACCCCAATGGCGGACTATAGACGCCAACGGTTTGCACGTTGGGCCACTGCTGTAGCATGTTCCCCGCCGCGACCTCAGCGACTCCTGCCGCCGCCCCCAATAGAAACACCTTTAGTTTTCCGTAACGGTTAAAGAAGTCGAACAGGTGTGGCACCAGTTCAGACCCGGCGACGCGTTCAGGCAGAGGGCAGCCCAATAGCCTCGACGCCCAAACAACCGGGTGCCCATCGGCCAGTACCAAATCAGCGTCTTTGTATGCAGCACGCAAATCCGGGTTTTCTTGCAGCAATACCGCGTGATCCACATTCGGCGTCACCACATATCGGCATCGCGCATCAGACTGCGCCTCATTGATCCAGGACCACAGCCTGTCAACCGCACCTTCCATGGTCAGTGCATCAATCGCAACACCAAACAACTGTCGTTTTTCCGCCTCCGGTAAATGAGTTGCCGCGTTGATCCCGGTGTGACGGCCTGAGCCCGCGGGTTGCGGCGAAACAGCCCCGACCGGAACAGTGGTAGGAACGACAGGAGTGGCCGAAGTAGAGGAAGCAGGTGTCGAAGGCATGCTGGGCAGTGACATGTGGGGTCCATTGGGTTGGGATTGGCGGGTGCGTACAACCCGAAACCTACAACCTTGCAACCCCCGTGGTGCACTCAAAACACCAATTTCCAATCATGCCAATGTGAAAACAGGAGGGTATTGCCGGATTTGCCGGTTGCCGGTGGCTTGCACGGTTAATTTCCATTTCCGCTCCAGAACTTGATCTTCCAAACTAGTTTTGTGGGGAACAATTGCAACAAGAAAGCTCCGAACCACCGGTAACCGCAGCAGTTTCGTTGCTGACGTTACCGCACGCGCCCCCTCGTATACTGCTGGACATTTCGCGCCAGACTGCCTCCCTGTGAATTCTTGGAAATCAAAACTGATCGACCTCTACCGGCTCTCCACGATGCCCTATCGTACGTGGCGACGTCGGTGTTTGGCCGCTCAGGGAAAAGTGCCCGCCTACGCAATTTTTTACCATCGCATCTCCGACGATCACACCAATCCATGGACAATGACGCGTGACCAGTTCAAACGTCAGATTGACTGGTTTCAAGAAGAGTTCGATCTGGTGTCATTGGCCGAACTACAGCGACGCGTGGATTCTGGATTCAATGACCGTCCCACCCTGGCGATCACCTTCGACGATGGCTACGCTGAAAACTGTGAATACGCGCTGCCGCTATTAATTGAACGCGGCATTCCGGTTTGCTATTTTGTGACCATCGACAATATCACCGAACAGTGCGCTTTCCCTCATGATGTCCAACAGGGACAAGAACTACCAATCAATTCGATCGAATCGCTACGCGCATTGGTGAATTCAGGGGTCGAAATCGGTGCCCACACCCGTACCCACATTGATCTGGGAAAAGTATCCGACCCGCTGCTGCTGGCCGACGAAGTGATCCTCGCCTCGCGCGAAATCGAAGAACTGATTGACCAACCGGTGCAGTATTTTGCATTTCCCTTTGGTCAACGCGAGAATTTGAACCATGGTGTCTTCAGTATGCTGCGGGAGCACGGTTTCCTGGGCGTCTGTTCGGCCTATGGTGGGTGGAACAATATCGGCGGCGACTCCTTTCACATTCAACGTATCCACGGCGACCCCAGCTTTGAACGTGTAAAAAACTGGCTGTCATTTGACCCCAGAATCGCACGTGTAAAACCCTATCAATATGAACGCCGATCCGTCCGGCGCGATGGTCAGAGCGCCCCGACAGAATTGTCTCCTCTGGTCATTCCCGAGACCATTGTTCCAAAGACAGACCTCCCAGTGACCGCTGCCCGTCAAACAACAACCGAGTAACCCGGCTGCTGCCGCAGCCGATGCGGATCGACCCACAGCTGTTTTTACCATTTAATCCGACTCCGCCTCGCCCATCAATCGACATGAATTCACACCGACCCATCCGTACCATGTTTATCATCACCAGCATGCCCGTCGGTGGTGCCGAAACGTTGCTGGTCAACCTTGTGCGACGGTTCGACCGCGACCGCGTCACACCAATGATTGGTTGTCTGAAAGAGAAAGGGATTCTGGGACAGGAACTGGCCGATGAACTCCCGGTATTCGAGAACCTGATTCACCACAAATACGACGTGGCGGTTGCCGGGCGCCTACGAAAACTGTTTAAGGACCAGCAGCTCGATGCGGTCGTTACCGTTGGTGCCGGAGATAAAATGTTCTGGGGACGTCTGGCCGCCAAATCAGCCCGGCTACCGGTAATTCTTTCGGCTCTCCATTCCACTGGCTGGCCCGATGGCGTCGGCCGATTGAACCGGCTGTTAACCGGAATCACCGACGGCTTTATCGCGGTCGCTAACCAACACGCCCAGTACCTAGTGGAAAATGAGAAATTCCCGGAAGCCAAAGTTTTCATGATTCCTAACGGTATCGACACCGATCGATTCAAATTTGACCCTGACGCGCGAAACCGGTGGCGACACACACACAACATTCCCCAAGACGCCCCGGTGGCCGGGATCGTCGCGGCACTCCGTCCCGAAAAGAACCATGCATTGTTTCTGGAATCGGCACGACTGACCTTGGAATCGCGTCCTGATGCGTGGTTCGTGATCGCCGGTGATGGCCCGGAACGCCCCATGCTGGAACAATTGGCCCGTGAGAAATCCATCGATCAGCGCGTTAAATTTTTGGGATCGATCAGTGCGATTCCGGAGGTCCTGTCGATGGTGGATCTGTTCGCCCTGTCCAGCCATAACGAGGCCAGTCCTGTTTCGATTCTTGAAGCACTCAGTTGTCGGCGTCCGGTCGTCGCAACGGCTGTTGGATCAATCAACGAATCAGTGATTGAAGGAACAACCGGTTATCTGGTCACCCCCGGTGATCAAAACGCCATGTCCCGACGCTGGCTGGAGATTCTCAACAATCAATCACTTGGGGCACAATTGGGGGCTGCCGGGCGCCAACACGTCATTGGCAACAGCTCTCTCAACAGCATGACCGATGGCTACATGGAGTTGATCGAATCTGTGTTTCGCGGCAAAGGTGCCGACTTCCTGCCAGCTCCCGTGCTCGACGACGGAGTCTTCCCGGTAGTGGAATCACCCAATGTAAACGCGCACGACTCGATCAATTAGTGCCGCGCTTACTTCGGATTTGACCGATTTATGGCGCAACTCTACCAGTCGTGAGTGTTCGACTCGGAGAGTCGAACGACGTGCGGCTACTCATCGCCGCGACGGAAGATCTTTTCGATGGTTGGTTGGGTGTCAGGTCGGTGGTTGATGGAGACGGCGGTGCGGACGCTTGTCTCGCCGCGTTTATGCTGAATATACTCGATACGTTTTTGCCAGTCACCATTTTCGTCTTTGACCAAAAACGCAGCCAAAGAATCGTTTTCGTCAAACGGTTTGGTGGCCGGGTGTTCTTTCTTCAATTGCTCATTGGCAATAAAACGGTAAGCGTACACCGCTTCTTCCCCACCCGCGATCGCCACGTTTGAATGTTCAAGCAATCGGTCGCGGACGATCGCAAACGCGCGCTCTTTGCCGGACTTGATCGACGGGTAAGCAATGTTCTTGTTCTTGACTGGAGCGATCACTAGTATTGGCTGCCCGGTGGACGAGATTTCTATCGACTCGCGATACTCTGCAGCTGCCGGCATCATGACTTTCAGTGCTAGCGGAAGCGGTTTGGATCGGAGTAATTCCGACATTGACATTTTTAAGTCGGCGGGATTCTCCTTGTATTGATCGAACTTTTGTTGCTTCATCAATTCAAACAGCGCATCGACTTTCTCCTTGGGAAGCTGGTCACTGAAAACACGATTCTGCGACGTGGTGATAAGGTGACCGTCGGAGAAAATGGCAAGCTTCATTCGGTTGTCTTTTGAATCCATTGCTTGACCGTTTGAAGAATGTTCAGACAGCACGATTACGGGTGATGTTTCGTTGATGTCTGGGAACAAAGAAACCGTTTTACGTTCGAGGTGTTTTCGGAAAGCGGATTCTATTGATTGTTCTTCTTGCGGAATCTGCGAAAGTTCAAGGAAGTACTCTTTTGTTTCGGCCTCACCCGACGCGTGCAGCATCGCGTTGATGTCTTCTACTTTTTGGTTCATATTCATCATATGATCGAACGCACTGTCAGAAACCAGTTTGTCCAGTTTCCATTGACCATCGACTTTGCGAAACGTGATCGGTGTTCGCTCGTCGGATTCGGCATCGATGATAATAGCGAATGCTTTGTCGCCCTGTATGTCGACATCGACCAATTTTGAACCTCCAGAAAACTCCGCAGCCTCATCTTTCAGGCCACGCATGAATCCGGAAAGAGCAGCAAAGAACTTCGCGCTGTCTGCCCCTACCGTTTTTCGAATCGTCTCAATTTTCGCTTGCCGTCTCTCCTCTGGGATGACACTGGTCATTCGCTTAACGATTGATTCGAAGGCTTGCGCGAGTTCCGGGGTAGGCTTCTCTGACATCAGGGCGATTGAAGGAAACTTTTTCTTGAGATCCCTCATGAATCGCTTTGCCCGAAACATGTTTGTCTCGGCTGCATGTCCACGTTTGACGGTTGATGGGAAATCCTGCAGCAAACTAACACCGAACAGCAGCTCGTAGACCATCTCATCTCGACAATCGTCTGTCATGCATTGCAACATGCCTTCCCAGTCCTCGTGCTCTTCCATTCGATTGCATCGTTCGAAGACTTCTTGGGGAGGCTCCTGCGCTTCACTTCCCGCGAATAAATTGCCGCCGTTCGGCTCAAAGACGGCCGCAGCAATTGGTACGTTGAACCGATCTCTCGGTCGGCTGGAATGAGAAAGCTTCTTCGGATCAAACACATCGGGAAATGGGTCTGCGTTAAACCGAGCCCGTTCGATTTGGATTTCGGCGCGTTCATCTCGTGCGTCAACTGCGCTGTGGAGTCGATTCCGGATCGTTTTAGGAAACCAGGTTTCGCCGCACTTCCGCCAACTCACTTGTGTCGAATCGGAGTAAGATGGCTTTTCGCCTGACTGGAATGAGTGGTTGTGTGTAATAGCGATTGGGCAGTTGCCTTGAGCTGGCGACAGAACGTATTGAGTCCAGCCTTTGTCTGCGTGCGGGAGCTCACGATCAAACTTGACAATCGTGACGGGCTGTCCGTCCATCTTTCCCAACTCTACGGTGATGTTCTTGCGATTCTCAGGCAGTAGATGATGTTGAAGGTCGTAGGTGGAGACAACAGCATCAGGAAGATAGAGCCCGACCATCCGCTCGAGAGTTGGAATCGTATTGCGAGTGAACTTTTGCTGGCCTTTGCCAAATCGGTTTTCATTTGCGTCGCGATAGAAGGAATACTCCTCCGTTTGGATTTCGGTTGCTTCGTCATGGTCTCGGCGACCGTTCTGGCTGTTGAGCCAAACATGATACCGATTCGGCAGCGTGTTTCCGTTGTCATCGCCACTCCAAACCGTGTACTCAAACTCGGCGTTCACTATTGCTTTGTGTTGTTGAATCAGCTCGCGAACTCGGGCTTCCGCTTCCTCGACTGTGGTTAGTTGAGGAGGCGAAGTTGGAGCGTTTGGCCAAGAATGAACTGACGGACGCAGGTCTCGCACCATCGAGTAGCAAAGATGGTTCGTGTTTTTTGGATCGAATGAAGTCGGACGCTCATTCTCTTCGTCTCTGGAATAGCACAGACTAAGTTTACCATCGCCGTCTATTTGGCAAATCGCCTTGACCATTTTTCTTCGCTCTCCGCCCTGCGACCGATTGACTGTCAGATCGAGTTTCCAAGGGGAACCTGTTTGGTCGAGTCGAAACTTCCCTCGTAATACTTTGCCATCTAACCCACGCAAAGCGAAATCTCCATTTTCCCGCAGTCTGAGATAGGCATCTGCGTTCGGTAGTTCACGAGGCTCCGGATGCTCGGGTGAACGCTTGTCGACGATTCGCCATTGATCGTAGATGGACGGAGTCCACGTTTCTTGATCGACGTCGTTAAATCCAGACCATCGGCCGTCTACGATTGGCGGTTCCTCCTTCGCCTCTTCCAAAATCCCTCTCGGTGTGGCCATGACGATCCCGGTATCGCTCACGGGAATCGCCTGCCTGACATCTTCCGATTCCGCCTCTTTCAATTGAATTTTCACCGATTCAGATCCACCTCGACTCAACGCGACCGAGTTATTTTCGACAACAAAACCTTCGTGATCGCCGTCGACTTCCACGACGTATTTCCCAGCGGCGACTC
Source organism: uncultured Pirellulaceae bacterium (assembly GCA_937967505.1). Classification (GTDB taxonomy): domain Bacteria; phylum Planctomycetota; class Planctomycetia; order Pirellulales; family Pirellulaceae; genus Mariniblastus. The sequence continues at coordinate 31,742 of CALCJM010000043.1, read as the reverse complement.
TGCTCCCGCTTTGGTCACGGTCATTTTTTCCACAACGTTTTCGCCCTGCATGACCCGAATCGGAACGTCATCCGCGGAGCATTCGATAATCAGCTTTCCCTTGTTCATTTCCAGCACCAACAGAATTCCCGCGAAGACAAAGAAGAAACCACCGGCTGCAACCGTCAGCCACTTCTTCCAACTGGAACCACCACCCGACCGCGCCATTGGTTCCACAGCATCTGGCAATTTCGTTTGCGTTGGCTGTTGCACGTGAGCCAAACAGCCCTCCAGTAAATCGGCGACGTCACTGGCCGACGCGCAACGATCTTCTGGATTCTTTGACATCAAACGTTCGATCAGCAGTCCCAGCCAAGCCGGCGTGTCTGAGTTGACTTCACAGATCGGCGTTGGCTCCTCGTGTGTGATTCGGTGCATCACACCGTAAGCCGACTCGCTACGGGATAGAGAACGAAACGGTGGCCAGCCGGCACACATCGCGTACAGGGTACTGCCAAGGCTAAATAGATCACTCCGCGCATCGACTGAATCGGCGCGAACTTGTTCGGGCGACATGAACATTGGCGTTCCGCTGATGATTCCTGTGCGCGTCACACTTGCATCATCAACGGCTCGGGCCAACCCAAAATCCATCAACACGGCGCGTTCAACGCTTCCGTCAAGCAAAATATTCGCGGGCTTCACGTCGCGGTGGACGAGACCTTGAGCGTGAGCCGCCGCCAAACCGCGCGCTGTTTGCAATCCGATTCGCAGCGTTTCTTTCAGTGACAATGGCCCTTGCAGATGGATGCGCTTTTGCAAAGTCGTTCCGCGCGAATATTGCATCACGAGGTATGGCGTGCCCTGCCATTCGTCGACGCCAAAAATTGGCAGCACGTGATCGTCAACAACTGCCGCCGCAGCCTGAGCCTCGCGCAAGAACCGTTTTCGCGCCGCTCCGTTGGCAGTCAGATGAGGCAACAACATCTTGATCGCGACAAAACGATTCAGAGCCGTTTCGAAAGCCTTGAACACGACGCCCATGCCGCCTTGCCCAATCACACCGACGACTTCATATCCACCAACGCGCCCCAGCATTTTCGGATCATCCGAAGGGCCAAGCAAACGCAGAAATGTTTCGTGATTGGCTTCTTCGTCGGCGCGAGTCGCCATGGGATCGACATCAAACGTTTCTCGCAACACCGGACAGATTTCCGATCGCCACTGCGGATGCGGATTTGAGTCGGTTGAATCGAGAGCGTTTTGGCATTTGGTGCAAGTTGTCAAATGTGTTTCGATATCATCGACTTGCTGGCGGGAAAGCTCGTTTCGTTCGAGCTTGAGCAGGATTTCATCGGTCAAACAGGATTGAGATTGGTTCATGTCGATTTCCTGATTCATAGTTCCCACTGTTGCGAGATTCCAGCAACTTCTTCTTTGAGCCGCGCCAGCACTCGATGCCGCGCGACGTAGATTGCTCCAGCTTTGAGGTTGGTCGATTCAGCAACCGCTGCAACCGACTCGTTCAAAACGGAAGTGCTCCAGAAGGCATCCCACGTCGATTGCGAAAAGTCTCCTCGCACTTTCTGAGCCGCCCAGCGGAACGTTTCTTTTTTCAGTTCCATTTGCATTTCCAGCGCCGCTTGCGAATGGGCATCGGACTCCGGTTGAGCATTTATTAGCTCGAACACCGAAGTCGAACCCGATGCCCGGTCGCGCGGTCGGCGCGTCAACGCTTTGGTAATCGCGTTGCCCGCAATGGTGGTCAGCCAAGCTCGAAAGGGGGGGCGTTTCTCATCCGGTTGCCAGCGGTCAATTGCTCCGGCGACCGAAATGAAGACTTGCTGCATCACATCTTGTGCGTCAGCATCTTGTAACCCACGTCGCTTCGCCATCCGATACACGACGGGTTGGTAGATCCCCATGAACTCAATCCACGAAGCCCCATCGCCAAGGTCTTTGATCCGCGCGACAAGGCTGTGGTTGGTTTCAGGAAAATTTGCCATGTTTTCTCGGTCTCCTCTTGTATCATCCAGTAGCAAATGGGTTCTTACAAACAAAAATTGGAAAGTTAGAGATATTTTCTATACGTGCGACTCACGACTCGGAGAGTCGAGTTACGTAACACGACTCTCCGAGTCGTGAACAAGCGTAGCGTCATCGAATATTACTTTCAGGTCGTTTGCTGACAAATCATTTGCGGCAACTGATTTAGCCAACGTCGGTCAGCTTCATCGCTGCGCTTCGCGAATTGGCTTGACGATGGGTTCGGCCTTAGTCATTGGACTCTCGTTCCGTTGAAAGGATTCTCCACCTTGCTTCAAGTTCACGAAGGTAAAAATGGCGAAAACTGTCATCGGTGTAACGCACGTCTAGCGCGTCTTGCAGATTGGCTTCCGGTGGCGACTCGCTCCAATCGTCTTCCATCTTGATACCAAGATACTCAACAAACTTTACAAGAAAACCGCGTGGTTCACGCATGGTTTAAGGAAAATTTGCCATGTGTTTTGCTCTACTTCTGTTTCATCCAGTTGCCGACGGGTTCTTACAGAGAAATCGGAAAGTTTATGATATATGTTATACGTGCGATGTGTGGCTGATTCACGACTCGGAGAGTCGAGTTACGTGGCTCGACTCTCCGAGTCGTGTCCCCCAATGATTGAAAGTGAAAGGCACAACGATGGGCATCGACTGGAATTTCTATGACCCAGATATAGAAGTATTGGAGTCATCTCGCAATTTGCCGCATCGTGATCAAACAGGATCATTGACCTTTGTTACGATGCGATTGGCGGACTCGATGCCAAAAGAAGTCGTCAGAAAATGGCACGACGAAATTGAATCGTGGCTTGTTGCTCATCAACTAGGAAATCGAACCATCGAGGACATTCTTTGCGACCCGACGGTCGAACGCCAACTAAAACAAGAACTCAAGCGATTTAAACGACAGCGTTGGCACGGCCATTTGGATGACTGCCACGGAACGTGTCCTTTGCGTGATCCCGCGTTGGCAGCCGAAGTTGCCAAGTCACTGCTCCACTTCAACGGTGTGCGGTATGAATTGGAACGGTTCATTGTGATGCCCAATCATGCTCACGTTTTGATCCAAATGCGTACAGGATTCGAACTGCGAAAACAATTTACCTCGATCATGCGATTTACGGGGCGCAGTATCAATCGGAAACTGGGGAAGTCCGGCGAATTTTGGCAAAGCGAGCCGTTTGACCACATCGTTCGGAGCTTTGAACAATTTCAGTATTTGCAGAGATACATTTCCGACAACCCCACGAAAGCGAATTTGCGAATGGGGGAATCGCTGTTTTGGAAGTGTGATGCGTAGGTCACGACTCGGAGAGTCGAGTTACGTAACACGACTCTCCGAGTCGTGAACTCGCTCTCTCCTTCTTAAACAAAACTCGACTTTCTTACGAAAATTCGTACGACCGTGTAAGATTCAGCTCCCCAGCTGGGTAAAGCTCTGTATGGGAGAAAATTCTACATGAATCAAACGCCGGAGACTCGTGAAAGTTTGCTACTGCGCGTTCGTGATCGAGACGATGACGCCAGCTGGCGAAAGTTCGTCTCGATTTATCGACCGGTGATCTATCGCATCGCACGGCGGCAAGACCTGCAAGACAGCGATGCCGAAGATTTGTCTCAGCGCGTGTTGATGTCGGTCTCCCGCGCTATTGGTGGCTGGCAGAAAGATCCCCAACGGGGCAGCTTTCGCAGTTGGCTGTCGATTGTCACTCGCAACGCCATCATCAATCTGGTAACGCGCGGCCCCAAAGACGCAGCTGTGGGCGGAACCGATTTCTTGCTGGCTTGCAACGCGGTCGAATCGGCAACAGATGCGATTGATGAACTGATCCAATCGGAACACGCACGAAGTCAGTTGCGACTGGCAGCAGCCGAAGCCAAACGCGAAGTTGAACCAAGAACTTGGAACGCGTTTTGGTGGACGACGATTGAGGGCCGTTCGATTGCTGACGTTGCTGACGAATTGAATCTCTCTGCGGGTGCTGTTTACGGAGCACGCGCGCGGGTGATGAAGCGTTTGCAGTCCGCAGCCGCAGCGATGAAACAAGGCGACAACACTGGGGAGGCATCATGATGAATAAAAACATGCCCTGCGATCCTGAGAAACTTAAGAAGTATTTGGAGAACGGACTCAGTCGATCGCAATCGCAAGCCATTGAAAAACATTTGTCAACGTGCGAAAAGTGTAGTCGGCAGTTAGAGGCTGCTGTAGCTCCGGCGGCGGTCTGGTCACAAACGAAGTCGATGTTGCAGGCTGATGAGCTGGACGGATCTGTCACTCAAGTTGATAACTTTCAGTTGAATGATCCGAAAGCGACCGAGTTCGAAAGGATTAGCGATGCACTGGCGAGCGAAGCGGTTGAATCAGCCGAAGCGACACTCGCAACGAATCCGTCTTCTATGCTCACCCGTGAGATTCAGGGCTGGCTCGACCCAACCGACGATCCGAAGATGTTAGGACGCTTTGCGGGATATGAGATCGTCGGTGTGATTGGGCACGGCGGGATGGGAATCGTGCTCAAAGGATTCGAGGCTTCGCTCAATCGGTTTGTCGCAATCAAAGCCATGGCTCCGCGATTGGCGTCCAGCGGTGCGGCGCGGAAACGATTTGCGCGCGAGGCTCAAGCGACCGCCACGGTGCTGCATGACAATGTTGTTGCGATCTATCGAGTCGACATGGCACACGGGTTGCCGTTTTTGGTAATGCCGTATCTGGGTGGTGAATCGTTGCAACAACGCATTGACAACGAGGGGCCATTGGGAATCGAACCGTCGCTTCGTATTGCTTCGCAGATTGCTGCGGGATTGGCGGCAGCTCATGCGCGTGGATTTAGTGTTGCAAATGCCGAAGCTGTTCCAAGCTCCGAACCATGCGATCAAAAGGTTCACTTTGCCAGAACTCAACAGACTTCAAAAGGTGAGCATGCTGTTCTTGGGGTAGTCTCGACTCGGAGAGTCGAGCAACGTAACACGACTCTCCGAGCCGTGGATTGCTGTGTCGAACGACTCGGAGAGGGGTGCTACTTTGTTTGAAATACTCTCGTGCTCCAGCGAACTTTCTTAAACAGAAAAACCAAGGAACGAACATGCGAATAGCAAACCTTTGTCTTATCTTCATTTCAACAGTCATCTGCATCTTGTTGGCAGGTTCAAACGCGTTGGCCGCGGACGAGCCTGAACCTCAAGGCACTTTGCAGCAGCAGTATGACGACTGCAACGAACGCTGCAACACATTGCTGCGGAACTATCAAGAAGCAGCTTTAGCCGGCGACATCGACGAGCCACAACTTCGGCTGCTACGTAACAAGTGTCAGGCTGCGTTGGCAGAAATGATCGAGTTCGACCTGCAGCTTCGTCAACATCGCATTGAAGCGGCGCGGCTGAGGCTGGATACCGTCGAAAGCAAACTCAAGCACAGCCGAAAGATTGTTGATCAGTTGGTGGAGCAAGAGTTTGCGTCACGTTTGACGACGCTGTCAGCTACAACTCGTTTCAGCACGCCGGGTGATTTACTGGATCGTTTGGTCGAGTGTGAGAATTTCGCAGACTACGTCGAGCTATTGTCTGATCGGTGCGTTGACTCATTGGCCGCAGCGATGTTGATAAGTGCTACTCAGATGGTTGGGATGGCGATGCGCTCCGAGCAATACCCCGGCGGACTTACCTTTAATAATCCAGAGCAATTAAAAGAGATTTTGGATTTCCTTGAGGCATCGAAGCGCAAGAATCCGCCGCCGTTGGCGGTCGCAGCTTACGACCGTTTGGTTCAATTCCAAACGGAACAGGCGTCATTCTTGTTTGAGCAGAAAGGGTCTCCACGGGATCCTTCGCTACCCGATTTCAACCTCAATCAAGTGACCGCCGCGCTGGGTATCTTGAAATCTCCACGAAAGTTTGTGGTCGGATGTAATGAGCTTCTGGAAAAACTGAGTGGCGAGCCAACGCCCGATATTGCAACGGAGATGGCCAACTTTGAATGGAAATTGGAATCGGTTGATGGGGACGTCGCAATTGCCTTGCTGAGCGATCGCTTGAAGCCGCATCGAGTTGAGCCAAATCGCATCGAGCTGCGACGCGTCAATGGCAGCTGGGAAATCGCAAACTTGGTAGGTTTCAACGAGCCTCAACCACTGCGCGACGAGCCTGCGGATACCGATTCGGGCGACGGTTCTCTCTCGCCTGCCGTGGAACCATCGACTCATTCAACATCAGCTAAAGGACTGACTCAGCCCAGTCGTTTGCCAACCTACGACGGGCACTCAATTGATTGGTGGTTAAAAAAATACTGGGCCGGGGCCGCACAGCCCAGCAACGACGAAACGGTGAGCACCAAAGACATGCTGATGTATTCAAAGTCATTGGATGCGATCAGCGCCCTTCGAGATAAAGCGAGCTCAGATCAGTTCATTCTGCTTTCCATGAAAAACTGGTACGCGACAACCGAAAACGAATTCGATCGCTCGCGGCTCGGGTTTGTCGGTAAGTGTATTTTGAGTATCGCTGGCGAGCGGCATCAACAAGCGGCGATCAACTATTTGTTCGATCTGGCAGCGCAATGCCCTCCAGCCAGTCCGGAGAAATTCAAATCGAGATTCCTTGGTCAAGACAACTATTTTGACGTGTTTTCAACCAACCGGGTCGAGCTGGGGTCGGTCAAAATCTCAAAGGACATTTCGCGTTGGGATCAGGAACTCGCAGCTCAGTTAGCAGAAAAGCTTGAAAGGGGAAACTCCCGGCAAAAAGAACTTGCGATTACGATACTTTTGGTTCATCTGGACGTAGGGACGACTAGTGAGCAAACGGTCAGGAATTGGTTTGGCGAATTCAAATCAATGCTCGTTCCAGCGTTAGTATCTGCTTCCAAAGATGCTGATGATTGGGTGGCCGACTATTCAATCTCGTTGCTAACCATGGCTCCTGAGCTTGCGAAAGAAAGGTTGACCTCAGCAATCCAAGAACCAAACATTCAGTGGGAGACCAAGTTGTTTTTAATCGAATCTCTGGCGAAGGCGGATCCTGAAAATGATCTGCCCCTTCGCGCGATGGTTGAACTGACTCGCTCCATTGACCCCGATGACGTGGGCATTGCCATTGATCAGTTGTCGAACTTACTTAAAGCAGACCAATTCGTCGATCTGTTAGTGGAGTTGTTAAAGGATCGTAATTGGGGAAAGGACGGACGATTCGACGCCTATTTGTTTGACAACGAAAACACTAGACAGCATGTTTCGCCGCGCAACTATGCGGTTTCATTTCTGGGAACTCGAGGAAAGTCGGCCCCAAAGGCATTGCCGATTCTTGAAGCGGAATTGGAGAGCAGCGATAATGAAACGATAACGATCGCGAAGAAATCAATCGCGTTGATTAAAAGCGGTGGCGTTGAGAGTGGCCCTGAGAGTTCTGACGCAAAGCCAAAAAGCGATGAATGGAAGAACTGATTTGTGGCCAATCTTGCGGCCAATTCACGACTTGGAGAGTCGAGTTACGTAACACGACTCTCCGAGTCGTGAACCCGCAGTTCCCATAACTCGAAATGGACCGAAGTTATTCGGTGGAAGCACTCCGAGTTTTTGACCTTAGACTGAACAACAGAGAGAACCCATACATGGGCAGCCCAAAGAAGCCGCGCGTCACGTGCTGTCCAGAGTGCGGGCAGCGCCGAAACCGAACGTCCTTTGTTTTCCCGCACCCTTGCGAAGATTGTGGGCAGCAGCTTGGTTTAGAGATTGCAGTTCCCGTGCGAATTGCTTTCGTCGTCACCTTGATTCCGATCGTAGTTGGGAACCACGCGTTTCTGCCGGCGGTTTCGAGTTTATTTGAGATTGCCCGATGTGCATTACTTGGCGGTTTTGCTGGCCTCGCTTTCGTCCTGGCTTTCGGCAAACTCGTTCGCTTCGATGGCTTGCGTCCGAAGGCACGCAGAAAACACGTCAGATAATCAGGGCTTGAATATTCGTTATTCCGCTTTCACATTTAAATGGCTACCCCAATGTCACGAGCAAAAACCTCCAATTGTTCGCACCCTCGAGTAGTTTTAGTCGGTTTGATTGTCTCTGATGGAGATGCACCTCAATGGCAGATCGCTTTTGCGAACTACAAAGAAGAATCTCTTGGTACGACTTTATCCGAGGTTGTTACGAACCGTGAATTTAGTGAATGTTTCAATGAAACAGAATGCATTGAAGCTCATTTTCCAGATAACGTCGACGACGCAATCTCGAAAGCAATCGAGATTGCTAAATCGCAACAACTTCCGTTGTACTGTGTTACTGACATGCGCCCCTTGTGGGATTGTCGAATCTACGAGGAAATGTACTTGCCTGAAAATTCTCCCCAGCCAATCGCCGGTTAAATTTGCTCGCCTGCCGTCAGGATGGTCGACGGGATTGGCAGCGCTCAATCGCCGGTTGTATGGTTGCCCAAAATTTCTCGTCGACGCCGAGACAATGTCGGTGGCTGCGGGATTCCATTGCGAAAAATACGGCTGGCTTTCCATCGCGGTGAAAGTTGCGAATAAAGAACCCTTCTTGCCAATCCGTTAGCAGTCCTCGGAGACATATTAGCTTGACGAAATGCATGTTGCTGACGAGCAACTTGGCATTCCGCAAGTGGGATCAGATCCTCAAGGACGCGATGACGACTGCCGTAGCGATCGACCGCTTGGTGCACCACAGTGTGATCGTAGAACTCAACGTACTAAGCTACCGCATCGAGACAGCAAAGAAGTCAAAAGCTTCCCGGGCTTCAACCCAATAGCATCTCTATTCGGATTCCTCTTACGGAAATCTAATTGTCGCCGAACATTGCCTGAGATGCCAATTAGGCTTCTGACACCTTATATGACTGTGTGCATGGGGAGAGGGGGAGTGTTTTCGCTTTGACTAGCGGCGTGCCCTGCGAGTGGGCATGAATTCCTCGCGGGAGATTTTGCCATCGTCGTCTTTGTCGAGAGTCTTCAATGATTCGGGTGCGGCTTGGATTTCCTCAGGTGAAATTTGACCGTCGCCGTTGGTGTCGAGCGCCTGCATGATCGGCATATTCTTCATCCGCTCAAGCATCCACCGCATGTTCGGGCCTGAGCCTTGACGACCTTCCCGGCCTCCTCGACCGCGCGGGGCGGTATTTTGAGATGCGGTGATATCTAGTGGTGCCTTGACAGCGAGTTCGTTGAGGATGGCTTTTTCGAGTAAATCCGGATCGAAACCAAACGGCCCGGGTTGTCCAGCGAGGACGACCTTGCCGTCCTTGCCGATCAGGAATAGACGGTCAGGGAGCGACGCGTAGTCGTTGGAGGTTTTGTCGTCGATGTTGTCGAGCAGGGCGGGGATCTGAAGTTCGTTCTGCTGCACGAAATCGACGGCGACCTGGCGGCGTTCTTCCGTGGAGACCGGTTGTTCGACGGTGGCGATAGGTGTGGGGCGATCACTATCGGCAGCGTGGGCTTCGCGGGTGTAGATGAAGTAGAACTGAACGTCGCTACCGTATTGCTTGTGCATTTCTTTCAGCTGACCAACTGAACGGACGAACGGAGGTCAGGTACAACTGCCAAAGATCAGTGCGACCGGTTTCTTTCCCGCAAAGCTGGAGAGGGTGGCTTGCTTGTTGGCGTCCGAGACATGGGAGAGATTAAAGTCGGGAGCGATCTGGCCGACTTGCGGCGCGGTGCCGCGATCCCGCTGGCCGCGGCGGGCTCCGGACCAGTCGTCTTGCGTGATCGAGCCATCGCTGTTTTTGTCGAGAGCTTTGAAGGCATCTGCACCGCGAGTGTACTCTTTGACGGTGACTTTGCCGTCATTGTTCGCATCGTACTTTTTGGCGACGAAATCCCATCCGCCACTGCGGGAGCCTCGCTGGCAAAAGGCCTGATTCTCCACGGCGATAATGGGGGCTGAAAAGGCGACGAGCCCGAGAAGGGCGGATGTCCACGTGTGGCGCATTGTTGGGCTCTCTGACAAACAGAAAAGACTTAAATATTTATATTTGTCACGTAGCTTCAAATCAGACAGGACACAAAAAATGTCTCAGCCTACTTTTGGGTGTGCATTTTGAGGCATGCGTCGGCGTGATCTGAGTTATGGTTCTGCTGCCCAAGCCTATTTTTCATCAACTTCACTACCGCCCCTTTTTGCAGATGTGAAAGTTTTACCGGCTGAGCCGCTGTTTTACAGTTATCCCGACAGCAATGGATCAAGTTGGTTTTGTGTTGGCGAAAACTCTGACCACTTCCTTGCTTGCCGACAGTTTGGCAGAGAATTTCATTGGGATTTCCCAATTGAGCAATAGTTGGTTAGTGAATTTAATTTCCTGCACCAAAGCGTTGATGTACTCTTGGCTGCCTCTGGGCGGAATGCCAATCAACAGATCAGTATGTCTTGCAGCTTCTAACCAAGTTAGGTTGTAGTTAATTGTTGTCGAACTTTCATAAGCGCGCGTGATTTTTCTCAAGTAGTCTGCGATTACTTTCTCTCCCTTCGAATCAATCATCTGCTCAAGCCAGCTTGCATTTTCAAATTTGTCCAAATCTGACAGCCCAATTGACTTGTCTGGCCAACCGCGACATATTGGCGCGAACACGGCGTAGGCCGAATCAAAAGACTCTATGGAGTTGTTGACTGTTCTAAGCTCCTTTGTCAGAGGGACTATTTTATCGACATGTGCCAAGACGTAAGAGGATCTTTCTTTTCGATGACGCCACGATGCTACACCTTGAAAGATAGCTCTTTTAGTGATCGCGTTTGCGCGGCTGGTGTCTAATGGCCCACCCAGAAGGCTAAAATGAGTGCAGCTTGTAAAAACATGATCCGTGTGCATTATCTGGTTTTGTATTTGCTGAAACTGTGTCGATTCACGAATCGGGATTTCTGGATTTTGATTGAAGTCGGGGAGGCTTTCGGCAAACGACAAAAAGGCGAAGAACGTTGAATCAAATGAACCGGGGAGAAGATCAACGTTCGCCACTAACCCCGCCAAACCAGTCATGCCAAAATAGTTGTTGGTTAGAACATCAAATCTCAATGGTCGTTTGGAAATTGAAGCCGTTTTCGCAAGTAGCCCGATGACATACGCGAGCGTTGAGCCGCTTTCAAGAAAAAGCTTCACTGTAGGAAGACTGCCTTGAGATTCTTCGGCAGCAAAAACATCCGCAAACGACGGGAGACGCAGGGTGTACTCTGCGATTTTTACTTTGGCCTCTTGGGAACGGGCCAGTCTTTCGAAATATGAGAACTGCTTTAAGTTTTTCATTCCTTCTAGGAGCCCTATCTCGTTCAGGAGCTCTGTCTGACTCATCAATGGCCAGTTTTTCACTGCTTTATTTACCCAATCAACAATGTGCTGTTCTTTTATTGGCATATTCATTGGTTGCTTACTTTGAGAAAAATGGGCGGGAGACCCTAGCCTAGGAAAAGTTGGCTTCGCCCGTATTCAGATATGATTATAGATTATATCAGGACGGCCGCATAACATTCCGTAAGTCCGGCATTCTGTCGAAAACATTTGGAAGCTCAAAATCGGAGCAACAGATTCACATTGCATCCAATAGACATATCGATCGCAAAAGTTGTCGATGCGTTACGCTTGATTGACTAGCCGCCGCGAAGTGAGCGTCCTTTGAATCAAATCTTGACACGTGCCATATTTGGGAAGTTTTTGCTTAAAAATCTGGGAATGCGACGAACAACCATGTCCGCCAAGGTGTGGAGTTCTGGCAAGCTCCGGCCACGCCAGTAACTGTTTGATGGTGGGGCGACCACGCTTGTTCCAGTATTTGACGTAAGCGACGATCACATCGCGCTTATCATGGGGCCCCACTGCTTTTTCAGAGATGCTCGCCACTCAAACTTTTTGCCTTGACGTTCGCCTTCATTAGCTCGGCTTGAAAAACAACATCATCGAATACGTAGAGATCTGGAAAACCGAAGAGGGCAAATTGCGAAGAAGCAGCATCTCATTTAATCTCAGCGAGCCAAATGTGAAGTTTATCAAATCTGCAATTACTGCGGTTGCAGAATTGGATTGTGTTTTCCTGAACGTTTAATCGCAGGGGGGGGATTGCATCTCTCGTCAAGAAGACAGGTTCGCCGAGATGGCTGATAGTTTCAGTGCATCGGGATGTCTTCCAACGAAGTTCATCTACCAAATCCTCTGACCGCCGCGCGGTCAACTTAACCAAAGCGGTAAACGTTATGCGCGGCGGAACCTGAACGGCTTGAAGTTCGAGAACGGTTGACGTGCCGCGCGCCCCGGTCTTCATTAAATGCCAATGAAATCTTCATTTAATCTTAGTGCTATATTCATGCAAATATCCATTGCGCCGAAAGTGCCGAATCTGTCGGGTTTCGATGCGACCCATTGATGAATTTCAGGCAATTACTGCCTCTGTGATCCCAAGCCGAAATCTAGCTTTCTCCAAGTCTGGCCGTTTTCGCAGAGCATTCACGTTCCAACGCAGCCTCTTGTCGGCACGCCCGTCATGCTGTCGCTAGGCCGATCCACACCCACGATTGACCAACCCTGATTTTCCAATTTACTCTTTCACACAAGGTTCCGGAGCACACAATGACCCCTGAAACAATTACACCTGACGCATTGATGGAAATGCTACAGTCCAACATGAATGTCCTTTGGGTGGCCGTCTGCGCCGCACTCGTCTTTTTCATGCAAGCCGGTTTCGCGATGCTGGAAAGCGGCATGGTTAGAAGTAAAAACTCAATCAACGTGATCATGAAAAACTACACCGACATGTGCTTCGGCGCGTTGATCTTTTGGGCTGTCGGCTACGGCCTGATGTTTGGCACCAGTGCCAACGGATTCTGGGGCACCGACTTGTTTTGCCTCAACGATGGATCTGCGTGGGAATACTCGGTCTTGATGTTTCAGATGATGTTCGCTGCAACTGCGGCAACCATCGTTTCTGGTGCTTTGGCCGAACGCATTCGCTTCAGTGCCTATGTCGTAGCTGCCATGGTGATCACAGGAATGATTTATCCGGTGTTTGGATCATGGTGTTGGAACGAAAATGGCTGGCTAAATCAGATGGGCTTCATCGACTTCGCCGGTAGCAGCGTCGTTCACTCGGTCGGTGGCTGGTGTGCTTTGGCGGGTTTGATGGTGCTGGGGCCACGTTTGGGACGTTACGGTGAAAATGGTGAGGTCCGCGAAATCGGCGGACACAACCTTCCGTTGGTCGCCTTTGGGGGTCTGATCCTCTGGTTCGGATGGTTTGGCTTCAACGCCGGTAGTACGCTTTCTGCCGATGAAACCATCGGCAAAATCATGCTCAACACCCACCTCGCAGGTTCTGCTGGTGTCGTGGGATTCGTAATCGTTCAGCTGATCGCTGGCGGCAAAATCCTAATGACTCACACCGTCAATGGTGGTCTGTCAGGCCTGGTTGGCATCACGGCCGGTTGTGCAACGATGGATCCTGTCTTCGCTGTTACCACAGGCTTGATCGCGGGTGGTGTTTGCGTCATGGCGACAAACCTTTGCACCAGTATGAAGTGGGACGATGCCGTTGGTGCGGTTGCCGTTCATGGCGTTTGTGGCGCATGGGGCACACTGGCGGCCGGAATCTTCTTTGCCGATGACATCGGCAACTTCGCTCGCATTCAGACGCAGTTGATCGGCATTGGCGCCTGTTTTCTCTGGACGTTCCCGGCAGCATTTGTCACCTTCAAATCGGTCTCGGCGCTGACCAACCTGCGTTGCAGCACCACCGACGAGCAGCGCGGGCTTGACTACAGCGAGCACCATGAAGTTGGTTATCCCGAATTTCAGCCAACGCTTCACTCGTAGGCCATCACCGCAAACCGAAAGGAAAACCACATGAACGTCACAACAGAAGAACGAAGCTTGAGAAGACGGCTGATTTACAACGCCATGCCGGCGGATACGAGCATAGAAATTGTGCAGCAATGTATCGACATTCTCGAAAACGAATTTGGTGAAACTCCTGATATCCGTTACAGTCAGTTGGTGAAACGACTGGGGGAATCCATTGGAAGCAGCATCAACTTTGGACCTGTACTGGGGCGCATCATGATGCTGCGTAACAAAACCCCGGACGATATCGGACCTGATCCGGGGGTTGCAGCCAAACCGGCCACTGTTTCGTTGGACAGCAAGGGCGTTGTATTTGCGTGCCTGTTCAATGCCATTTGCCATCAGGTATCCAGTCGCGGTGCGACGCGCATCCTAGAGCTGAAAAAGCACTTTGCCAGCGCCGCCAGCGGACTGGATTTGTCAACGGACTGCAAGGAGTCTCTGGCGGGCTGGACGATTGGAGATGCTGCGGAGGTCAGTTTTAGCGGTGAAGTCGCCGACCTGCAAAGAATCGTTAACTCGGCCTTCGTCTGGATGTGTAACAAATTCGGGCCCGTTGAAACGGACAAGATCCTGCACCGGGCAATCCATGTTGCTGAACAGATTCCCGAGTCGTTCGAATTTTCGCCGAAAGAACTGATGTAAAAAAGGGTACATCCCGCCGGTCACACACTGGACCCGCGTTTCACTCTCGGTGCTTCAGGCGACTGGCAGTTAGAAATTTACCATCCGTTGGCAACGCTGCCAGCGTTGGAGTGAAGCTGGCAGCATCGCCAACGGTAAGCTTTCAACTGCCAATCGCCTAAGAGGGCTGTATCAGCGGTCCTCTGTTTTGCTTCTTCAGGGAGCTTAATGGCTGAAGTTCGGCGGGAATCGGTTGTTGGCAGGTCGCTCTTCGAGAGGGGCTGGCTGCCGGGTAGGAAGTGATGACTAACGGCAAATGCTCACTCCGGACACCTGCTGCGAAAAACGAATTATTTTCCTAAGTACCAAGTACTCAGTAATCAGCACTCTCAACAAACCCCAGCACCTCGGGGCGCACCTCGGCCAACAAGAATGCCGAACCGGCAACACAGATGAAGGTCTTCTCACCGGAATCTGCCACCGCGCGCCTCCACGCACCCACCGGATCCGCATCCGAATCGAGCGCAATCACCTTCCCGCTGCTCTTCGCCCGGGCAACCACCGGTGCGGCCAGTTCCAGTAGCTTCGCCACCGGCAATCCGCGCGGGTTGTTTTTGTACTTTGTGAAAATCACCCGGTCGAATAGCGGAACAATCTGCTGCATCATCTTGCGGCAATCCTTGTCACGCGTCGTGCCAAACACCAGCACGCGCTCTTCCGCGACTTGCCACGCCGGCAAATCCTCCTGCAACATCTGCGCCAGTGCGGCCACCGATGCCGGGTTGTGCGCCATGTCCATCAACACCGTCGGAGCGCTGCCAAGGATTTCAATGCGCCCCGGCAAGGACGCTCTTGTCAGTCCCGTGCGAATTGCCGCATCGGGGATTTTCCAACCTTGCTCACGTAACAACATCAACGCCGCCAGCGCCAGCGCTGCATTGGAGCGCTGGTGCCGCCCGGGCATTTTCAATTTTAATTGATCCACTCGGTCTTGCATCTCACCGGCGTGCATCTGGAACGAAAATCTCCCTTCATGGTCACTGTTGGAGACCTCAAACGCGTCGTCCTGTAGATACAAATCACTCCCGGCATCTGCCGCGACTTTTTCAATCACGGTGCGACTGGGAGAATCTGTTACGCCACTGATGACCGGTACGCCAGGTTTGATAATGCCCGCCTTTTCGCCGGCGATTTCTTCCAACGTATCGCCCAAAATGCGAGTGTGGTCCCGGCTGATGTTGGTGATGATGCAGATTTCCGGCTGGCAGACGTTCGTGGAATCCAGTCGCCCGCCCAGCCCCGTCTCCAAAACGACAACCTCGCAGTTCTCGGCGGCGAAGAAATCGAACGCCAGGGCCGTGGTGTACTCGAAAAAAGAAACCGGTTGCTTACCGGCTGCGGTGAGCGCTTCGTCAAACTCCCTGACGATGGTGTCGATTCCTTCAAAAGCCGCCACCAGTTGGAGATCCGTAATCAGCCTCCCGTCGATCGCCATGCGCTGGTGGATCGTTTCCAAATGAGGCGATGTGTAAACGCCCGTTCTTTTGCCGTTGGCTGACAACGCCGCCGCCAGCATCACACTCACCGAGCCTTTCCCCTTGGTGCCCGCGACATGAATAACCGGTGCTTTCCGTTCGGGATTGCCCAGCCGTTGCATCAGCATCTGCATTTTGGAAAGGTCGAAATTCTTGGCGCTGTCGGGGACCTGACGTTCATAGTCAATTCGCCCAAACAGTTGCTCCAGAAATCGATCGACAGGTTTGGCGTGGGATGAATTCATTTCGCCACATTGTTTGCGATTCAACCCCGGTAGAAAAGCGGGGGAGGCAAAATACTGTTATCGGCCGCCGGGGGGCCGAATTCCACCCGGTGAAGGTTGTCTTGTGGATGATCCTTATCTGGTGGACACCCCGCGACAGGCGTCGTGCAATCAGGCTAGTATTCCAGTTTCAAACCCAGAAACAGGTTGTTCGCCTGATAGGGCAGTTCGCCGATCGAATCAAGCTCGACCTCACCTGTCCCTAGGTAGCGGTACTCAACAACAAAATCAGTCGCCTTGTTGATGATCGTCGAAACGCCACCGATCGCCTGCCATGTGAATGCAGTGTCGTTCTCGTCGAGTGATCCCGATTCGGGAATGCTGCTGACTGCGGCTTCCACATCGACCCATGAGATCCCGATGCCGGCACCGCCATAGGGGGTGAAACGCGTTTGGGTGGGAAGTTCGACGATCACATTTTTCATCAACGAATAGGCTCGCACTTCCGCCGATAAATCGCTCCCGAAAAAACTGGGCTGACTGGTGGACAAATCATTTTCGCGAATCGCAAACTCGATCTCCGAACGGAGTCGATTGCTGTGGCGACGGCCCATCGCACCGCTGATGACAAACCCGGTATCTTTCAATTCGTGCCCGTTGTTCTCTGGGGAAGGGAGGAGCGCCGGGCCTGCGACCGGGGCTCTAAATGACGAAGTCGTCGGGCTGCCCGGGGCCGACAACGCTGGCAGTTCAGTGTCGGCAAAATTCCACCCCCCCATCAAGGTAAATGTGCGAGTAAAACCCTTCGCAAACAGCCCACCCAAAGGCCGCCGCGCGTTGGCCTCATACATTGCCTGCACATCGCTAATCCGATAGCTGCTGGCCACCGGCACAAACTCAACCGGTTGAGCACTTTCCGGCTCGGTCGCGGAGTGCACCGTCGCTGCCATTGGTAAACCTTGGTCTCCTTCGTATACGACTTGCACAAGATCGACAATCGGAGGAGTGTAGTGCGAGACAGAAACACGGGGCGGTATCGAGCCGTCCGAGAAATTTATGGTCTGTGCGAAAATGCTGCCCGCAGGCAAGGCGATCAGGGCGACAAGGATGACCGGGATGATAAGAGCAAGTTTCCAGATGAACTGGGGCAGGCGAATTTTCATGGATGAACCTTGGTGGCAATACGCAGGTCAGCTTTGCTGACCCAATGGACCAGCATTGCCATGATCATCGTCATTTCCGGATCAATGTTGCGGACCGGTACACGTGGCCCGCGCAGTTTATCCATCTTCATCTTCGACCGGTGCTAGCGAGTGCCTTCGGTAGAGCGGTCCATCCGCCTTGCGCTGATGAACTGTGGCGATTCCAGTCGGGAAAAATTCAGCCATTAAGGTGGAAAGAGACGTTATGCTTGGAATCGCCGGGGCGGTTAATTGAACAGAGAAGTTTTTTCTGCCATACCCACTGAACTCTCTCTTGAATCGACGAGGTACATCGTGCTACAGAGCAAAGTGATTATCTTTGATGACAGTTGCCCAATGTGTAAGCTGTATACGTGGTGGTTTGTTGCTTGGGGATTTCTGAAGGCGGAGAACCGCATTGGTTTCGCGAGTGCTCCCCCCGAAGTCACGGCCCATGTGGACCTTGACCGCGGACGCCACGAAATTCCGCTCTTTGATCGCTCCAGCAAACAGACCATCTACGGGCTCGACGCGCTAACATTTATTCTGGGCAGTCGCTGGACTTGGCTGAACCCCGTTCTTTAAGTCACGGCTGTTCTTCTGGATGTTTTATCCGCTGTACCAAATCATTACGTACAACCGGCGAGTCATTGCCGGGTGTAAGGCATGCTGTGGGTTTGATTGTGCACCCGATCTGAACCGTTTTTACCGAACAGTGTATTTGATGCTGGCCGGTGGATTCGTAGGCCTGATCGTAGCGAGCCTGCTGGTCAGTGGTACGACCGCTTCGGAAATCGCCAGCACAATACTGGCTGGTTTGGCGATTGTCGGCTTGATCGTTGGAGTGGTCATTCGAGTCGGCGGTAGTGCCAACGCAACTTGGAGTTATGCCGGCAACTATGTCACGTGCCTTGTGGTGGTGGCTGGTGCGATGTTGCCGTTGACAATTTGGCCTGAACTTTCTGACAAGATTGCCTGGCTAAATGTGTCTGTTGCAGTTTTACTTGGATTTTCAGAGTTTCGACGCCGATCGCTCTAGGCCTAGTCGATCACCAGCAGCCCCGGGCTGGGGGCTGCAACAGAGCATTGGACTTGCAATGCCGTGGTGGTTTACCAACGGCCGCCATAGCCGCCATAGGCGGGGTGACCGTAAGAGGAGTATCCTCCGAACCCTCCACCGTGGAAGCCGCCGCCATAAATTGGTCGAGCGACAGAATGGCGACCATAGGAATGTTGAAATCCATTGCCCCCGTAACCATAGTGATGGCCGTGATGGAAGCTTCGACCATCGTATCCGCCGTAAAAGCGATTGTCTTTTGCATTTCCGATTGCCCGGCCTGTGGCACCACCGATAAGACCGCCGATGGCGGCACCGGCGAGTGGGCGATCACGATTGGCACCGACTAGCCCACCGATGATGGCACCAGCGATTGCTCCATTGCGAGTACCGCGTTGAGTGTAGTTTTGAGCCTGGACTTCAGGCACGATCATAAAGATGGCAGCGCAAGCGAGGGTCCCGTATTTGATCATGTTCATTGTTTTCACTTTCGATTGAAGATTTCGAGAGGGGGTTCGGCAACCACATAATCGCATTCGCGGTGCCAGACTGCCCAAAACGTAAAAACACTTGGTTTTCCCGCATTTTCCACTGCGTTCCGAGCGAATTTTGTTGTCAGATTGATACTGCACTGTCGTTGATCCGATGGCACGGCGGAGAACGGAGAAGCGGTTTGATCTCAAACGGAAACCATAATCTAAACCTCTCTCTGTGGACCTCTGTGGTGATCTTCTTGCGTGTCGAACTCTACAAGCTGTCAAAAGTTCAACCACAGAGAACACTGAGGTTCACAGAGGGCGTCGTTGGCTCGGCCGGTGGGAACCGGCCTTCCACGGGCAGATTGACCAGATGTCGTTACGTCTTTTAAACGGCTGTCTATTCTCTGTGCTCAGCTTGCCTGAAAAGATTCGGTAACCGGCAAGGTTTGCCTATGCGGGACAACCGTTGCGTGGCCGTTAAAATGTGCCCGATGTAGCAGGTGCAGCGATAGTTTTGATTGGATGGATTCGATGACAGAAAGGAAGGTGTCTGCGCCCGGGGGGGCAGTCGCCAAACGAATGTCGTTGTCTTTCGGCGCTCTGAAGAACCGCATGAAACCATTGTTCGCAATCCTGCTGATGTCGCTGGCCGTCGCAGGTTCGGGCTGCGCCGCCGGTCCGCAAGGCAAATGGCCGTGCGCGGCCAATCCGATCGCGCCTCCTGGATCGCGCGCCCAAACTGGCGCTGTCGCGACCGGTGCTGGCGCGTTCTCCAACTCGACAGCGGTGCCCGTTTCCGGTTTGCTGTCCCAATCTGAGGCAGCGCCAGCGCAGACGTGCCCTCTACCGCTAAATTCCTCCGTTCGATCATCGCGCACCCCCAATCAGAGCAACCGAAGCTACGGATTGATGAAGGCCAGTTACGACGAAGACTCGCCAAAAGCTACCCGGGCAAACATCGACATCAAGGGCTTTGTGGACGATAATCGCAAGTTGGCAAATGCTGACCTAGAGGAGGAACGCTTTCATGAGGACGATTCCTCCAAAGATGATGTTCTCACCAGCACCCCCCTGCCCTCCCCTGCACTGCAAAACGATTTTGCTCCCACCACATGGACTGGTATCACGATCGAAGAGGTCCGGCAGAGCGCCTACCAATGCCATCCGGTCACCGCCCGGGCGCAGGTAAAACTGGACGCGCTACAGGGGCGCTACCACCAAAAAGGCTTGCCGAATAACCCGACGATTGGCATCAACGCGGATGATGTCAACGAAGGTGGTCGCGCGGGTCGCTGGGGCGTCCAGTTTGGTCGGCAAGTCGTCCGTGGTGGCAAGCGGCAATCCGACCAGGCGATCGTTTCTGCCGAAATCAAAATTGCGGCTGAAGAACTGAAGGTTGCCAAACGCCGCTTGGATACCGACATCACGCTGCGTTTCTATGATTGTATGGTGGCGCAGGAGCAAGTCGTCATGGCCCAGCGCATGCAGGACCTTGCCACGCGCGCGGCTGAACTATCGCGTAAACTGTTTGAGGTCGAAGAGATCGCGCGGTCCGCCGTTTTGCAGGCGGAACTTGAACTGGAAAAGGCCAACATTGCCCGCCAGCGTCTGGAGAATCGACGCCTGTGGGCCAAACGCCAACTGGCCGCGCTGCTGGGGCAGGAAGAGTTGCCCACCGCACATGTTGGCGGATCGATCAGCGACGCTGCGCTCGAACATGACTTCGAAGCGACTTACGATCGATTATTGAAACACAGCCCCGAGCTTTCCGTATTGTTTGCCGACATCGAACGCGCTCGACGGGTCGCCGCACGTGAGCGATTGGAAAACATCACCGACCTTACGTGGCAAACAACGGTCCAATATGACAGCGTTGATGACAATCTGGTCGGCGGATTTCAGGTCACCTGGAAGATTCCTGCGCTGAATCAGAATCAGGGTGCGATCTACGAGGCCGAACGCAATGTGGCGGTGGCCCAACACACTGCCGACATCAAAACGCTCGACCTCCGCCAGCGGCTGTCCGCACAGTGGCAGCAATATGTTGACGCGCAACTTCAGGTCAATGCGTTCCGGGACAGTATTTTACCTAAATCACAGGAGACCCTAGAGCTGTTACTGGAAGGATACGCTGCCGGTGAGACCAATTTGCTGGAGGTTTTGATGGTTCAGCGTACATTTTTTCAAACCCAAGTCGCATATCTCGAAAACGTGCGCTCTCTCAGGCGTCAAGACGCTAAAATTCGGGGAATGCTGCTTGATGAAAGCCTTGGCCAATAACATCAATTGCCGGCGGTCCATTACCGAACATACAACCAGTCGTTTTACAGCTTTACAGCTTTACAGCGTTAAGGCGATGCGGCGTTCGGGTTTTGTAAAACAAAAATCCGAACGAGGCGTCTCTCGGAGAGAGGCGGCTACTGATGGCGACACGATTCCCTACACCCGGTAACCAAGATGTCCTCTCATATCCATCAATCCACTCAACCATCCAATCAACGCGCGGCGTTTTGGTTGGTGGCGTTGTTGGTAACGCTGGCGCTCGGGTATTCGACCCGGTCGGTTTGGTCGCCGCATCTTCAGGCTCTGGTGGCTTCCTTCGGTGCTGAAAAAACGCAGGGGGCTCACGGCCATGCCGGTCATGATGAACTGGGGCAAAATCGCGGCAACCATGACAACCATGCGGGGCATGGCGAACTGACCGCCACGGGGATGGAGGATTCGATCAGGCTAACGTCCCGCCAACAAAAAAATCTGGGCATGACGACTGCCATCGTCAAGCCGGCGCGCTTCACGAAATATGTGGTGGTGCCGGCAGTCGTTGTCGATCGCCCCGGCAGATCCAAAGTCCAAATAACGGCTCATGCGGCCGGCATCGTTACCAATATTTTTCCGCTGGAACGACAGGTCGTTGAACCGGGCATGCCGCTATTGGGGATGCGTTTGATTCACGAAGACATTGTGTCCCTGCAAGCCGAATTCCTTAAAATGCTGTCACAAAAAGACATGTTGATCCGTGAACTTCGTCGATTGGAGGGAATTGGCCCCGGGATCGTCGCGGGCAAACGAATCATCGAAAAACGCAACCAATTGGATTTGCTAAAAAATGAAATCGACTCGCTGCGCCAGTCGCTGGTCCTTCACGGGGTTGAGAGCGAACAGGTCGATGCGATCGTCGCCTCGCGCGAGTTGTTACAGGAAGAAGTCGTGACGGTGCCATCCTATCCACAGTCCACCCTTGGAACCGAGGACCAGAGCGTGGAGCCGAGGGAGCGGGATTCGGACAACCAACCCACACCGCAGTACCACGTGCAATCCATTAATGTTGATCCGGGCCAAACCGTTCAGACTGGCCAGACACTGCTGACACTGGCGGAGTACAGTCAATTGTACCTCGAAGGACAAGCGTTCGCGGACGATGCGATTCGGCTGATCTCCTCGGCCAACCGGGGACAGCAGGTTGCGGTGATCGTGAAAGGCCCTGACGGGCAAACCGAGACATTAAACCTGTCGGTAGAGAGTGTGGCGGATACGATTGATCCCGAGACACGCGCGCTTAACTTCTACCTGATACTGCCCAACAAGAGAAATGGCGTCGCGCTTCCGGCGTCAAACCGGCTGATTGGCCAAACTTCAGCAGCCCGCAAATTTGTCGCGTGGAAATTTCGCCCAGGCCAGCGCATGGAGGTGCGGATTCCTGTCGGTCCACCGCTGGAGAACAAAATTGTTTTGCCCATCGACGCCGTGGTGATCGATGGCCCGAACGCGTTTGTGTTCGAGCAAAACGGCGACTACTTTGATCGTGTCGAGGTCGCGGTGTTGCATCGCGACAACCACCAGGTGGTGATTGAAAACGACGGAAGTTTGCCGGGAGCAGTAATCGCCATCAGCGGCGCTTATCGCATGTATCTGGCGTTGAAAAATGAAGATAGCGGCGGTTTTGATCCACACGCCGGGCACAGTCACTGATTCTTTCCCCAAGATTGCCGCCCGATGCTTTCGAGTTTTCTCAACAACGTCATTCGATTCGCTCTTCAGAACCGCATGCTGGTCGCAGCCCTTGCGGTGGCATTGCTGTTGATGGGCGTTTGGAAGATTCCTGAACTTCCCATTGATGTCTTCCCCGATCTGAACCGGCCGCGTGTGGTCATTATGACCGAAGCCCACGGTCTGGCTCCCGAAGAGGTTGAGACCTTCGTGTCGTTGCCGATTGAAACGGTACTCAATGGTGCCGCGGGGGTGCGGGATGTGCGTTCGGTATCCGCTGTCGGTGTGTCGGTGGTCTATGTTGAATTCGATTGGGACACCGATATCTATACCGACCGGCAGGTCGTCACCGAGCGACTGGCGGTGGTCAATGAACAACTGCCAGAGGGGGTGCGACCTCAACTGGCCCCCGTGTCATCGATCATGGGCCAGATCGTTATGCTGGGCATGTTGAGCGAAACCAATCAGAAAACCCGGCTGTTTCGCAGTGATGGCGATGTCGTGACTATGGCCGAAGATCTGGATGCCGGTATCATTCCGCAGGCCATTCTAACGCAGCTTTCAACCATAGGTTATTCTGCCAGCCGGGAGAACTACGTCGTCCGCAATGAAGTGCGGGGAACAAAGTGGCTGGTGCAGCAATCAGGGAAAGGGATATCGCAAGACCGTTGGCTGGCGATTGTTGCCGGCGCACAGGGCGGCCTAGAAGTACACCGGCGCACTGGCCCGATGGAAATGCGAACCGTGGCCGACTGGGTGGTGCGTCAGCAGATGCTGACCATTCCGGGCGTAGCGCAGGTGTTCGTGATGGGCGGCGACCGCAAACAGTTTCAGGTCCTGGCGGACCCGGCGATGATGCTGAAGTACGATGTGACGCTTCACGAAATCGAAGCTGCACTTTCGCGCAGCAACGCCAATGCCACCGGTGGCTACCTAGACGATCAGGGCCCCAACGAGCTATTGGTCCGGGTGCTGGGCCGTATTAACACGCTTGATGACCTGGGCTCGATTGTAGTTAAACACCACAATGGCCAACCGGTTTTACTGGATCAGGTCGCCAGCGTCGTCGCAGGCGCTGAAGTCAAACGCGGTGACAGTGCCGTTTATCTTCGTCAGGGCGCGGGCGATTCCCGCCGCTGGGTGGGCGGCCCCGGCATTGTCATGACCGTCAGCAAACAACCCGGCGCAGACACACGCGCCGTCACCGATCGTATCGACGAACTGGTCGCAACGCTACAGGAGCGGTTGGGCGATGATATCCGGATCGAATCCAAAATCTATCAGCAAAAGGAATTTATTGACCTTGCGATTGAAAACGTCATCGAAGCGCTCCGCGATGGCGGGCTGTTGGTGATCGTGATCCTGTTTCTGTTTTTGTTGAACTTTCGCACTACGATCATCACGCTGACCGCGATTCCGTTGTCGATTGTGGTGACGGCGCTCGTCTTCTGGGTGTTCGGGTTCTCCATCAATACGATGACGCTGGGTGGGCTGGCCGTTGCGATTGGTGAACTGGTTGATGATGCCATTGTGGATGTGGAAAATGTTTTTCGTCGCCTGAAAGAGAATCGCCGACTGGCTGAACCCCGGAATTCGTTACTGGTCGTATTTCAGGCCAGCGCTGAAATTCGCAACAGTATCGTGTTCGGAACGATGATCGTGATTCTGGTCTTTCTGCCTGTGTTTGCCCTGACCGGAATGTCGGGGAAGCTGTTTATGCCGCTGGGAGTGGCCTATATCGTTTCGATTCTGTCCAGCCTAGTCGTGTCGCTGACGGTGACGCCGGTGCTGGGATACTGGCTTCTGGGAGGACGCGACAGAAAAGAGGTTACGCGTGAAAATGAGCCAAGGGGCGAAGGTGAAAACCCGGCAGAACACGACTCCCGGTTGTTGCGGTTTTTGAAAATGGTTGCTGGCTGGATGATTGATTTTTCCATTAGCGCGGCGTTCCCAATTTTGTTTGCCGCCACGTTGCTGGTGACGGGGGCCACGGTAGTTTTATTGGCCATCGACCAGACGTTTCTGCCTCCTTTCAACGAAGGGGCCGTGCAGGTTAACGTTTTCATGCCGCCGGGCACATCGTTGGCCCGTTCCACCCAAATCGCTGCTTCGGCCGGCAATCTGATCCGTGGGGTCCCCGAAGTGGTAACGCTGTCGCGCAGAACGGGACGGGCGGAATTGGATGAACATGCCGAAGGCGTTCATGTGACCGAGTTCATTGCCACCACGGAGTCCTCGTCACGGACACGCGCTGGTGTGCTGGACGACATCAGAGACCGTCTGGATACGGTACCCGGAATTCAGCACACCGTTGAACAACCGTTGGCGCATTTGATCTCGCACATGATCTCCGGGGTGAAAGCCCAGGTGGGAATTAAATTGTACGGTGACGACCTAGAACAGTTACGTCGCTATGCCGGACAAATCAAATCTGGGATGGAAAAAGTTGATGGCACGCGCGGGGTGCGAGTCGAACAACTGATGGAGATTCCTCAACTGCGAATCGAGGTGCTGGGGGATCAGTTGCCGCGTTACGGTTTGACGCGCGGAGATGTGACGGAGTTGGTCGAGACCGCCATGAACGGCAAAGTGGTATCGGAAATTATTGATGGTCAACGGCGCTATGAATTGTTGGTGCGATTGGTGGAATCAGCGCGTGAGGATGTTCGGGGACTGGGACGGTTGTCGATTGATTTGCCCGGTGGCGGCAAAACAAAACTGGAGAACGTCGCCCGTATTTACGAATCGTCGGGACCGAACGAGATCAGACGCGAAAAAGTACGTCGCAGAATTGTGATCCAGTGCAATGTTACCGGCCGGGGGCTGGTGGATGTGGTCAAAGACATCAAAGAACGGGTTGCCGGCATCGAAGCGCAATTACCACCGGGCTATATGATCGAGTACAGCGGGCAGTTTGAAAGTGAACAGAGGGCGTCGCGCATGATCGCGATTCTGTTTGCGGTTTCTCTGCTGGGGATGTTGTTTCTGTTGTACACCATTTTTGGCAGTTTTAATTTGGCGTTGCAGGTGATGGTGGCGTTACCGATGGCCTTTGTTGGCAGTGTGTGTGCGTTATTGAT
Organism: uncultured Pirellulaceae bacterium; assembly: GCA_937967505.1. Lineage (GTDB taxonomy): Bacteria > Planctomycetota > Planctomycetia > Pirellulales > Pirellulaceae > Mariniblastus. The sequence continues at coordinate 5,733 of CALCJM010000043.1, read as the reverse complement.
CACGGGACAGATGCTGTCTATCGCGGCAAAAATCGGGTTCATTTCCCTGTGTGGAATCGCCTCACGCAATGGAATCCTGTTGATGAATCATTACTTGCATCTGGTCAAGCACGAGGGGGAGACGTGGTCGCGCGAGATGATCGTGCGCGCGGGTAAAGAACGTCTCGCTCCGGTGTTGATGACCGCATTGACGTCCGGGATTGGGCTGGTGCCGCTGGCCATGGCGGCGGGCGAGACAGGCAAAGAGATTTTGTACCCGGTAGCGACGGTAATCATTGGGGGGTTGATTTCCAGCACGCTTCTTGAGTTTTTGGTGCGTCCGGCACTCTTCTGGCAGTTCGGCATCGCAGCCGCAAAACGCTCGGTAGAATTGAATGACGATGCGGTAGAACTGGTGGAAGAGCCCGCGTCGCAACGAGTGTGATGGACGTTGCGAAAGAGATTTCTTTGGGTGGCCTGGTGCCTTGTCCACCAATATTGATCGATGCCAACGCTACACGCGCGTGTGGTTGAGAATCTCCTGCTCGCGCTTGCTCAGCGGAACCCCAAGACGGCAGCAGGGTCGAAAGTCCTCTGCGAAATATTTCTTCTTCAGCACCATCGAACGGACCTCAATCAAATATTCGACCTGTCGACTGACCGGGTTGTAGTTGATTTCCGCTAGGGTGCCAATGAATGGCTGTTGCGTTCCATTTTTGGCCAGCACTTCCACGCGGTCACCCACCCGGTAACCGGTATCCTTCACCCGCAACCACATCGCAGGCAGTACCCGAATGGCAACGTCGCCGTAGGTGATGATGGAATACCCCTGCCGCTGGTCTTGTTCATGGTCGCATTCTTGCAACTGGAAAATACGACCGCCGGGCAACAGACGGGTTGCCAGTTCGATATCGTCAGGGTGGATCCAGTCTCCGGGGGGGATTTCTGGCCAACGAAAAAAGACACCGTGTCTGGGCAGTGTCCGCACGGGGGAGCGGTAGCTGGCCGATTCTCCGGCCACGCGCATCAAGGCCAGCGTGTTGCTAAAATCGTCCAGCAACCGTTGGGTTTCCGCTTCATCAACCTGTTTGGTTTCCATGAGAGAGCCTCCAATAGTGGAAGTGAAGGACCAATTGAGGCACTTGCACGCCGGACAACCCGTACGATGCGTCGCCCGGGCGGTATTTCAGCAGGCTGTCTTGCCGCATCCGGGGGCGTGCCTGCGTTTTTCAGCCACTTCATTATATAATGTGGCCCGGTGACTTTCACGTCCCAAAAGTTGACCGTCGTATGCGGGTATCATTGACTCGAATTCCTCCAATACTGGCCCATTTTCTTTGTCCACGTCCCCTACTCCAAGTGAATCGAGCGCATCGAGCACATCGAGCGCATCGAACACATCGCAGCGCAGTGTAGTGCGCTACAGCGCGCGTTCGGAAATTTGCAACCCGATAAAGTTGTTGGCCGATATGCGGGCTGATGTACGGGACGGGCGCGAGTTGGCGTGGCGGTTGTTTCTGCGCAATGTACGTGGACTGTATCGGCAGACGTTGTTGGGATTGTTTTGGGCGTTTCTGCCGCCGGTAGCCAATACGGCGATTTGGATTTTTCTGCGCGAGCAGGGCGTTTTCAATATCGGGGATCTGCATGTTAACGCGACACTGTACATACTGACCGGTATGATCCTGTGGCAGGCGTTTGCTGACGCGATTCAAATGCCAATGAACGTGCTGACCAAAAATAAAAACATGCTGTCGAAACTGCGGTTTTCGCGCGAGTCTTTGTTGCTGGTGGGAGTTGGCGAAATTGTTTTTGATCTGCTGATTCGGACCGTGCTGTTGGTTCTGGCAATGGCGTGGTTTGGTGTGGTACCGTCGGTCGCTGTTGTGGGGGCCGTGTTTTCGGTGGCGATGATGATTCTGCTGGGGGCGACGCTGGGGATTCTGCTGATGCCGATCGGCTCACTGTATCAGGACGTCGGCAGATTGCTGTCGATGGTCGTGCCGTTCTGGATGATCGTGACGCCAATTATCTATCCCACACCGACATCCTTTCCCGGAACCATGTTGAACTGGATCAACCCCGCCAGTCCGTTTCTGATTCTATCGCGCGACCTGCTGCTGATGGGACACAGCAGCATGTGGGTACCTGCGATAGGTTGGGCGGCGATTACGATCCCAATGGCGCTGTTCGGTTTGATGGTGTTTCGTATCTCGATCCCTGTTTTGGTGGAACGAATGAATGCCTGAGAACCTGAGAAGATCCGGCACCGAACAGTACTGAAACCTTCATTCCCGACCGCCATTAACAAACTCTCCTGCAGGTGAGCCGGTGCTCCTTGCGGAGCGCACGCGACACTCTGAATTTCAAAATAACACACTGTGTATCATTCATCCTCCAATTCACCCGATGTCGTTCTTGATGTGGATCATGTCTGGAAGATTTATTGTCGTAACCTGAAACGATCGATGCGTTACGGACTGATGGATCTTGGGCGTGAGATCTTGGGGGCGGGCCGTGACCGGACCACAGAAGACCTGCGGCCGGGAGAGTTCTTCGCGGTCAAGGACGCCAACTTTCAGGTGCGCGAGGGCGAGTGCGTGGGAATGCTGGGCCCCAATGGTGCCGGAAAAAGTACGATGCTAAAAATGATCAATGGTTTGATCCGCCCCAATGCGGGATGCATCACGATCAACGGTAGCGTGGGCGCGATGATTGAGCTGGGCACCGGTTTTAACCCGATTCTCTCCGGACGCGAGAACATCTATATCAACGCGGCGGTGCTGGGGTTGGGGAAACTGGAGGTTGACCGGGCGATGGATCGCATCGTCGAATTCGCCGAACTGTCTCACGTGATTGACGAACCCATCAAGACCTACAGCAGCGGGATGAAGATGCGATTGGGGTTTTCGATCGGGGCCAATCTGCGGCCACAGTTACTTTTGATCGACGAAGTGCTGGCGGTCGGTGATGTCGCCTTTCGTATGAAATGTTTTAATCATTTACGGGAGTTAGTCAAAAGTGGAATTTCGATCATTCTGGTAACGCATGCCGTTAGCATGCTTAACCGCGTTGCCACTCGCGCAATCGTGTTCGGCAGCGGTAACATTATTCACGATGGTGATCTGGAAACGGGATGCACCGTCTATGAAGAAACGATGGGGGCATCGGACCGGGTGCAGCATGCCGCCAGTCCTCAACCGGAGACCACCGCACGTGTGGTTAGCGCCGAGATTGTTGATGAGGGTGGCAACCCCTACAAGGAATTCCGGACGGGTGAGACGATCCGGGTGAGGGTTACGCTGACGGCATTGGAAACGGTAGATCGCATGAATTTGTTCGCGGCGTTATTTTCACCGGTGCACGGTCGAATCAGCGCGGTTTCGACGGCGGCGCATGATCTGGATTTTTCCATCCCCGCAGGCGGTACGATTTGCGTGACACTGACCTTCGAAAATATTCAACTGCTGCTTGGTGCGTTCTATTTTAATATCTCGTTGTATGGTCCGACATCGCTGGATTTCTACCATCGCGCCAGCGGGGTGGGGAATTTTCGAATCGTCGGTCCGCCGGTACGCAGTGACGGTCGAGGCATTGAAGGGATTGCCAAACTTCCCTGCCGGTGGACAATTGACAAAGGGTAAATACTCAGCCTGCCCCGATTTTACGTTGTCCCGATTTTGAATTTTGCTCCAGTGCTTGCCGGCGGAATGCTGCGGGTCCGGACCACCTACAGGAATTTCACTTGCCAGACCAAACGCCAGTCGAATTGACGCCGTGGAGGCTGGACGAGCTTCAGAATGTCGGTCACGTCATTACGGAAACCGCGCGGAGGATGCCCGACGCGCTGGCAGTGGCGGTGGCCGCCAAAAAAAAACATCCCGATGGCAGCACCGCTTGGGATGAAATCACCTTCGGAGAACTGGAGCGTCGCACCAACCGGATGGCGACCGGATTCATGCAATCCGGCATCGCTCCCGGAGACAGGATCGCGTTGTTGGTGCCTCCGGGAATCGATTTTGTGGCCTGCGTGTTTGCCCTGTTTAAATGCGGCGCGACGGTGGTGTTGATCGATCCGGGCATGGGCCGCAGAAATATGATCCGGTGCCTGGCAGAATCTGCACCGGTGGGGATGGTCGGTATCGCCTTGGCTCATGTCGCCCGCCTGTTTCATCGTGGGAAATTTCGTACCTGTGTGAAAAATTTTGTGGTGGGGAGTTTTGCTGGCGTAAAAAAAGTTTCCGGTTTTGAAAAAAACGATGGCGGTTCATTTTCTCCTGTTGCGATCAAACGCGCCGATTCTGCGGCCATCATTTTCACCACCGGCAGCACGGGGCCACCCAAAGGCGTCCTTTACCGGCACCGGATTTTTATTGAACAGGCGCAGCAAATTCGTGACTACTTCAACATCCGGCCCGGCACGGTTGATGTTTCAGGGTTTCCGCTGTTTGCACTGTTCAATGCTGCGATGGGGGCAGCAACTGTGTTCCCGGACATGGATCCCACCCGCCCGGCCGATGTCCACCCTCCCAATATCGTCGCTGCGGTGAACCGCTACCAGGCGGACCAGTCATTCGGTTCGCCGGCGCTGTGGAATACCGTATCGCGCTGGTGCGTGGCCAATGATGTCACGCTGCCGACAATTCAGCGCATCCTGTCCGCCGGTGCGCCAGTACCGGCTCATGTGCTCAAACGTATCACCAGTGTGATTGCCCGGGACGGCGATGCTTACACGCCCTACGGAGCAACCGAAGCGCTGCCGGTGGCCTGTAATTCGGCCAGTGTTGTGCTAAACGAGACCGCCAAACTAACCGATCAGGGAATGGGGACCTGCGTGGGAGCGGCGTTCGAAACGATGCAGATCAAGGTCATTGAGATTTCTGATCGGCCCCTGAAATCGATCAAGGATTGTCGTTCGGTTGACCGTTACGACGTTGGGGAACTGATGGTCAAAGGTGTGACGGTCACCGATCAGTACGTTACATCGACCGACGCAAACGAATTCCACAAAGTGCGTGACGGCAATTCGTTCTGGCACAGGATGGGCGATGTGGGCTACCTTGACTCGCGGGACCGGTTCTGGTTTTGCGGTCGAAAATCGCACCGGATTCAAACGACATCGGGAACAATGTTCACCGTTCCGTGTGAATCAATCATCAATACGCACCCCGCCGTGTATCGAAGCGCACTGGTGGGGGTGGGCAATGGCCAGAAACAAATTCCGGTGATGATCGTTGAACCAGAAAAGGGACATTGGCCAGCAGGAAAGAAAAAGCAGGCGGCGCTGGTCGAGGAAATGAAATCGCTGGCATCAAAATATTGGCAGACCGATACCATCGAGCACTTTTTGTTGCACAAAAGCTTGCCGGTAGACATTCGTCACAACTCCAAAATTTTTCGCGAGAAGCTCAGGCCCTGGGCGACCAAGCGGGTACGGGGTTAGCGGTTTCACTGTTTTCGCCGGATAAAGATGAAGGATGGTCGCAAACCGTCTGGTCAATCGATCGGCGAATCGACCAGCGAATCGATCGGCAAATCGATCGGCAAATCGCGGCAATATTGAGTGAAACAGTGCTGGTTGAAGTTTGTTGGTATGAATTCTGATCCTGAAAATTAGGCTCTTCGGAAGAGTTTGTGGGTGATTTAGGCGGTTTTTCAGTCTCCGCTTGAGCCCCTCAGGACTCTGATCGACGAATGTATTTGGTGCGGGTTTTGGAGCTGGAAGCTTTAATGGTTTGGCACCGGCTTCATCAC
>CALCJM010000042.1 GCA_937967505.1 uncultured Pirellulaceae bacterium | reverse complement strand
CGCAAGCTTGAGCAGCTTTGCCGAACTGACGTAAGTCTGCTGCGGCTTTGAAATAGCGCAGCTGTTTGAATGAGAAGCGATCCATTAGGTATTTTTATGTCAATCAGAACAAAATGTAAATTTTATTTAATCGGTTTTTCTGATAAGCATGTACGCTAATGCTCACCCCTAAACTCAGAATGAGGAAATACCATGGACGGCGGAATGGACCCCAAAGCTGGCAAATGCCCAGTCATGCACGCTACTACAGGCGCGCGCTCAAATCGCGACTGGTGGCCAAATCAGCTGAACCTGAACATCTTGCACCAGCACGGCAAAACCCCTGACCCAATGGGCGATGATTTTGACTATGCGGCAGAGTTCAAGAAGCTTGATCTTAAGGCCTTGAAAAAAGACCTTGAAGATCTGATGACGGATTCTCAGGACTGGTGGCCTGCGGACTACGGACATTATGGTCCATTTTTTATCCGGATGGCGTGGCACAGTGCCGGGACGTACCGCGTTGCCGATGGGCGCGGCGGTGCCGGTTCAGGCACACAGCGTTACGCTCCCTTGAACAGCTGGCCCGACAACGTAAACCTTGACAAAGCGCGGCGACTGCTGTGGCCAATCAAGCAAAAATACGGGCGTAAAATCTCGTGGGCCGATCTGATGGTGCTCGCCGGCAACGTGGCACTTGAGTCGATGGGGTTTGAGACGTTTGGTTTTGCCGGTGGACGCACGGACGCTTGGGAACCAGAAGGAGATATTTACTGGGGCCCGGAAAGCGAATGGTTGGGCGACAAACGATATACGGGCGAACGCGAACTGGAAAATCCGCTGGGGGCGGTTCAGATGGGGTTGATCTACGTTAACCCCGAAGGCCCCAACGGCAATGGCGACCCTCTGTCTGCCGCCCACGATATTCGCGAAACGTTTGCCCGCATGGCGATGAACGATGAGGAAACCGTCGCACTGATTGCCGGCGGGCACACCTTTGGCAAGGCACATGGTGCTGCCGATCCCGACAAATACGTTGGCCCGGAACCCGAAGGAGCAACCTTGGCCGATCAGGGGCTGGGCTGGATCAGTAGCTACGGCAGCGGTAACGCCGGTGACACGATTTCCAGCGGATTGGAAGGAGCGTGGACCACGTCCCCGGCCCAGTGGGACAATAATTTCTTTGAAAACCTGTTTGATTACGAATGGGAGGAGACGAAAAGCCCGGCCGGTGCAACGCAGTGGGCACCCAAGGATGGGGGCGGTGCCGCGACCGTCATCGATGCCTTTGATCCCGCGACCAAACACGCGCCGATGATGTTCACCACCGACCTTGCTTTGAAGGTGGATCCGGCCTACGCACCAATTTCAAAACGCTTTCACGAAAACCCGGATCAGTTTGCCGAAGCGTTTGCCAAAGCCTGGTACAAGCTGACGCATCGCGACATGGGACCGATCACCTGTTGCCTTGGCCCCGAAGTTCCCGAGGCGCAATTGTGGCAGGACCCGGTTCCGGCGGTTGACCACGACCTGATTGACGATGGCGATATTGCCGATCTGAAAGCCCAACTGCTGGCTTCGGGGCTGTCGATTTCCCAACTGGTTTCTACCGCCTGGGCATCGGCAGCAACGTTCCGTGGAACCGACAAACGTGGCGGTGCCAACGGCGGGCGGCTACGACTGGCACCCCAGAAGGACTGGGAAGTCAATCAGCCGGAGGAACTTGCGAAAGTCCTGCCTGTACTGGAAGAAGTTCAATCGGCTTTTAACAGCAATGGCAAACAAGTTTCATTGGCCGATGTGATTGTGCTGGGCGGTTGTGCGGCGGTCGAGGCCGCTGCGAAGAAGGCGGGCCACGATGTGACGGTGCCGTTTGCGCCCGGACGTACAGATGCGACTCAGGAACAAACGGGGGTCGATTTGTTTGCGGTTCTCGAACCAACGGCTGACGGGTTTCGCAATTATTGCCGTCACGGGCACGCGCGTTCGGCACAGGAACTGTTGCTCGATCGCGCTCACCTGCTGACCTTGACGGCTCCCGAGATGACGGTGCTGGTCGGCGGCATGCGTGTGCTGGGAGGCAATTACAACAATTATAAACTTGGCGTGCTGACCGACAGTCCCGAGTCACTGACCAATGATTTCTTTGTAAATCTGTTGGACATGGGCATCGACTGGCAGCAGAACTCGGAGTGCACTCATTTGTTCGAAGGCAAGGAGCGCTCCAGTGGCGAAGTCAAATGGACGGGAAGTTCGGTTGATGTCGTTTTCGGATCCAACTCGCAGTTGCGTGCGATCGCCGAAGCCTACGCCTGCGATGATGCGAAAGAGTCGTTTGTGAACGACTTCGTGGCGGCGTGGGCCAAGGTAATGAATCTGGATCGTTTTGATCTGGCTTGATCTAACGTTGGCGAAACTTGGTAAACGAAAGAGGGCGCGTCTGCCGTGGGGCAGCGCGCCTTTCTTTTTGGTGTCTTTGTTTGGATGTTTTCAGGGCCCAGGCCAACCTGAAATGCTGACGGCAATAGCATTGGAGACGGACCCAGGCGATCGGCAGTTGAAAGCTTACCGTTGGCGATGCTGCCAGCTTCGCTCCGACGCTGCCAGCGTCGCCAACGGATGGTAAATTCCTAACTGCCAGTCGCCTCACGTTGCTCCGTCTAATGCGCTAACCGTTGGATTTTTTTGAAAGCTGTTTTAGAATCTTGCGGCCGCAATTTTGAAATCCGGGAGGGCGAGACGGGATTAAACGGACCAGCACCCGTTCCAGACGCTGTGCTTGTTCGGGATATCGGTCGGCCCGGTCAGCAACCAAGGTCATGGAGAACGCCGCGATCGCCACGTTCTGGTGCGGATCGGCAACAAAATCGGTGCAAAGATTGACCAGTTTCTGTTCCAGCTTCAGCGGCAGGTCCATTTTCAGTTCACTGAAATAGCGGGTCACGTTTCTGCGGATGGCATTGTGCACTGGTTCTTCGGTCGCGTTGACCAATTCCGGCCACCACGGCTGCAGCCACTGCGGATGTGCGCGTCCCAGATCTCCCACCACCTGTGCCGCACGTTGAGCCACGGTAACTTCGTCGCTGAAGAAACAGGCCATTAATTCCGGGAGCGTCTCTGGATGGCTGCTGACGTGGGCCATGATTAGATCCGCATTATGGCGCGAGTGAGCTTCTAGGAGTTGTGTTCGAAGAATCATTTCGATAGCCTGTAGAACCGTTTTAATAAACTGCTGAACGAGCGCGTGACGATTCCCAACTATGACTGAACCGGCGACATGAATCAACTCAAACGGGAACTGGGAACCTTTGACGCCACAATGCTGGGATTGGGGTCGATCGTCGGCACCGGGATTTTTGTCAGTGTTTCGATTGCCACGGTGTCCGCCGGGGCATGGATTCTATGGGCGATCGCACTGGCTTCTCTGGTGGCCATCTGCAATGGCCTGAGCAGTGCCCAGTTGGCTGCCAACCATCCAGTGAGCGGCGGCACTTACGAGTATGCCAACCGATGGTTTGGTCCCACGACCGGTTTTGTGGCCGGCTGGATGTTTTTGACGGCCAAAGCTGCCTCCGCTGCGACTGCTGCGTTGGGATTTTCCAGTTACGTTCTGTCAGTGTTTTCCGGCTCCGCCCCCGGTAGTGCTGTAGGTACTGCAGAATCGGTGTGGTGGGCAAAACCCGGATTGGCCTATGCCGTGTTGATAGCGCTGACGCTATTTACGCTGACCGGCATTAAACGTAGTGCTCGGTTGAATACGGCTCTGGTGGCTATCACTGTGGGAAGTTTGTTGCTGTTCATGGCTTGCGGATGGGCCGACTGGTGGTTTGGGCACCTCGATTCTGCTGACGTGCCCGGTAGCAGCAACGTCACTTCTGGACGCGGCTGGCGCGGATTACTGGAGGCGACCGCATTGATGTTTGTTGCCTACACGGGATATGGTCGAATCGCCACGTTGGGCGAAGAAGTAAAATCTCCCCGAACAACAATCCCACGCGCCATCATCACGACGCTGTTGTGTGCCATGACCCTGTATGTCGGAGTGACGGCTGTTGGTGTCGCAACATTGGGGACCGAGGCATTTGCCAACGCGTCGGCGCGTGGCGTCGGGCCTCTGAAGCTGGCGGCGGAGCGTTTTTCGTTTTCCGGGATGACTTTGGTGATCGCGATAGGAGCCACCGTAGCCCTGTTGGGAGTCCTGTTCAACCTGTTATTGGGGCTGTCGCGCGTTGCGCTGGCAATGGGGCGCCGAGGCGACCTGCCTGCCGCTTTCGCGCAGGTCAATAGCTCGGCGGGTGTGCCGGTGCCGGCAACCCTGCTGGTGGCAGGAATCATCGCCGTCCTGATTGCAATTGGAAGCGTCCAGTTCACATGGAGTCTGAGCGCGTTTACGGTTTTGGTCTATTACGGCATCACCAACGGCTGTGCGCTGCGATTATCCCCGGGGGAACGCCTGTACTCGACGGTACCTGCGTGGTTGGGGTTGATCGCCTGTCTTGCCCTCGCCTTCTGCGTGCCGCCGCGCGTTTGGATGGTGGGGTGCGTCTGGATTGCAGTCGGCCTACTGTATCGATGGGGCTGGAAAAAATTGGCCTCTGCGAGCGGCTGAAAGAAGCCGAATTGTCGGCTCCAAGCGTCACGATTCACTGTTTAACTCTATGCCCTACGGTCTTTCATGTATGGTGATCAACCGTGATAGGGTAGGCGGCACTCCAAATTGAGGGGATTTAAGGCTTGCCGTATAGAAATTGCTTAAAACGAAAAATTTTTGGCATTTTGAGCAAAATGGAGGAGGGGTGGAGCGAACGTTCGGGATATACTGTCGAAGTGCTTGAAACTGATTTCAGTGATGCCCCGCAACCGAATTAACGAGTTGTGGGGTTGTTTTTGGCGACGCCTTGAAACCGCTCCCATTTTTGTTGTTCAGTCAAACTGTGCATGATCACTCCAATCTAAATTTGGGCATCCGGGTCATTTTAGAGTCCCTTGAGTCCGTTTGTCGGAGCACGATTCGACACTAACGGAACACGATGCAACTTAAATTACCTAACTTCCAGATCACCCCGAGAGCTTGACCCACTTTCTCAAATAGGAAACATTCAAAATGAAATTTCTTGGATTGACGCAATGCCTTGCACTGGCCGTTGCATTGACATTTACATCTTTGGCTCAAGCCCAAGGCGTGGAGCTGGGTAGCAACCTTGGTTTTGAGGATCCAATGGGTGCTCTCAACAACCCTGCTGTGCCAGGGAACTGGTTTGGGTTTACCGGACCTGGTGCGACTGGTGTTGGCACCAATACTATCGACCCGAGGACTGGTGCGACTCATGCGGAAGTGGTTATCGCAGGTGTCGGTGATAGCTTCGCCGGTATTCAGCAGGCCGTCGCTGCGACTGAAGGTGAAACTTACACCTTCAGTTTCTTCGCTAGGACCGATGGGAATTTGTTCGATGTCGGTCACGAGTACCGCATTGAGTGGCTTGATGCTGGTGGCACGGAGCTTAGTCGTGTTCAGTTGACGGATCCGGTGGTTGATGGTGCTTATGCACCATTCTCGGTAAGCGGAGTTGCTCCCGTTGGCACAACTAATTTGCGGGCAGTTATCGCACTTCAGTCGTTCCAAGGTGGTACCACAGGTACTGCACGTATTGACGACACTTCGATCATTGGTCCAGCAGCCGTTCCGGAGCCGGGTAGCCTAGTTTTGATCGCTTTGGGGGCATTGGGGATGGCTTCACGTCGTCGTCGTTAAAAGGCTCACTTATTTTTTGATATAGTCAAACTATTCAGCGTGGCAGAGCAATTTGGCTTTGCTACGCTTTTTTCATGTCAAGTTCGCTATTTGCCCAACCAGTGATTTGAAATGAATGCAGATAGCCCCAAAGAATTCAATGTCAATAAATTTGCAGCCATCACCCTAGTCTTGGCTGCAATCACGTATGTTGGTTTCAATCTTTGGTTAAGTTACGCTCAGCAACGGCGACAGCTTGACGCGTTGGCAGCCAAGCAGAAACAGAACAGTCGGCTTGTACAAACCCTCGTCAGTTCTGAAGAGTTGCTGCTTGAGCTAACTCCGCGTTTGGGCCCGCTATCGAGAAGCGTATTGAACATGAGGCTTCCTGATGGGCAAGCCAGAAGTGCTTTTGCGGCCCAAGTCAGAGTATTGGATCCTCATCGAGTTTTCCGGCACACTCTCTCGCAGGAATCAGCGCGCGTCGGGGAGCTGAAGATAGTTGCCCGGGATGATCTCGATCTCTGGACACCCTTGTTTGATGAGACCGCCTACTTCAAACATGGCAAGTTCTATTTTATCAAGGGTAGCTTCGAACCGGACAATCTGAATCAGTTCAATTCCATTGTGGGATTTAACGGGCTGGCTGTTCATGCCGATCGCATCTCCGATTCAATGCGTACCGCTCACAGGCAAGTCAGCGTTCGTGCAGAAGTCGAGGTCGGTTGGACGCGCGCAGCGACTACCAACAACGATGCCGACTGGCAAATCACGTCATGGAAACTCAACGATGTCAAGAAGATCGAATCGGCCGGGCCGTTGTTTCGCAACGTACTCAAAACTGTGCTGCCGGACAGTAAGGCACTGGCTCAAGCAACGGTTTCACGGCACACCCAGTTGACATCGCGGCTGATGCAGGGCAAAGAGTACATTTTTCCGCCTGGTGAAATTTATCCCTTCTTTTTCCCTGATGTCACTCTTGAGCATCCTGGCGTTGCGGTTGTGGATATCGACAACGATGGTTTTGACGATCTTTACGTGGCGATGCAACACGACACCAACCTGCTGTTTCGAAATAAGGGCGACGGATCCTTCGAAGAACTGTCCGCTGCGTACGGTCTGAACATTGCTGGAGGTTCGACGAGTGCGACTTTTGCAGATTTTGACAATGACGGTGACTTGGATCTGTTTCTCGGGCGTGCCCGTCGACCATCACTTTATCTGGTCAATGAAAACGGGAAGTTTATTGACCGGACGTTGGCACTGATCGGCAGCCCGCTACCTGCGCTGGTTAGCTCGATGTCCGCAGCGGACTACAACAACGACGGATTGTTGGATATCTATATCTGCACATACAGCCCGATTGAAGAATCGAACCGATTCCAGGTCACCAACAAGCCACTCTGGATCGACCTTTTTTTGAACCCCCGGCAAGCCGAGGAAGTCACCCGACGCAATCGGCGTTCCCACCGGTTTATGGATCGTGCGGGGCCTCCTAATCTCTTGCTAAAGAACCTTGGAAATGGCAAATTCGGCCCTGCCAAAGAAAATACGCAATTGGAATTGTGGCGAATGACCTTTCAGGCATCGTGGAATGACTATGACGGCGATGGAGATCAAGATATTTATGTTGCCAACGATTATGCGCCTGATAATTTCCTTCGCAATGACGGAGCCGACGGATTCACGGACATCACAGCCGAATCTGGCCTGACGGGAATGGGGTTTGGTATGGGGGTCTCTTGGGGAGATTACGATAACGACGGTCAAGTGGATGTCTATGTTTCCAATATGTTCAGCAAAGCGGGTAAACGGATTACGGATCAGGTTACCGGGATCGATCCGCAAATACGCGAAATGGCGCAGGGGAATTTTCTCTATCGCCTGAACAAAGGCAAGTTCTCCCTGATGTCTGAACAATCAGATTGCCACGTCGCCAAGGCTGGATGGTCATGGGGGGGGCAGTTTTTTGATTTTAACAACGATGGCTTTCGGGATATCTACGCGACCAGCGGATACTATACGGCCCCCGCCGATATTGCGATTGATATCGACTTGTGAAGTAACTACTGGCGCACGGTCGTGCAATCAGACGAAAAACTTGACAACTCGTTTGTCTCCACGAAATCGTGGGAACGCGAGCCGGTTACCGGGCGTCGTCCTAATGAGGTCAACCGTTTTCAGCTTCCGAGTCTGGAGCGGGGGAAACTGTCGTTCAGTGGCAAAGAACGAAACCACCTGTTTCAGAATATGCAAGGACAGACGTTTCGCGACATCTCCGGAATTTCCGGGTTGGATACTCCCCAAGATGGCCGCACGTTTGCCATTTGGGATTACGACCGTGATGGCTGGCAGGACATCGCGCTGCTGAATATCAACACACCCGTGTTGAGTCTGTTTCGTAACCAGCAGGGAGAACTTGCTGCCGATAAAGCGGGTGGCAATATGGTGGCGCTGAAATTTATTGGAGGTAATCGTGCAGCCCAACCTTCCACAACATTCGGTTGTCGCGACGGGTATGGCGTCGTGGTAACTGTCAAGTTACCCACACAGTCGCTGGTCCGGCAACATCGATGTGGCGAAGGGCTGGCCGCTCAGAATTCGCGCAATATGTTTTTCGGAATTGGTGCCAATGAATCAATTGAGAAAATTCATGTGCAGTGGCCCTCTGGAATCGCCCGGAGTCTGGAAGACGTGGCGGCTGGTGATTTGATTACCGTATTCGAAGATGCCACAGAGTCTCCAAATGGAAGCGGATTTGAACGCAGTCGCTACATCAAAACCAAACCGCCGTATCCGGAAGTCGTAACGCCCCGGGTAAAGGCTCCGCGCGGGTTGTCCGGTCAAGCAAGTGCGAAACTCACACTGGTTACGTCAGTGGCGACATGGTGCCCTGCTTGCCGGAGGCAGCTGCCGCAACTAAAGCTTCTGCGAGAGCAATTCAAGACCACACAATTGGCCATCGTGGGGGCACTGATTGATGAAAATGATTCGGTGGAAAAAGTTCAAACCTACTTGGACAAATACCAACCGCCTTACAGGTTGGCTCAACCGTGGAGCAGGGTGGAGCGTGAAAGTTTCAACGGTTTTGTCAACAGCCAGCTTGGGGCTGATGTCTTGCCGGCGACAGTCATCGTTAACGATAAAGGAGAAGTGGTCTCCGTGCTTGCAGGTGTGCCGACCGTGTCGGACATTGCCGGTCTAATTTCTGAGTGACCGTTTTACCGTCTGCTCCCTAGACAAGTGGCCTTAAATTCACAAATCCACCTTATTAAGCGACGGAAGACATTCGGCTATGGCGGCAGCGACTGGGCAGGAGGCCGGAATAAAACACTTGGCTGAATGAACTTGCGCTGCGGCCGTCGAAAGTGCCGTCAAGGGTTGCCCCGTAAGCGTGTCGATTCCCGGATTACAAGTTCCGTTTCCAGCTTGGGTACGGTGAATTCTTTTTTGTGCAGCAGGTTCAGCAACACTTCGGCGGCTGCGATACCCATCTCCTGAGCCGGTTGGCGGACCGTGGTCAGCGGAGGTGTGGTGAATGCCGCTTCACTCTGGTTGTCAAAACCGACAATCGAGACATCTTCGGGAACGCGAATGCCGCGGCGATAAAGTGCCAGCCTGGCACCAAACGCGGTGGCATCGTTGGAGGCAAACAGTGCGGTGAAACGTTTGCCACGCATCAGAAAAGACTCAACTCCCAGCACGCCGGAGTTTCCATCAAATCGCCCTTCGAAAATCAGGTCTTCATCGATTTCGATGCCGGCTGCGGTCAGAGCCCGACGGTATCCCCAGAGACGCCGCATGGAGTCCTGATGGGTTGCGATACCCGTGATGTGCGCAATTTGGGTATGCCCAAGTTCAATTAAATGTTGCGTCGCATTCCGGGCCGCCTGTTCGTTGTCAATGAACAGGCACTGTTTCTCCCAGCCCTCGACCTCCCAGCCCACCAGTACCGTGGGGATAGTCTTTTTCAGCCGGTCGAGAACCGACGATTCGAGACTGCTGCCGATCACGATCAGGCCATCGACCTTTCTGCCAATCAGTGTTTGGACAACCGCTTCTCCGATGTCCGGTTGCCATTGGCCATCGGCGAAAATCGGTGAATAGGTTGTGTCGGCCAGCCCTGTGACGACGCCTTGGGAGATCGCGTCATAAATCGGACTGCCGAAGTTCTGGGTGACCACGCCGATCGTGTAAGACTGGCCGCTGGCCAGTCCGCGCGCGAAGACGTTGGGCTCGAAATTCATCTTTTTCATGGCCGCCAACACCGCTTTGCGTTTGTCCTCATGCACCGGCGTGGTGTCATTAAGAACCCGGGAAACGGTGCTTTTGGAGACATTCGCCTGCGTGGCAATGTCGCTGATGGTTACATTCTTCTTCACGAGCGGGTCCAGTAAGTTCTGGCGAAGTCTTGAGAGAGCTTCGTGCGGTTTGACGATCGCACGAAGCATTAAGTGACCAATTCTTCGCGATTTGTGACTCTCAGCCTTTGACGCGGTAAGGGCTTGAACATAAGTATGCGGTCAAATTACGGTAATACAAGCCAAAAACAGGCCGGCCTGAAACCGGTCTCTTTTTTCTTGGTTTTTCCCGTTTTGTTCTTGTTCGATCTGCAAAAATGTGCAATTATAATTAATTGAAACCGGTTTCACTGCTGTGGCTTTCAGTTTTGTAATCACCTGCCCTGTTCACGTACGTACTCGTCCTTCGTTGGGAGGATTAGGGCAGAGAATGCTGCGAAGAATATCAGAAATTCGACATCCAGAGGTTTTAATATGATGGTCTCAGAAGATGGCCGGGACAGTGTTGTCTTGCCCCGGGAGAAATGCCAAACCTTCAACTTGACGCAATGGGAGCCGTTTTGAGTGACGGATCGGTGCAGTTGATTTTGAATCCGACCAGAGAAGAGACGCACTCTGTGTTGGGAACTCGCGGTGGAGAACTCGCGGTGGAGGCGAGGATCGTTAACGTCAAAGAGCTTTAGAGTTCTCCGCTACGTCTAGGCAAGCTGCCGCCTTGACGTATTTGTGCTGCAACCGGCATCTGCCGTCACGTTCGAAGCCGGTTGCAGCTTTTCTTTTTCATTGTTTCTTTGATCGCCCGGAAGACTTGGAGGAGTTACAATAAATGCTCGGTCACACGCATCAAGCAAGCGATGACAGCCTGCATCGGGTTTTCTGTTTACGCTCCTTTGTCCCTTCCCGCAGTGACAGGTCTCTTCATGGCTGCCTCCACTGATCGCCCGCCTGACCAGTGCACTGATGGTCGTTTGTCGGTGGGTGAGAAAATCGGATACGGGCTTGGCGACACTGCGTCAAATCTTTACTGGAAACTGTTTGAGTATTTCCAGCTGATTTTCTATACCGATGTGTTTGGCATTGCGCCTGCTGCGGCAGGCACCATGTTTTTCGTGACGAAACTGTTTGACGCCTTCAATGATCCATTGATTGGAATATTGTCCGACCGGACGCGCACGGCCTGGGGGCGGTTTCGACCGTATCTGATCTGGATGGCGGTTCCGTTTGCGTTAACCGGCATGCTGACCTTCTACACGCCTGATCTGTCACCGGGCGGTAAATTGATCTACGCCTATATTACCTACGCAGCGGTGTTCGCGGCCTATACGGCGATCAACGTTCCTTACGGTGCATTAATGAGCGTCATTTCTCCAGACCCCGCAGAACGTACCAGTCTTTCCACTTGGCGATTTGTGTTGGCGTTCAGCGGTGCAATCATCGTACAGAAATTTACCGAACCTCTGGTCGCATGGTTTGGTGGCACCGAGAAACAATTCATTGATGGTATCGAAACCATTGTCGTCGTTAACAAGCAGGCCGGGTTTTTCTGGACAGTTGTATGTTATGCATTGGTGGCGGTTGTGCTGTTCGTCATTACATTTTTGACAACGCGCGAGCGCGTTGAACCGGTGAAAAATTCGTCGGCGTCGTGGAAAACAGACTTGACCGATCTGGGAAAGAATTACCCGTGGTTGATTATGTTTGCCTTTGGCATGGCCCAATTGATTGCCGGGTGGACCCGTGGCAGCGCGACCGCGTTTTACTTTGAATACTACGTGCATGCTCCGTTTGGTGACTTCCTAGTTGCCGGATCACTGGCAACGATCTGTGGCATGATGGTAACCCGTCCGCTGCGCGGGTGGCTGGGGTCAAAGTGGTTGATGATTGTCTCCAGCAGCCTGGTCGCGCTGTGTACCGGGGCATTGTGGTTTGTTGGCCCCTTACAAGTCGAATGGATGTACGGGCTACAGATTTTTGGAGCATTTGCCGGCGGGCCGATTCCGGTTCTGACGTGGGCAATGTATGCCGACGTGGCTGACTATTCTGAATGGAAGTACAACCGATCCTCGACCGGCCTCGTATTTGCCGCAGCGACGCTTTCACAAAAAATTGGCGGCGCGATTGGTGGTGCCATCCCCGCGTGGTGCTTGTTCTTCTTTGGTTTCGTCCAACCTGTTGCCGGAGTTCGCCAACAGCAGTCAGAAGTGACGCTCAACGGGATTGTGGCCATGATGAGCCTGATTCCGGCCGCGCTGTTGCTGGCGTCGGCCATATTCATGCTGTTCTATCCGTTGAACAGAAAATTCCTCTACCAGATGCAGGCTGATTTAAAAATTCGAAAGCAAGATAATGATGATTATGAAACTACTTTACCTGCCTGATTACACTTTTCGGTGGCTTGGCGCGATAGCCTTTATGTTGTCAGCGGCGGCAACATTTGCGCCCCGGAATGTTTCCGCACAAGCGCCTACGGGCCCGTTAAAAGTAAGGCTGGTCAAGGTAGCCGGCAACTGGCAATTACAGCGGGACGGAAAACCATTTTATGTCAAAGGTGCCGGAGGTGATGGTTCCCGGGAAGAACTGGCCGCTGCCGGTGCAAATTCCACCCGATCCTGGGGCGTTGATAAAAACACCCGTTCCGAACTTGACCAAGCTCATAAGCATGGGCTGACGATGGCCGTGGGGATCTGGCTGGGCCACGAACGCCACGGATTTGATTATTCCAATCAAGAATCCACCAGCGCACAACTGCGCACCACGCTTGCACATATTCAAAGCTTGAAAGATCACCCGGCGGTCCTAGTGTGGGGAATCGGCAACGAGATGGAGGGCTCGGGCGACAATCCGGAGATTTGGAAACACGTCCAAAGGCTGGCTGTCGAAGCGAAGAAGATTGACCCCAATCATCCCGTGATGACGGTGATCGCCGGAATAGGTGGCCAGAAGGTTCAGAACCTGCACAAGTTTTGTCCTGACATCGACATCGTCGGGATTAATGCCTACGGCGAAGCTCCGGAGGTTCCCGAACGTTACCGCGCACTGGGGGGGACCAAGCCCTATATCGTGACCGAATTTGGACCGACCGGGACGTGGGAGTGCCCCAAGAACAGCCTTGGTGCGGTGATCGAACTTACCAGTGGCCAGAAAGCGGATGAATACAAAAAATCATCGCAGGCATTTGAGAGGGATCAGCAATTATGTCTTGGTTCGTACGCGTTTCTTTGGGGGAACAAACAGGAGGGCACCGCGACGTGGTTTGGCATGCTGCTGCCGGACGGACGGCGTACTGCAGCGGTAGATACCATGACCGAGATCTGGAGTGGGAAACCACCGGCAAATCGCTGCCCGGTGATCGAGCAGATTGAGTTAACCGGTCCACTAAAAGTGAACTCCGGAGATCGGGTGCAGGT
>CALCJM010000041.1 GCA_937967505.1 uncultured Pirellulaceae bacterium | reverse complement strand
TTAAATCGCCCGCTGAGGGGGCATGCAATCAATGCTGACTGGCTTCCAGCTTCGATATTTCCGCAGAATAAAACTCGTCCATCGTCGGACACTTGCTTAATTTTTGGAAGAAATGCCGCGATTTGTCTTGCAAGTTCAGTTATTACAGAACGGCCCGAAAATTCGACACGGCCTCGGAACTCATACTCTCCGGGTAAATCTATTTCCGGTAAGTATATGCAGCGTGTGATCATCACAACCTCAGCAGAACGTGAGGCGGTCTCAGCTCGAGGAAGAATCACTTCGGTGGGAAGTCGCATCATCGAATACTCGCCTCGGCAATATCTATCGAAGGAGTGCTGTGTCATAGGGAAGACGGTAGAAAGGCCATGCACTGGCCCGAAAGGTATGAACTTTCGGTCCGCCCCCAACTGTAGATCAAGCGTCAGTTCACAATCGCCGCGTATCGTAAAGGCCTCGCAGTCTGGATTTCGGTGAATGCGCTGAAGAACGATGTCATTTCGTGATTTATAGACATCCGATGGCCCATAAGCCAGGGTTCGCATCACACAAATCAAATTCGCAACTGTTGACCAAGTATTTGGCTCCTCTCGCCACTTGCTCCACGGCAATGACTGCAGCTCTGCCAACGACGGGTGTAAGTGCCTACAGGTTTGAAAGTTCTCCCATACATATCGAGCATGCTCTCCTGCCATTTTCGCGAGAATAACCTTCTGAGGGTTTTCTGATCTCATTACTGCACTTTCACAACACGACTAAGGCTCTTGCTTCTGCGTTTTATTTATTGCTTGCTCTGCGCGCTTCAATAGCCGTTCAGGGTTCTTCATGAGATGGGAATAGGTTCGGGCAACCATGGTTCGGTCTCGGTGCCCCATCAGTTCGGCAACCTCGATCGAATCGATTCCATTTTCAAGAGCCCGAGTCGCGTATGTGTGTCTGGCTCCATAGGCAATCGTACGAAGCTCGTACCCCAGTTCTTCAGCAACCTTAGCTTTAAGACGCCGCATTCGGCAAACGATAGCGTTCTTCGTCCACGGCTGATTCTTCGAATTTCGGAACAGCGGGCCTTGGGGGAACTCTATCGCAAGGCGGCTGAGGAGTTCTTTGGCCTGGCGGGGTAGGAATATGACCCGCCTTTCAAATTGCCCTTTGGAGTCTTCAATTTCAAATACGGCTTGATCGCCTTGAACGTGGCGTGCCTCCAACAATCGAGCCTCTTGAGGACGACAACCGGCTAGCGAAAGAAACATTAAAAAGTCATGGAACGAACCAGTGGCATGCTTGAGAATAGTTTTCCATTCTACTTCGTTGTAGCAGACGTCTCTGCGTTTGCGTTTTGGTCGCCTAAGACCAGCAACGGGATTCAATTCGATTAGGCCACGTTCGACAGCCCAGTTGAGCATGCGTTTCACTGCTCCAGCGGCATCACTCTGAGTTGTCGTGCTGATACGACGCGGCTTAGCGGTTCGCCCCTCGGACTTTGCCTTTTCGATTTCCTTTTTGGTCGGGGCAACCGTCAATTGCTCGTACCAGTTGGTAACGTGATAGCCTCGAAGTTCAGCTGCTTTGAGGCTTTTCCCGACATGCCCGATAAAGGACTTGAGATGGTGCTTGTTGAGATCGTAAGTACCAGGGGCTCGGTTCGCCTCGACCCAGTCCAGATAAAGCTGGCTGAGCTTATAGAGAGTCATGCGTTGCCCGGCAACATCCGCGGGCTTGACCATGAGTTCATGGAATTTCTTGTCGGCAGATTTTTTGTCGTGCCCGAGGAACACACGCTTGCCTTCGAGCGTGCAATACCAAGCGCCAGTTTGCCTTCTCTGCCACGGTTTCGGTGGTCTTCCCACTGGACTGTCCTCATTTTTTAGTGACGAATAAAGTGACTTGGCCAAGTCGTTCTTATTCATCATTGGCGAGGACTCGCCTTATGTCCAGTGTATTATTGCGTGAAAACGAAGTCGGGATGACTGGATTTGAACCAGCGACCTCTACACCCCCAGTGTAGCGCGCTACCAGGCTACGCCACATCCCGTTATGACATTATGTTATCGAAGTCGCTGCCGCGATGCAACCTCTGCCAGCAACCGAAAAGCTCGTTTTTGGAGAAATGGTTTGCAATGGTGGGCCTTGGCAATCGGCACGGGGCACCGCGCGCGGTGCCCCGTGCTGAGGACAACGGTCTACGCAAAGTGCCTCGAAACATTGTCGCCATCACATGGTTTGATCCAATAGATCAACCTTGGCGTAACAGCCACTGGCAAGATCATTGACACTGCGGATCGCACAACTACTCCTTTGATTTTCATTACCCCCATTTTCATTGCCCCCGATACGTTATCAAACATGAAAAAAACTACAGTTTCGGCCTTTCCGGCTCTTTTTCTGACGCTCATTGGCTCCTTGAGTTTGCTGACAGCGCCCGGCCAGCTTATGGCTCAGGATGCGACGTTAGACACGGATCTCGAGTATCAGCCAGGGCCTTTTCAACCTGACTGGGACTCGCTGGCCAAACAATACAAAACGCCCGACTGGTTTCGAGATGCCAAGTTTGGTATTTGGGCGCATTGGGGAGTTCAGTGTGTTCCCGAATCAGGGGATTGGTGTGCCCGGCTGACCTATCGTCCGGAGTTTCCCCCCAACAATTGGCAAACCAAAAAGGGTATCGCCGTACGCAAAATTCACGAGGAAAAATACGGTCATCCGTCCAGAGTTGGTTTCAAAGATGTCTGCAAAGACTTCTCGGCCAGTAAATGGGATCCGGAAAAACTGGTCGCACTCTACAAAAAGACCGGAGCACGCTACTTCGTTGCCATGGCCAATCATCACGACAACTTTGACAACTGGAACTCGACATATCAACAATGGAACTCGGTCAACGTTGGCCCAAAAAAAGATCTGATCGAATTGTGGGCCAAGGCCGCAAAAAACAATGACCTCCCTTTCGGCGTTTCAATTCATGCAGCCCGGGCGTGGGAATGGTATGAACCCGCCTTTGGAAGCGATCGTGAAGGCCCTCAAAAAGGAGTGCCATACGACGGGAACCTGACCAAAGCAGACGGTGAAGGCAAGTGGTGGGAGGGCTTGGACCCCCAGGAGTTTTACACGCGCCCGCATGAACCGGGAGCAAAACCTGATCAGGCATACATTGATAAATTTTTCCTGAGAACGAAAGAACTGATCGACAACTATCGGCCGGACCTGGTCTATTTTGATGACCATCACGCGCCGCTGGAAAATGTTGGGTTGAAGTTGTACTCGCATTTTTATAATTCCAACATCAGGTGGCACGAGGGAAAACTTGAAGCTGTGATCAACAGCAAAGGCAATGACGAACGTGGCAGCCGGGCGTTGGTGGAAGACGTAGAGCGCGGAACCAAGGAGGGGCTGCAGCAACGCCCGTGGCAGACGGATACTTGCATCGGGAATTGGCATTACCGAGCCAACCAGTCGTACAAGAAACCCGCTAAAGTTGTGCGGATGTTGGTCGATATCGTTAGTAAAAACGGCAACCTGTTGCTGAACGTGCCACTCAAGGGGGATGGTTCGCCGGATGCGGAGGCGTTAGTGACGCTGGACGGGATCGGGAAATGGATGGCTGTCAATAGCGATGCGATCTACGGGACGCGCCCGTGGAAAGTCTTTGGTGAGGGGCCGCCAATTGCCGCAGGGTTTGCCCAGGAAAACAAGGCGCGGAAATACACTGCGAAGGATATTCGGTTTACGACCAAGGGAGGCAAGTTGTTTGTGTTCTGCCTAGTCAAGCCGACAGGCAGCGTCGCGGTCAAATCATTGGGGATCGATTCGGAGGTGGCCGCAGGAACGATTGCCTCAGTGGGCCTGGTCGGCAGCGATGAAACTTTAAAGTGGAAACAGGGGAGCGCGGCGCTGACGATCGAACCGGCAACAAATTATCCGTCGGACCATTGCGTGTGCTATGAGGTGACGTTCAAGTAGTCTGGGCGTCCATGTCCGGACATCCTGTTCGGACAGATGTTCACGCGTCTATGAAAATGTGCGAGGATCAGCAATGATATAAAAAACGTCGCCTATTTTTTGCCCATTCAAACTCTCATGATCGTCAACCGACTTGCCTGGATCGCCCTGTTCTCCGTTATCTTGTTGGTGGTAGTAGGGGCAACCGTGCGTGTAACAGGGGCCGGTTTGGGATGCCCCGACTGGCCAACCTGCTGGGGATGCATCATTCCTCCAACCAGTGCCGACCAGATCGACGTCGCCAAACTGGACATGGCCAAATTTAAAAGACACGCGGTCAGAAAGGGGATCGACCCGGACACGATTACGCGCGATACGATTCTGGAGAGTTTTGATCCGGTGCATACGTGGATTGAGTTCTTTAACCGACTGACCTCGTTGCCGTTGGGATTTTCGACATTGCTGTTGGCGTTGCTTTCGTTTCGGGCGACGCGCTATCGCAGATGGGTGGTGGGGCTGTCGTGGTTTTGTCTGATCGACGTGATCGGCAACGCGGTCATGGGCGCTTATGTCGTCAGTAGTGGCCTCCAACCCGGGATCATCACGCTGCATATGGGGCTGGCGTTTTTGCTGATTGCTGTGCTGGTGACAATTATCTGGATGAGTCGTCCGGAAGAACAACCACCGAGCATGAATCCTATGTGGCGAAAACGCATCCTGATTGCCTCGCTGATCTTTTTTGGTTGCCTGTTTTGCGAGGGGCTGATGGGCAGCCAGTTACGGGAGCAGACAGATGAATTGGCCAAAGCGTCAGCGGGGCTGGACCGGACGGAATGGATTGAGGAATTGGGATCGACACTGATTTACAAAGTACATCGAAGTTTTTCATGGACGCTGTTGATGACAGCGGGGTTGATTTTGTACTGGATCAAGAAGTCCGGTGCGGCAACAATGATCGAACCGAAATTAATTTTTGCGATGGTGATTGCGATGATGCTGATGGGAATCGTGTTGGCACACGTCGCCATTTTTCAAATCGTGCAGGTCTTGCATGTGGGCTGTACGGCAGTGCTGCTGGCACTAACGTGGCACTGGATCATGCGGTTGCTGTGGAGTGGGCGCGTGCCGGAGTGCTCCGCGTAAGACTTGCCTTCAACGAACCACCCGTGCGGGGCTTTGCCCGTGAGCGTTGAAGTGATGGCTCAGCCTCCCGCCTCGGAGGGAACGAAGGTGAAGGCCTGCCACGCGAAGGGTGGAACGCGATCGAGGTGGGTTGGTATTTGACAGGAGAAAAACGTGGCACTCAATTCGTTGGCAGGTTCACCTTCCGGTAACCAGCATCATATCGGTGAAGAGATCAAAGGTGTTTTGATGTTCGTGGCCGTTATCTGGGGTGTGCATTTATTGGATCTGTTTTTGCCACTGGAGCAGTGGGGGCTGATTCCTCGAAGCCTTGCGGGGGTTCCGGGCATTGCCACAATGACATTTTTACATCGAGATTTTGGCCACCTAGTTTCCAACACCTTCCCGCTGATCATGCTGTTGACGCTGTTGGCCGGATCGCGTGCCAATTCTTGGCAGACGGTCGCGATGATTGCGGGACTGGGTGGATTGCTGCTGTGGTTGTTCGGGAGAAACGGAGACGACAATCACGTTGTCGCCCATATCGGTGCCAGCCTGCTGGTGTTTGGGTTGGTGACTTTTTTCCTCTCTGCGGCATGGTTTGAGAAGCGGTTGGTGCCAACGCTGATCGCCACGGTGGTGGGTTTTTTCTATGGTTGGTCGACGCTGACCGGGGTTTTGCCGCTGACCAAGGGCATTTCGTGGGATGGGCATTTGTGCGGTGCAATCGCGGGAGTGATGGTTGCATGGGTGCAAACGGGCATCAGCCGGTCGTCGGACTCTCAATCAGAGCAATTCGGCGCATAAAAAATCCACTACCGATATTTCACGGCAGTGGATGAATTGTTTCACTCTAATCGAGAAATAAGAAATCAGTTCAGGCGGTTCGGCGACGTCGTCCTGCGACACCCACCAGACACACCGCCAATAGTGAAATTGTCGATGGTTCCGGAACGGCTGCGACACGTGCATCAAAGTTGACTGTCGCCTGATCGAACTGCAAAATCTGGGCGACGACGGCGATATCAGCTTCAGTCAACAGGCTTCGTGTTCCATTGAAACCGCTGGGCCCCATCAGCGTCGGGTTATACTGTACCGTTGGGAAAAAACTGTTGGCTCCCGGATCGTATGGGAAATCGCCGTTACCGGGGGTATCGATCATGATTTCAGTATGTCCTCCCTCGAACGGGATCTCCGCACCCGCCAGTGGACCACCGACTATGTCAATGTCGCCGTCTGACTGCAAATCAGCAGCGGCAAACTGCGGGTATGGTGTACCCAAAAAGCCCAAAGCGTGCCCAATTTCATGGACGGCGGTGGTCAGCATATCAAAATCGTTGCGGGCAGATCCTGCCGGGGCATCATAATAGGTACGTTCCACGTTGACACTCGTGCCGCCAAGATTGATGTCACGGGAGCTGAACTGATTCCATTCAACACTGTCCAAAGGAGTTGTGTCCACAAAAAAAGTACTTGAACCATCATTGTCCCACGTCAACGAACCGCTACCCCATCGTCCAGTCTGGTTTCCGCCAACGACCCAGTTCGTGCCTCCGGTGGCCAGCGTCGAACCCCCAAGGCTCCCCCAGCCAACACTTATATTTTGTGTCAGGGTACCGCCAACGTTTGTCGTCCATGGCAATGCCGAATTGCTGCCGGCGAAAACTTCCTCCCAATAATCCGCGGCGCTCTCAATAACGGCTTGAGCTTGAGCGCGAGTACCGCCACCCAAAACGGCGCTACCATCGGCAGGGGCATTCGTGGCAAAGTTGCTGAAATCCAGATTGATCTCGAGATCTGCAAAGGTCTCCTGAGTGCACGTCCCCAAGGAGATGACACCCGCGATTGCGATTAAAAAAGCGTAACGCAGCATATTAACTTCCAATCAAATCGAGTACGAAAAATCCATTCCTGTTGGATAGCTTACCCAGTGGTTTCCCCCTCTGCAAACGGTTGATGATCCACAACATGAAAATCAGCCAGAAAATGACGGTCACGTCGGAGAACCGCTAAACTTGCAAAGTTGTAAATCGACGCCTGCGTTTGAGGCCTGCCGCCAACGCGAAAAATACCACCCCAACCATAGATCCGGGTTCCGGCACTGCGATCGCCGTTCCAGTGATCAAAAAGTTATCAAATCGCACGTCGTCATTGCCCCGGAAGTCATCTAGGCGAATGCTAAAATTCGCCCGGTTGTTGACAGCCGCAATACTGCTGAAATCGAGCTCAAACCGGTTAAAAGAGTCGGGCGCGGTCACGATGCTGCGGTTGTTGTCAAACGTTGTCGAATTTCCACCGGCAAAGTCAACGATTAGCGCCGCCGGTGCCGATGGAGCCGGCACCTCTTCAAGCGGTTGCGTGTCGTATTTGATGTCGTATCGATTAAACCCTACACTTGTCGGATCGGGATCCGTGCTCTCGTTGTTTCCCTGCACGTCAAACGAGAAAACGATATTTTCGTATCCCGTCGTTGAAGTGCTGATAAACAGTTCTGCATCATTATCACCGCCACTTTTGTTGAAATCGTCCCATGCGATCGAGCGACCGGCGGACTCATCCAATCCCAATAGCGCGTCGGAGAAAGGCGTTCCGCCTTTACCGTTGCCGTCAGTGTCCGCCCGTTGCTGATAGACTATTCCCGTTCCTGCCGAGGCAGTATGTTCGATCCGAATCGTCTCGTCAGCAACGCCTGGACTATTGGCATCATTAAAATTCCAGAATGCGATCACTTCCGAAGAAGAGGTGGCCTGAGCATGGGTGACATGGTTGGCATTGAACAGCAACAAAAACGAAAAATAGGCGGCAACAGCAAATTGTTTGATCATGATTGGGAGAGGCCTTATTAAAAAAAGTAAACGGCTATAAATCAGAATGAATCTCATTAGCTTGAGCAACGTGAACAGTGAAATCGCAATCAGCAAAATCGAAAAAATGGAGAGTTTTTTTCCGGAAATCTAATATGAATGTTCATAACCAACTTGAGAGTTAATGCAGGAAATGCCTTGGGAGGGAAGGCGTTTATTTGGGTGGGAAGTGGCCTACCCAAATTGTAATTGAGGACAGCTGTCCCTTGCGGATTTTCCTGACGGAAAGCCTGCCCTGCCCGCGGTTTAATGGCGGTGTCGTTGCAGGTTGCCCCGTTGGCATTCCAGAAAATCGTCACTCTGGCTCTTTAATGCAAAAAAGCCCGCCATTTGGCGAGCTTTTTGTGCGGTGATAGATTTGACGACTGTTTGAAACATTACTAATTTCGACGACGGCCAGTAACAAGAGTTACCACTCCAATCAGTAACACCGGCAAAGCGCCCGGTTCCGGAATTGCCTGCGTTTGAATGGCTGTGAACTGGGTACCGTTGATCGAAAGCGTTGCCAAACCAAGTACGTCTCCATTGGCAGCAACCGCGTCTGAGGTGTCCGGAAATCCCGCTGCTGGTGTGAAGACAATTCCCGGATCAAATACCGCTCCAATGTTGAAACTTCCGGTTGGGAACGGAATGAGACTGCCGTTGGTTTCCTGTCCCAGATTGTACTGCACACGTCCCGAATTCGCCTCGAAAAGAGTCCCTAGAGGAGTGGTGGAGTGGTGGAACTGGCATTCATGAATCTAACGAAGCCCACATTGGGATCAGCACCTGACTGACCAACGAGCGTTAGCGTTGTGACCGTGTTGGCGATCACATTGATGGTGACCTCGCCATTTAACGGGTTGTATACGGCCTCAGCCAGTTGAGCTTTGGCTGTGGAACAGAATGTCATCGCGACAGCCGCGATAACGATGCACTGGAATCTGAGTCGATTAAAAAACGCGGTGGGAAACATGGCGACCTCGCGGGATTGGCGTGTGACTGAAAAGTCAGTCATGGCAGCATTTCTCACAGAACAGAAATGTGCGTCCCGAAGTATTGCCGCCAAATCGGCTCAACCCCTCAGGTTTCTCCAACGAAATCAATACGTTGATGACTAACCAGTCTCTTTACCGCTTCAATCGGCGCAGGCAGTTTGCCAACGTCAGCTGCTAACCCTGAAGAGCAGAAAATACCGAATCTAGCGCGTCATAACCGGATGGCTTTAGCACGTCAGAAACGATCCTCTGATTGCCACGTTCTTCCTCATCGGTGCGTTCGTCAGAATCGTTAAACTCAACTGCCGTGGTTTGGGCAGCTGCCAATTCAGCGGCAGCGCTGGCGGCAAAACCGGCCCCCGGTGGTCGCACGTCCATTCCCACGTTAGCGCGTGCTATTGCGACATCGCCTGAGTTAATGCGTGTAAAGACGTTCGGGATCGAAAGCGTGACGTTGCCATCACCATTGAAGTCGCCGTCGCGCCATGTTGTCGGGAAATTAGCGTTCACATTGGCCCGCGCGATTGCCACGTCGCCAGTATTGATGCGGGTAAACACGTTGGGAATACTTAGCGTCACAACTCCGTCCAGGTTAGCATCGCCCGGGATTGCTACGTAGATTTGTTCAACATAGTCACCTCCCGCGTTACCATCGGCGTCTCCGTCGATAGGCAGGTTCCCCTGAACGGCGGTCACAGAATCTGATAGCGTGAATGAATAATATCCGGGATCAAGGTCGGGCATGTCCTCAAAATCCCACGTTGCAGTAAACGTTGCCGCATCATAGGAAAAATTGACACCCGCCATCGAGACGCTGTCGCCCCCCAACGTGTCATTGACCATCGTCAGATGTTCCACCGCTACGTTGACATCTGAATTGAACGTAAACTGAAATGAATCCAGCAGATCAGGGCGTACCTCAAAATTGTTATCCCGGACAGTGGCGGTAACTGCCGGCCCGATGGTTGCTAAACTGACGGTGCCCGGATTGGGCGCTGTTCCTGTCCAACTGGTGGCCAGCGTACCCACCAGGTTGCTGGCGGTGCGATTGAGTGAACTGCCACCACCATCGGCGGCAATCGCCCATGGAGCACGATCGTCGTAGATCAATTCATCGACCGTCACATGAGGCGTATTCAACGGATCGGTTGGCGGTGGAGAGTCCGGTGACTGGAGTTCGACGCGCCCCCAACTGTTGGAAAGGCTACCACTGAATCCTCCCACAAGATTGACCGACGCATCAATCCCGTAGGCGGTGCGGAAAATGCTGCGGTGCGGGCGTCATTGGCTGCATCGGCGGGGTCAAATCGTAACACGACGATCGTTTCGCCTCCGGCAATTGCCATCGCCGGGAACGTGAAATCGACCTCGCCCCGAATCTCCCAATCCTCAAGTGGAATGCTGGCCGATGAAGTATTGTGAATTTCGACAAACTCAAAATCCTTCGCGTCCTGCCCGACAGCCACCACCGGACTGTAGTGAACTTCAGAAATCAAAACCGGCCCAACTTTGGCGGCGCTGTTAACAGTCCCCGGTGTAGTATCGGCGTTGGCACTCAGCCGGCCTGTCCCCTCGGGCACGCGCCCAAAACTTTCGCCATTGTAGGTGGCACCAAATTGAACCACATCAACAAATGCGTTGACGCTTGAGGAAACCGGTTGTGTCAGCCACACCTGATCTCCAGTGCTGGAAAGTGCGAAGTTACCCGCGGTGCCCGGAGCGTTGTTGAAGTCCCCTTCATCAAACACCAGGTGGCCACCGGCCGGGATGACAGTATCGGCTGCGATCTGATATTTTCGCAAATCACTTTTCGAATCACTCAAATACCAGCCACCGATATTGACGGCCGCTGCACCGACGTTCAACAATTCAATGTAGTCGCGTTGAGGCAAATCCGTATGCGCCAGCACTTCGTTGATCCGGATAGATGCGTTGGCCCCCAGTGCTGCCGCCGCAGGGGTTCCTCCGGTCCGGGCGCTACCCTGCCAACTGTAATACTTGTCCAACAGATCGATCGACGCAGCAGGATCAACCAACTCAAGGCTGCCGCCAGCACCGTCGGCGACAGGCGTCCACGGGTCATTATCGTTATACGTAAATTCAACAATCCTCTCCCCTCCCGGATCATCGACACGAATTGTTTCGCCACTGTTGCTCAGTTGGCCCGAAAATACGCCCGCAACCGCCGTACTACTGACCGTGGGATAGGTTGCTGAAAAACCTGCGCCGTCCTGTACCACCACCAGATACTCTCCAGCGGCCAGCGTCGTGCCGGCAGGGAATACAAACGGTGTTGCGGGACCTTCCGAAATCGTGACTCCGGAAAGGTCGAGTGTCACGGGCGTCGAGGCATTGCTGTTGTTGAAGAATTCGATGAACTCCGAATTGCCGGCCCCGGCAGGATTGTAATTAACTTCCGTGATGCGCAGGTGAGCTTGATTGTCGCTGATGCCCGTGTCCGGAGTGACCAGGGTATCGACCACCGTGCTGTCGGGGGCGACAAGGTTAACCGCTTCTCCGGTGCTGGCCAACTGTCCCTGGTAATTCCCCTGAATGAAGCGTTTTTGGCCAATCGCCGGTCCCGTCGTTCGCGCCTGAAACGCCTTCACATCTTTCACCACATACAGGCTTCCACCGGCAGGGATCACCGTGCCGGCCAGGAAGGTATGGCTGATTCCTCCGGAGAGTGTCCAACCTGAAAGATCGACAGCGGTCGAGGTTGGATTATTCAGACGAATATACTCTTCGGCCTGAACTCCCGAAGCCGGACTGGCATCGAAGTCAACATCGTCAAACGCAACCGCCGGAATACCGCTTTGCGCGTCAGGGATGCGGCTGTTGCCCAGAATGAAATCACGCCGTTGAGGGATGAAATTATTGACCAGTTGATCGACCGCCTGTGCGGGATTGAAGGGATAGGCCGCTGCAAACTGGGCCTGCAATCCCCACCGGGCCTGGTCGGTAACCGCTTCGTCGGCAACCAGAGCTTCCAGTTGGCGTGCCTTTTGTCCGGCGACGGACGCCTCTCCCGAACTCCCGGCTGCGCCGTAGAATTGGTCAGTCAGACTTCTCAACCGTCGATGGTACATTGCGCTCAGATCGCTATCGTTGAAGACGCGTCGGAACAGGTCATTCAGTGCGTGATTGAGTGCCTGGTTGGTAATCAGATTGTTGTCAAAGTAGGGTGGGGTAACCGAACGATTCCAACGATGTCCAAACGAGAGGTCCTGGTCCCACGGCAACAACAACCATTGGCCGGTGCCTTCTGTATCGCGATACCAATACATATTTTTGTGGCCGTAGTCTGTATTGGCAATCAGCGCGTGCATCGCGAGGTAGTTGATGAACGTTGAAACCTCAAGGCGATCGTAAATCAGGTCCAGTTCGTCTGATGCGGAGGAAGTCGCCGCCAATTCGGTGACAATCTGCTGAAAGTCGTCATTGTTTTCGTATTTTCGACTCTTCTTGTTGATTCGATTGTAGGCATTGTCCAACCGATTATTGACTTTGTACAGCGCACCATCAACATCCAATCCCTCGCGTTCGAGAAACCCTTCATCGCCCTCCTCGATTAGATCAAACAGGCCGTAGTACTGGCCATTGCGATAGACCGTAACTGAAAATCCGAATAGCGATCCCGGATGGCCCGACTGTTCGTATAAATCGTATGCCAACGGATGGCGAATTTTGGTTTGGTCGGCATAGTTGGTCAGCAGATTGAAATCACTGACGCGTCCCACACCGTCGAGCACGCGGAATTTCTCACCACTATTGGCATCGAAGTCGAATGACTTTTTGGGGAAGGCGCTGCCCCGGGTTGATTGACCATGGGCGTTGACTTCGATGTTGTCGTAAAATTCTCCGTTATAAAACAGCGTTGCCCGTGCACCGGCATCCGTTGTCGCTGCGGCGGTGTCCTGCACAAACCAGTACAGCACAGGCAAGTCTGTATTCACAGATGCATCCGTAACAACGGTTCCAAAGTACTGTGCCGAATCAATCGTACTGGCGAAACGTGGCGCGCGAGTCAGATTCCCTTGCGAATCTTCGGCGGTGACATACCACCGCAATAGTTCCCCTGCCTGACCGACATTGGGAATCGTTGCCGAGAAAACTCCATCGCCGGCCAATGCGTCACCACCGGTCCCGTTGTCGTTGGCCTGTAGTGTGATTTCATTGAAGAAGCCGCGACGATAGATGACATCCACGGAATCGGCATTTACCGGCACCGCGGTTGCTGAAACGTTAGCCGAAATAACCAGAGAGCTTCCCGGGCTGACTGCCACACCTGAGTCTGTCACTGCCGAGATTGTTGGCCCCAGCGTTGTTAAGGCGCTATTGGCCGATAACGGTGTTGGCGATTGCAGGTATCCCGTTCCGCCAACGACCGAAGTTGAGGTCAGGCGGGGGGCCAATAAATAGTCGCTGCTGCCGGGGCGGTTGAGCGCGTGAAAGGCCAGCACGTTAGTACCATCCTGAAGCAAGTTAATATGTGCGCTAAGATCAAACGCAAGGTACTGTAACGCACTGAGGTCAGGGTTTTGTGCAGAAGCTTCCGTGTTCCACGCCAAGCCATTGGCTGCGTTTCGGCTTTCTACCAACGTGCCGTTGAGATACGCGGCAAACCCGTCGTCATATTTCAATTCCAACAACAGATCGCTGACAGTAGAAGCGTCGCCAATGGTGAATTCGGTACGCAACCAGGTACTGGTGGTGCCACTGGGCAGATTTCCCGGAGACCCTGGTGCCGGAAGCAGCCCCGCATAGGACGTTCCACTACCTGTGTTGTTTTCGTAACCAATTGCTGTCTGGCTGGCGGTGAATCCGTTGGCTACCGGATCAAAGCCTACCGTTGTCCAAGTCGTTCCTAGGCTGGCGTCACCCGCATTGGGAATCAGGTAGTAGCTGTTGCTGGAAGGATTAACCAAACCTCCGGCCGCCGATCCGTAAGAGATATCAGTGACCTGAGCCGGATAATCGGTGCCGCCAGCGCCGAATTCCGACAGCACACTACCCGAAGGGTCGAACAGACCGACGTACTCGCCACCGGCTGAAAGTTTAAAATCAGTGTGAAAGAAACCACCTGGATCCACTTCGTTGTTTCCCGATGCAAACACAACTAGGTAACTGTCCGCCGGTAGACTGACCGACTGATCGAAACGCCATGAAAAAGGATTGGTCGGGTCGTCGGAAAGATGGTATCCATTGAGATCAACGGGCGTATCACCGTTGTTGTACAGCTCGATCCAGTCAGGCGTCGATCCGTAACCATCCTCAAACGAGGACACGTTTGAAGCGACGAATTCGCTGATCACCACCGCCAACATTGATTGGGGCTCAAGTGCGCTGTAACGTAGAGGCGCTCGCCGACGCATACGGCATCTGGAGGATAACCCCGGCTTTGATGGTCGCACGGCTTCTTTGCGGGTAACTTGAGAACGATTGGGGGAGGGGGAACTCAACATTCAATTCCTGGCGAGAAAGATGCGACGACCAATTTAGGGAAACACGCCTGATTTCTATTTTAGATGGCACAATGGCCGCCAGCAATCCCTAATGTGCGGACCAACGGAAGCTGCTGCATCGTTGGTGTCGCGTTTTCCGCCATTACAATGACCTCAAGTACGCCAGCAAGTCCGATCGCTGTTTTGAAGTGGTGTTGTCGAGCAGCCCTGCCGGCATGAGTGATTTTTTTGAATCGGTGATTTCATGGATCTGTTCCGCGTTGATTCGCGCTGTTGAACCGTTATTCAACAGCATGGTGATGCCGTCGGCAGAACGATAAATTTCCAGCCCCACATAGATTTCATCGTCCACCCCCAAGACAATGACAGACCGGTATCGGTCTGCAATATGATCGTCTGGATTAAGAATCGCGTGAAACAAATCCCGTTTGCTGAATCGCAGTGAGACACCTTCGAGAGATGGACCAAGTGCAGCACCGGCAGACGCTTTGATGGTCCTGTCCGATCCCGCTTGGTGGCAACTCGCACATTGACATTTTACAAAAACGGATCTGCCGCGCTCTGCGTCTCCCGGGCTCCATTCAGTGGCGTCCATCCAGTGGTCCACGTTGACGGTGCCGAGGCGGATTTGTTGCAAGGGTTTGTCAAAATGCTTCTCCAGAAAATGTCCAGCCTGCAGTGCATCCGCACCGGTGAATCGCGCTTCCGTTCCGAACGATGATTTGATCAGAAGCATCAGCTGGTTGCCAACGGACTTGCCGGGCCCATCGTCTTGCAAACGCGCCCAGGCACCAACAGCCACGCTTGCTTCCTTAAATGTCAGTTCTCGCGCACCACGATTCAACAATCGTCTTAGCCCGATCGCTGCCCGTTTGATTGTCTCCAGCCGATCGCTGTCCAGCCCCCTGACAAATGACGCACGGTCTGATTCCGTCGGTCTCTCCGAAAGCAATTTGACGGCAACGTCCAGAAGTTGCGGCCTCTCCGCCAGAATCTTTCTCAGTAATTCAGCCGTGTGGGGGTGGTTCTGAATCAGCAGCACATGTCGTGCGGACATTTCGTCGGGGTGCTGACGACACCAGTTATGAATTGCACTGGCGATTTCTGATTGTAATCCAGCAGCGGTCCGCTCCTGCGAAATGTTGGTCAGCGCTTCGGCAAGGTACAGCGTATCGTTGCTGCCAAAGTTGGTCGCCGCGGTGATTTGTTCCCGGATTGTCCTGTACTTGGCAAGCCGGCTGACCAGTTCTGTCATTCGGGGTTCCCAATTCCGGTCGATGTTCCAGCCCCGGCTGCCAATTTGTTGTTTCAACGAACACAGAAACTGACGAATTTGTTGGGCCTGTTGAACGCTGACACTTTGGCCGATCAGGCTGAAGCAATTGAGCAGATGAATTCCTCTGACTGGATCGTCATTAGCGACCAGCATGGTCAAAATCCTGTTGCCAATAGCTTCTGATGGCAGCCTGAGCATTGCCAGTAACCTCAGCAATTCATCGATCGGCTGTTCTGTGTTGTTTGCCGATTGCCAGCGCTGAAGCAACGCGTTGCCGGTTTGTAAAAGTACCCTCCGGTTTTCGCGATTCAGGGGCAAGGGATGTTTGGCGGTGTAGCCCGCCATCATTCCATTGCTACCACCGCATCCCCCCAGCAGCAACTGACACTGGCGTATCTGATCAATGTCGCATGTGTCTTTCTGTAGTGCGGTTTGAATCGCCCGCCATCGTTGCTCCGCATCGATATTTTCCACATTTGGAATCGGCGGTTTCGGAATATTCGGCTGTGCGCGTCGATCACTGCCAAGAGCGCCGCGATACTGACCAGTGCGCGAATCGGGCATTGCAGAACGGTTCGTCGCCGCATGTCGCCTACCGTGCGACGACGCTTCATATTCTGCCGGCTCAATCCGGAACAGTCCCCCCCCAGTTCCTCGTCCCCCGATCGTCACATATAACAGTCCGTCAGCACCAATCACCAAATCAGTCGCCGCGAAGCCAAATTGTCCTTTGGACGACAGTAAGTTGGTTGGCGGATGCTTGGGGTTGCCTACAGGGATCGCGACGATCCTACCAAACGTCCAGTCACCAACAAACAGGGAACTGACCCATGAGAGCCCTAATTGGTGACGATTGCTGTAGCAGACTCCCGTCGGACTACCGCGTCCCAGGGCAGCAACCTGAACCGGCATGTCGTAATAGTATGACGGTCGTTTCCAGCTGTGATTTACCCAGCCGGCATTGTCTCCGGCAGCCACCCGAAAGACGCGTGTGGGCCGGTACCACGGCAAAGAAACGTCGCGTTCCCCGTCACTGTCATAGACATAAATCTCGCCATCGGGGCCGAAGTCAAAATCGTATGCGTTTCTGAAACCGTCGGCGAACACTTGTCGCCGGGAAAAATCCAGGCTGATCCGCAACAGGAAACCGGCGTGCGGATCTTTTACTGGTGACGCGTGGTCGGCAAACAAATCCGGCGAGCAATCTGTGTCGTTGCCGCAAATCAGGTACCACCAGCCATCGGGCCCTTGGCGGATCGCATGAGCTTGATGTTCCTTGCCGGTTTCAATCTCCAGCAGCACCTCAGGTTTTGTCACTGAGCCATCGTGGTCATCGGCCAGCACTTTTGTCAGGCGGCACAAACCTGGACCGCCAACAAACAATAAATCATCGCCAGCACACCACAATCCCTGGGCACCACGTGCCGGTGGGTGCGGGAGTTCGGTCACCGCGGTCAGACCACCGGGGGAAATTTGTAATCGCCGAAAGTAGCCCGGCCCGGAAACGATCAAGTCTCCCGAATCATGCACCGCCATGCAGAACGCATTGGGGACCTGTTCGTTGCCGGCGATTTTCCACAGCCGCAGCCCTTCGGCCAGTTTCACGCGCTCTGTCATTTCCAAGGGTTCAAACAGGAGGGGAGCATCCTGGGCATTCAAAAGTGCCGAACACGAGATCTGAAATAACGCGAGAAACAGAAGTGAAAATTTTGGTTTAAAGGTCAACCGAAACATCCCACGTTACCTTTCAATTCACCGCACCGGTCTACGCGACGCTGACGACCTTCTCACCTGGTTTCAGTATCGAAATGATCCCCACCGCGACAATGCTGACCACTACGGCAGGCACCAGCCAGGTGGCCGGCACGTTTTCCCCTTCGGCCGGGAACCACGACAGCTGGCTAAGCTGCGGTTGAAAGTACCCCAGGAACACCAGGCAGCCGTTGTGCAGCATATGCAGTACTGCTCCGGGCCAAATGGAATTCGATCGGTAACACACATACCCCAACAGGATACCCATCAGCGTGGTCGGCAGCAATCGATCCATTGACAGGGTGCTTTGCGATAACGTGTGAAAGAATCCAAATAACGCTGCCGAAACCAAAATCGCTTTCCACGCGGCTCCTTTCTTCAGTAGCGTTTGCATAATCATACCGCGAAAAAACCATTCTTCGCAAATCGCCGGTACAATCGAAAATGCCAATGCCACCACAGCGACCGGCAACTGGCGAAATTTTACCACCTGATCTTGCGTTAGTTCGACCAGCATATCCCGCCGTGCGGCGGCCATGTCGGCGCCGATGAACAGTTCTGACACGCGATACCACTGATCGACGAAGGATGCCAAAATCGGCCACATAAACAAACCCAGCAAAATCGCAGGCCCCCAGAATCCTAGGCTCGGCCAGCGACTCGCGAACCCGGATGACAAATCGACCCGCCGCACCAGTGCGATCAGCCACGGTACGCAAAAGAACGACAGAAACGTAAACGACATCATCAACAATGCCCACGTCGCGTATTGTGACTCCAGCACTTTCGCCATACGTCCCAACGCACCGATGGCCACTAGGTTAATTGGCAGCAACAATGCCAAACCAAACATCGCCGCCGCAGTGGAAAAATGACTTTGCGTCTTCTTGGGCCGACTTAACAGTTCTCCCAAGGTCCCCTGACTGGCGTACAGCACATCGTCACCGCCAAACCGATTGGCCGCAAACTGGATCGCCAGTAACGCGTACAGTGCCGTGGAACTGACCGCCAGCAGCGCCGGCACCCATTGCACGTCATGATTGATCACATCGCGCCCCAGCAGCAGCACGTTTACCATGGGCGTCACACAGTAGACCCCCGACAATGTCATGGCCGGATTCATGGCCATTAACCCGGGCCCCATCGACAGCAAGATGATCGGAATCAAATAGGCCTGCGCTTCCTTGAACGAACGGGCAAAACTGGTCACCGCCAACATCAGCGCCGAAAAGAAAGCGCTGAATAGAACCAGTAATCCAAAGATTTTCACGATCACCAACAGGCTGAACCCGCCCGGTCCCAGCAGAATCTTTTCAAACTGAAAGGTCCAGACCGTCGCCGCCATACCAATCATGTTCAGCAACGCAGTAAAAATTGCCACCGTCCAGACCGCGAAAAACTTGGCCATCAAAATACTGACTTTCGGCACCGGCGCTGCCATCAAAGTCTCCAGCGTTCCCCGCTCACGTTCACCGGCGGTCAGGTCGATCGCCGGATAGACGGCCCCCGTCACGGTCATCAACACCAGCACCAGAGGAATTAACGACGCTAAAGAAAAAGAACTGGTCGATGGCGGCGCATCAGGATCCACCGCCACCATCACCTCCTTCAGCCCAATCGCATCATCGGTCCTTAACCCCTCGCGTTTCAGACGATCTGTGAGTTGCGCTCGATTGAACAGACGCAATTTCTCCTGAAAATAATCAGCCGCATTTCTTCCGTTGGTTGTATTCCGCCTGACCAGTGACACCTGAACCGGTTTTCCTGTTTCACCCGGATTGGGAAACACAAGCCCGACGCCCAAATCAACATCGTTGGCCAAGACAACTTCGGACAACGACATGCCCTCCTGATCTTCTTGAGGACGAAACCACCGGTGGGTCGCAAACGAGGCAAACCTGGGGCGTCTGGCAGCCATCCCCAAAGGATCGGCTGACGGAGCATCGGTGGCATCGTCGCTACTGCGAGCGTCCAGTGTTGCAGAATCTTTCTCAAGAGGTGCCGCTGGGCCGGCGGGGATTTGGTCCGCCCGCGACTGCGCATCCAGTTGATCAATTTGGGATGCCAACATCCGAACGAACGGGACCGTTTGCGGGTCGCTGAGGTTGGATGAAAAAGCAATGTTTAGCACTGCCGGTTTGTTGCCGCCCAGAGTTTCCTCCAGTGTTGACATCAACACCGTTCGGAAAACTAGGCTCAGGATCGGGTACACCAGAAGCGGCATCAAAATCAGTGTCACGATCGTTCGTCGGTCGCGCAGTGTCTCCCTGAGCTCTTTGGAAGTCAGTCGCTTAAGACGTGAGAACCACGATGACCGGGACCTGTTCACGACATTCCGTTTCGTATCATCCAACATCAGCAGGCCACTCCCGAAACTGTGCGCGCCGCACCACGGTTCTCTGGTTGGTTTTCAGACTGGCGGATCAATTCAATGAACATACTCACCAGGTCCTGCTGTCCCGTTTCATCTCTTAACTGCGCCAGCGAACCGTTGTTGACCATCTTGCCCTGATGCAGCAGGCCAAATTCACTGCAAATACGCTGTGCCTGTTCCAGCCGGTGCGTACACAAAATAATGGCTTTGCCACGATCCTTTAGCAAATCGATATAGTCAAAAATGACCTGACTGCCGACCACATCTAGGCCCAGCGTCGGTTCATCTAGGATCATGACCGGTGGATCGTGCATCAGTGCCCGGGCAAGATTGACGCGCTGTTTTTCGCCGGTGCTGAGCGTCGTGCAGCGGCTGGAGAGAATGCGTTCGAAATTCAGCAGCCGTGCCAGAGCATCGATTTGAGCGTTGGACTGGTCTGGAGCCAAGCCATAGATATCGCCGAAGAATTCCAGCATCTCACGCGCTGTCAGCCATTGGTATACTCCCGCCGACGCGGATACGAACCCCACCTGCCGTTTGACGCCATCGGGATCGTGATCGGACCTGACTCCCGAGATTTCAGCGTATCCCTGGTCGGCCGGCAGCAGCCCCAATATCATCCGCATGGTGGTCGTTTTTCCGGCACCATTGGGGCCCAGCAAACCGAACACCGTGCCGGGCTGAACCTCAAACGATACGTGATCCACGGCAACAAAATGATTGTCCCGGACCTGGAAAGTTTTCGTCAATTCGTGGGCTGTGATCATCGGTCCCTGTGATGGTTGGGCCTGCGGAGGGCTTGTGGGAGCCCGTGGTGGCTGTCCGGCCGTCTCTGGTCGGTCATCCAGTCACTACGTGCAGGACCCCGCCGAGGTTTGCCTAATTGTAGCTTTATCGGGTCGGATCGGCAGATTGTTGTGGCAAATTTTGCCCTCAAAGCCCCGGGAGCAGGCAAAAACGAGCTCTTGAAGCTCTCCTGTTGAACGATTTGGCAGTTTCCTCCGTAGTTCACGCACTCCGCCCCGTCGTCTATATTCGTTAATGTTTACAAGTGTTTACCCGATGTTTGGTGGTGCCGGCCTGTGAATCGCAGCACCAATTCCAATCCCAATTCGCTAATCCTGACTGCCGCTTCCTCCCGTGACCACCGTAATCCCCAACACAGAAAAGTGGCTGTCCAATTTTGGGCTGACTTCGTTTCGACCGGGACAACAGGCTGTGATCGATGCGATCGTCTCTGGCCGGGACACGTTGTGCATCATGCCCACCGGTGGTGGCAAAAGCCTGTGCTACCAATTGCCCACGATCGCGCGGGAGGGGCTAACGATCGTGATTTCACCTTTGATCGCGTTGATGAAAGACCAGGTCGATGGTCTGCAACAAAATGGAATCCCAGCGACCTTCATCAACAGCAGCCTCTCGCCAGCCGAGCAGCAGGAACGGCTGTCGGGGATGGTCAATGGCCAATACAAATTGATCTACATCGCACCCGAACGACTTCGCAGCACGTCCTTCATGCGGGCCGTCAACAGAATACAAATTCAGTTACTGGCGGTTGACGAAGCACACTGCATCAGCCAATGGGGCCATGACTTTCGCCCCGACTATGCCCGGCTGGGAAAGTTTCGTGAACGCATCGGCAATCCCCAGACCGTTGCCCTGACCGCGACCGCGACCAAACTGGTCCAAGACGACATTGCCAAAATTCTCGACTTCGAAGCACCCGCCACATTCGTAACGGGTTTTGCACG
Source organism: uncultured Pirellulaceae bacterium (assembly GCA_937967505.1). GTDB lineage: Bacteria > Planctomycetota > Planctomycetia > Pirellulales > Pirellulaceae > Mariniblastus. The sequence goes on along the minus strand of CALCJM010000041.1, from coordinate 9,706 downwards.
CGAGAATCTTTTCCTGCGGTTTGAGGCTCCCAATGGCAATTTCGAAAAAGATGAACGGCTGGTTGAATTTCTCAACACGCACCCCGGTTGCGGAATTGTCTACGCATCGACCCGCAAAAACTGTGAACACTTGGTGGAATTACTGTCCGAGAGAATCAGCCGCACGGTGGCTTTTTACCATGGTGGATTGCCGCCGGCCAACCGGCGGACGGTTCAGGAACAGTTCATGTCCGGTGAGATCGAAATCATCGTTGCCACCAACGCGTTCGGGATGGGAATCGATAAAGGCGATTTGCGGTTTGTGGTGCACTACAACCTGCCCGGCAGCATCGAAGCCTACTATCAGGAGGCTGGCAGGGCCGGACGTGATGGCCAGCCCTCGGAATGCCTGATGTTGTATTCGTATCAGGATACCTACATTCAACAGTTCTTCATTGAAAACAGCTACCCCTCGCGCGAAACGATCAAGGATGTTTACGAGTACCTGCGCACGATCCCCAAAGACCCAATCGAAATGACACTGGCGGAGGTCAAGGAAGAACTGGACCTGTCCATTGGCACTTCGGGCATTGCGACGTGCGAAAACCTGCTGGAAAAAGCCGGTGCGATCGAGCGTTTGGACTCCAAGCAAAACAGCGCTGCGGTCCGTATCGATTCGGATCTGTCTACGCTGATCGACATGCTGCCGCGCGATGCTGCCAGTCAACGTACCGTGATGCGGGAACTGGAACGCGTGGTGGGATCGTGCCGGGGCGAAATGGTGATGTTTCAGCCAAAATACATGGCCGAACGGCTGGACATGAAATGGGACGCCGTAGCGCGTGCGATCCGCGAAATCATCAAACTGGACGCGGTGACGTATGTGCCGCCATTTCGCGGTCGCGCGATTCACATGAAGTGCCGCCAGAAAGCGTTCGCCGAACTGGATATTGATTTTGCCGAATTGGCCCGACGGCAAAAAGCAGAAATGGAAAAACTACAGACGGTCATCAAACTCTCCACCACCAAGCGCTGCCGGCAGTTGGAGATCCTGGAGTATTTTGGCGATCCTGATCGTCGACGGTGCGGAAACTGCGACAATTGTGGCGGTTTTAGAAAACTGACCGCCACTGACACGCGTTCCCGGGAGGCTGACGCGTGCCTGTACGCCGCCCAAGTTGCACTCAGCGGGGCCGCCCGCACACACGGACGCTTGGGAAAAAATCTGATCGCGTCGATGCTCAAGGGGTCAACGGCGAAAAAGGTGTCGCAGTTGGGACTGGACCGGCTGAGCACCTTTGGGTTGCTCAAACCGCTTCGACAATCCGATATCGTTGCGTTGCTGGAGTTTTTGATCCAGTGTGGATTCATTGAACAGTTCGAAACGACCAAGTTTCGTCCAACGATTCGCATGGCTGATGCCGCCAAAGATATACTCGCGGGTAGTCGCTACATCGATTTGACACAAAGCTTGCCTCCGGATTTGGTGAAGGCAATCGTGCGAAAGCTGAGTGACAAAACTCCTTTTTTGACAGAGCGCGTCGTTCCATCCGAAGCAGAGGGAGAAACCGTTGAGCCTGATGCAATGGCCGCAACCGCAACGACCAGCCCTGCGGGCGAGAATGTCGAAGAATCTGTTGTGGCCGAACCGCCGTCGATTGAACCGCCGTCGATTAAAACGGATACAGTGCTTGAAAATACAGCCGATGCAGTGCCCCCGACTGCTGAAGTTAACGATGGCGCGGCGGCCCTGTCGGCGGCTGACCTGCAAACTGATCTACGAGTCGATTTGCCGGACGCCGAAGATGTTCAGCCATCGTTTTACTGGACCTGGCGGTTGTTAACGCAGGGGTACCGGCCGCACCATATTCAACAGGTCCGCAACCTTGATCAATCGACAATTTTTTCGCACGCGTTGCGGGCGGCAGAGAGTGACATGCCAATGAAGGCCGAATGGCTGATGGAGGAGGATGAGATTTCCGTGCTGGAGGCATTCGTTTCCGAACATCCCAACCAGCGCACTGCCAGCCTGTTGTCGAATCTACCTGAGGGGGTGACGGCCGATCAGTTGTTGCTGTTTCTTAAAATAAATGCGTAGCAGCCACGGTACCAAGTAAGGATTACCTAGAACGGATCAGGGGTTACCAATTACCGGGTACAAACGCGATCACAACCGCTAACGCCTGCGGCGCAGCACTCCTCCCCACACCAACGCGCTCAACCACAGCACACTCGATGGCTCGGGCACCGCAACCACGACGTAATCGACACGATAGGTGATGTCACGAAGCGCGGCCGACCCACCCAACAGCACGGCGTCCGCATTTTGACTTTCTGCGATCGCATCTACCGGGAAGAAAATACCCACTTGCAGCGCCGTCACGTTCCCACTGCCAATAAAGTCCCCCAACCCGCCACTGTCAACCGACCTGGTCAACATAGTTGTTATTTCATCATCTGCTACTGCAAAACAGGGAGGCGCATCAGGATCTCCGTCACACCCAACAGCAATGTCCAGAAACTCCGTCGCAACCGGTGACACGACAGGATCGCTGAACAGATAAATCCCCCCATCTATAAGGATGTTCGCGCTGGCGGAATGGGCGATTCCCGAATCGGTAACCGTATCGACCTCAATTTCTGCATCTGCGATGAAGTTAAAGGTCGTGGTGATGACCACTTCAATCAGCTGGCCACCGGCCGGATCGTGCTTGGGAATTCCAGAGATAAGGGTCCCTTCAAAGAAAGCACCAAGCCCGGCGGGATCGGTGACGGGATCAATCCCCTGATTGCCCGTCTCGATATCGTCCAGCGCTCCCAGTGCAACCGTGGTGGTTATTTCAACTGCCCTGCCAGCACTCCCATCCGGAACAACGTCGGCCATCACAGCCGAAGATAAAAACAGCGGGCTCAACAATAACAGATACCGGAACATCGCACCTTCTCCCGTGAGACAGTGATCCACTTTACTGGCGAGCCTATCCAGAGGGCGAGTGCAAATCAAGTCGTCCAGGGCGCTGCCTACCAAAATACGTGGTACCGTTGGCAAGCCATCATCGAATTTTCATCGCGATGCAGGAACGCAGCCACATTAATCAAGCTTTAAGGGCTCGATAAAGAACGCGCGTTTTTGCTGCGGCAACGAGTAATCGAACCCACAGGCAAAAAACATGTCCTCGGACGCGGAAATCGCCATCAACTCTTTGACTTTTTCCGCGCGTGCCCGTGCAACGCATTGCCTTACCAGCCGTCTTCCAATCCCCTTGCGACGCGCCCCGGTGTCCACGGCTAGGCATTGGATTTCGCCAAGTTTTTTGGAGTAGATCTCCAACGCTGCAAACCCAATCAGTTGCCCGTTTTGACGGCAAAGAAAAGCGTGCTTGAGCAACAATTGCATTTCCAACGACGTACGTTGCAGCAACTCCTTGCGATCCATAAAGGGTTGAAGAAAATCCTGCACGTCCTTCAGGTCATCCTGACAGGCATTCACAAACTCAAAATTGGCATCGTCGTCCATTAAATCAACTCAACAGAATATTTCTGGCACTTACAAGGGAAAACAACCCCGCAACGGTCAACAGCACCAATGTTGAATCATCTTGGCATAAATTTCTGTTCCTCGATGGAGTTGTTCAAGCCCAATCCATTCATTTTTTGTGTGTGCCTGGGAGATGCTGCCGGGGCCGCAGACAATTTTGTCGGTCAGTTCTGTCAACACTCCACCGTCGGTCCCGAAGGCAGCCGTTTTGGCTTGTTTACGATGCACCAATTGCAGTGCCTGTTGCACAAACTCCGAATCAGGATCTGTCCACAACGGCCCACCGTAATCATTCAACTCCAGTTTCAATCCGGACATTTTCGCCAGCGTGCATACACGCTGCACGACGGGCTGATGATCAACCCCCGGCATCGGTCGGAAATTCACACTGCAAACCGCGCGCGACGCGGTCACATTGTGAGCCGATCCGTCACCTGAGAGAGAAATGTTCATGCTCAGCGTGGGCGGATCAAAGGCACTATTTTGAAATTTTGGATCGGCTTCGGTTTCTTCGTACAACTCTTTCATCGCGGTGAGAAATGGAATGAGTTTCAGATTCGCGTTGATCCCGTCCCGGGAACTGGAATGTGCCGCCTTGCCCTGGGCGATGGCTGTGAACTCAAAACAGCCCTTGTGACCATGGAGGATTTCCAGCATCGTAGGTTCGCCAATGATCACTTTAGGCTGAAATTCAACCAGCTCGCGATAGTATTTGCTGTCAGCCACAACCGCTTTGGCACCGTCAAACCCCACCTCTTCATCTGCGGTACAAACAAAATACAATGGACGCTTCAAATCATCCCAGGCAATGCCCTGCGACGCTTCCAGCATGCAGGCAATCGATCCTTTCATGTCGCAGCTGCCCCGCCCGTACAGGCGTGAGCGCGCCACGCGCGGCTCAAATGGGCTGAATTTTTTGGTAAACCAGCGTTTGGCCGGCACCACGTCGCTGTGACAGAAATAGGCCAGCCCACCGGTGCCGCCGCCCTTTTTGGCCACTAGGTTGACCTTGCGAACCCCTTTGGCGTCAAGGTATCCCGTTTTTTCGACGACAAACCCGTGCTTGGTCAGTTTCATCTCCAGATATTTGGCGATCGTTCGATTGGAGCGATGGCTGGTAGAGTCAAACTCAATCAACCGCTTGGCGTACCTTAACGCTTTCATCGCACTGCTTTCGTCCCGGGCGATTGTTTCCGTCGCGCTTTCATTTGTCGTTTCCCAAGGTTGTGTAATCGCACCTGCCAGTTTTCTCCGTCAGGGACTATCATGACCCGATTCTAACACAAGTCGCTCTGACTACATTATGGCAACTGAAAAAATCCACTTTGTTACTGGCCGTCTGGCGGAACCGGCGCTACGCAACATCCTGTCTACGCTCGCACCCCCAGGCGCTCACGACGCGCCTTTCGAATACACGGTCGATGTGTTGCCAATTACTGTTGCCGCATTGATGACGCCCCGGTGGATCGCCAAACATATCGATGTCCCGACAGGAACCGACCGGATCATCCTGCCGGGATACTGCGGCGGTGATCTAACTCCGCTAAAGACCGTTACTGACCTTCCTGTCACTGTTGGCCCGAAGGATCTTCGCCGGTTGCCGGAGCTGTTTGGAAAAAAATCGATCAAGGAATCCTTTGGGGACTGGGATATCGATATCATCGCCGAAATCAACCATGCGCCGCGCCTGACCACCAAAGAAATCGTGACCATGGCCAACGCGATGCGGGATGACGGCGCGACACTGATTGACGTTGGCTGTCTGCCGGGGCAGACCTGGCACGCGGTTGGCGATTGTATCGCGACACTCAAATCCGAGGGACATCGTGTATCGGTCGATAGCCTCAACCCGGTTGAAATCAGCGCTGCGGCCAAACAGGGAGCCGAACTGGTGTTGTCGGTCAACGCCTCCAACCGGCAACACGCGCCCGATTGGGGAATCGAGGTCGTGGCGATTCCCGACGACATCCGCGACATTGGCTCTTTGGAACCCACGATTGAATTTTTGACTAGGAAGAATGTGCCATTCCGCATCGACCCGATTCTTGAACCGATCGGATTGGGATTCACGCCCAGCATCAAACGTTACATCGATGCCAGAGCCAGGTGGCCAGAGATTGAGATCATGATGGGCGTCGGCAACCTGACGGAGCTAACGGATGTCGATTCCGCAGGCGTCAACATGCTGTTGATTGCCATCTGTCAGGAGCTTGGCATACGTAGCGTCCTGACGACGCAAGTGATTAACTGGGCGCGGTCAAGCGTTAGGGAGATTGACATCGCTCGCCGGATCGCCTGGTACAGCGTCAACGAGAACATTCCTCCCAAACGCATTTCAGAAGACCTAGTCACGTTACGCGATCCGCAGCTGGTCCAATATAATCACGAGCAGATCCAGACGCTTGCCGGTAACATCAAGGACAACAACTACCGGATCCTCGCGGAGCTGGACCAGATCCATCTGCTGGGCAGCGGCCTCCATTTCAGCGGTAACGATCCGTTTGATATTTACGATCAACTGGCAAACACCAATCCAAAGAATCTGGATCCATCACACGCGTTCTATCTTGGCTACGAGATGTGCAAAGCCATGATCGCGTTACAGCTGGGCAAGCAATACACGCAAGATGAAGCGCTACAGTGGGGGCATTTGACCGTTGAGGAAAAGGATCGCCACCGGCTGAAGAAACGCAAGAAGTAAGTGATACCGCACCCGCAGTGCTCCCCTTGTCCACCACCGAAGCCCACTTAAAACCTCCACCCCGGTGCGTAACCAGCCCGTCGCTATCCGTCACCAGTAGCAGTCGCACTCCGGGAAGCGTACCGGCGGCAAGGCCGATTATTGATCTCCAAGAAGCTCTCTCAAAGCCAAGGCGATTGGCAGTTGAAAGCTTACCGTTGGCGACGCTCTCAGCGTCGCCAACGGATAGTAAATCCCGAACTGCCAGTCGCCGAAAAGCACAGCCAGCCCGGACTGCCTAGTGGACGGTCTACAACGGTGAATACGAAGCGGTTTCGGCTCAGGGCTATCAAACGCTCAACGGTGAAAATACCCCGATCAATCCTGTATCTATCAACCGCAAATCGGCCGACGCCAGACGCTTGACAATCAGGGGCATTCAATCCCATCGCAACAGTTTGCGATGGTCAGTCATCAGGAAACGCTTGTCACACAAACCTCAACGGAAACCACGGTAACGTTTGACGCGCTGGGATGACAACTCTCAACGACCGATGAACTTGGTCACAGCACTCAGGCAGTATACAATGCTGCCGGCTAGGCGGTCGCTCACACGAATGCGTATGGCAATACTTCCCGGTCCGTTTACGACGAGATTGGACGCATGATTCGGTCGATCAATCCTGTAGGCGACACCCACACATCGGTTTACGATGTGGCGGGCAGAATATCGGCCCGGATTGACGGCAACGGGAATCAAACGCAAACGTTTTATGACAGCGCCGGACGCTTGGTCTCACGCGACTACCGCAAGCATCCAGCCATTAGAGCAAGTAGGGTGGGACAAGCCAATTCAACGCGCAGCGTTATTGCGCCGACCCACCATGCCGACTCCGGGTTCAGCAACCGCGCTAATCTTCAGGAACAGTGACATGGGAAGCCAAGATGCCCCCAAAAAAAGGGGGCTTGCCCGTGATGCCAATTAACCTCATTCGTTTCAGACAAAAGCAAATCACTGCGATTGAAACGCTGCTTCCGACTTTCTTTGGCCTGAAAAGCGATTCTTCCCGTGTACCACAGTAGGCACAAATAAAAATCCTCACCGACGGAGTCACTCGTGAAAATTGCCATCGCCCTTTCAGTATGCATCCAGCTTATCTGCGGATCATCCTCTTTTGGACAAAGAAATAATGGCCGATTGCCTGGCGGTGCAATGTCAGTGCCGGACAACCCCCAATCGGTAGGCGAATCCGGAGTGGCTTGGTACACGACTTGGGAAACGGGCCTAGCAGAAGCGAAGCGATCCAATCGTCCGATTTTCTTTATGGCTGCGGCCACCACTTGCTCAGGCGTCTCGGGCGTTTTCTGACCCGGTTATACTAAAACGCAGAACAGTTTGTTCTCGAAGGAAGACTTCCTCAAAGTTTCGCGTAAATTCGTCTGCATTCGAATTGAAACTTTTGAAAATAAAGCAGCTGAAAAGCAAGTTCGTGCCTTGCTAAACGGTCGCTATGCAAACACAGCCTTTTGTATTTTTGACCCGCAAGGCAATCAGCGACTAACTCGTTCTGGGCGAGGCCCATCGTCGGCTCTCGGAACCAGAGGTCGCAAAAGTGAGCCAGTCGACGACCGCTTTATTATTCGGCAAATGCATCAAATCGCCGCTAATTTTTCGCCAAAGAGCGACCAAGGCGACGCCGTCCTCCAAGACTTCCATTCCTTTCGGCAAGCTCTGAATGTTGCTTCTGCCGACCAACGCCTCCTCGTTGTTGTTAACCGTAAAGGCAAGGACGATCACGAAGTTGAAACCAACTTGAAACAGGTTTTTGGTGATCGTGACATCACTGGCAAGTTTCATTTAGACATCCTGGATGCAAAAACCGACAAAGCCTGGTCAAGATCGATCAAGGGGCAAACATCGTCGGCGGGAATCTTCATCATCCGATCCGGCACCTTTGGCCAAGACGGATTGGTTGTGGATCGAGTGGCGCTTTCGGCGAGTAGCGACGACATCAAGTCAGCGATGGTTAATGCAAATGAAAAGTTTGCCAAAACTGAATCTCGTAAAAAGTACGCTCAGCACGTGCAGTCGGGAAAACGCAGTGGCATCCATTATGTAAATGAGATTTCCAGAGAGGGCACATCCGATGGGCCCAATGCCCAGCGTCGTAGAGGACGCGGTCGTTGATTCGTGTGATCTTTTTCAAAATTGGCCTGCCTTGTAGAGGTCCCCGCGCATACCAAGCCGAGCGGCGAGAAGCAGTAGAAGCCAAACGATATGGACAATATCAACTCGATAAGAAAACTGGCGAAGGCGGGATGGTCTTTTACGACACGAAAACGTTCTTTTAGGCTTCGATAGCTTGGCAAGTAGGGTGGCGTCAAGCCAATCCAACGCGCAGCGTTATTGCGCCGACCCACCATGCCGACTAATCGGCGCTGCTACTTCTTGAAAGGCTGATGACTACTGCCCAGATTTCTGGTGACAACCTCGGCATATACCAGTGCGGTCACGGCCAACACCAGTGGCATGGCCATCGCCAATGCGATCATTAGGCTTGGAGTTGCAAAACGTATTTTTTCAAAGATAGAGGCGCCCGCCAGGATGGCGACGATGGAACCGATAAAGAAGATCAGCTGCCCCAGTTCACCGCTGAACCATTTAGTCCACGCCGGCCAGAAGCAACGTAGATGCCAAAGAGCGGTGACTGCCCCGGCAATCACCCAGACAGAAACGGTCAGCAGGCAGAGGTATACGATTAACCCACCAAGCCTCAACCAAGGGTAGTTCACCCCATACAAATATGCATTTAAGAATATGCCCGGCATGAGCATTACGATTGAAGTCGTCATTGCCACACAGGCATTTTCCAAATGAAGCTTCCACCAGCGAAGAATAGAAATCGGACTTTTCCAAAATTCGTTAATTCGAAGATACCTATGGCTGATTGTCTGGATAAGGCAGCCACAGATGAAGATGGGAATGCACCAAATCAATAATGTTCCAAAGTGCAAATTGATAATGTCTGCGGACATTATTTTGCGGATGGCATAGTGCACCAACAGTATTATCCCAATCGGCAATAATGCGACCGCCACCAGACAGCCAAAGTAGAAGTGGTCAATTGCTGACCAGTGCCGCGCGAGTGTGCAGCATTTTGCGTGTCGCCTCAGGTCGTTCGCCAGTTCCTCCACCGACAACTGTTGACCTTGCACTCCCTCCCCGGCTGCCATTCGCACTGCCGTTTGAAATGGAATTTCGCCACGTTGAAACAGTATTGTTTTGATTAAGTACCTTTTCTGCCATGCGACAGTCTGCTGATACATTTTTAACGCGTGTTTGATGACCAGCAACACAACCAAAATGCCAGTCGCCGCGACAATGGCCGGGCACCTGCCCTGACAAGCGCGCCCGATTGCATCAAGTATCCAACCGGACAGTGGAATAGCACTGATGTGGGGTAGCCATTTGGCATCCCAAAGAGGGATGAGCAGCAGTGAAAGTAGAT
>CALCJM010000040.1 GCA_937967505.1 uncultured Pirellulaceae bacterium | reverse complement strand
GAAGTAAGAATAGCTCACAAAAAGTAGTAATCAACAAATTAAAATAAAGAAACGTCACATTACGTACACTCACTTTTTGTCAGCCCCTCTAGTTCTTACGTTGCACACGTAACACTAGCTTCGCTCCGACGCTGGCTGCGTCGCCAACGGATGGTAAATTCCTGATCGCCAGTCGCCTAACAACCCATTTCTGCCCCTGACCCTGTCAATGATGGTGCCCCAATGAACAATTTTCAAACCAGCCCCTGGCAACTGGACGCGGCACCCGAGAGCACCGATCACATAAAAATTAAGGATGCGTACGGTCTATTCATCAACGGGGAATTCGTCCCGTCCAGCGGCGGCGAGACTTTTGATTCCATCAACCCCGCTACCGAACAGCGCTTGACCACGATCACTGAATCCACGGTTGACGACGTTGATAAGGCTGTCATCGCGGCCAGCAATGCCTATAAAAAAGTCTGGTCCAAAACCAGCCCGGCCGCGCGGGGAAAATATCTGTTTCGCATTGCCCGACTGATTCAGGAGCGTTCCAAAGAACTGGCCGTCGTTGAAACGATAGACGGTGGAAAACCAATTCGCGAATCACGCGATGTGGATATCCCGCTGGTGGCAGCACACTTTTTCTACTACGCCGGTTGGGCCGATAAACTTTCCTACGCCTTTCCCAATCGATCAATCCAGCCGCTGGGCGTCGCAGGGCAGGTGATTCCGTGGAATTTCCCGTTGTTGATGGCCGCCTGGAAAATCGCGCCGGCACTGGCTTGCGGCAACACCGTGGTGCTCAAGCCTGCGGAAACCACTTCCGTATCGGCGATGATACTGGCCGAAATCATTCAGCAATCGGAGCTGCCGCCGGGGGTTGTGAATATCGTCACCGGGCATGGCGCGGTTGGCGAAGCCATCGTCAATCACCCGGGCGTCGATAAAATTGCATTCACCGGTTCCACGGTGGTTGGCAAAGAGATTCGCACCAGCATCGCCGGTTCAAAGAAACGCTGCACGCTGGAATTGGGGGGAAAGGCTGCCAATATCGTGTTTGCCGATGCGCCGATCGATCAAGCCGTTGAGGGAATTGTCAACGGTATCTATTTCAATCAAGGGCACGTCTGCTGTGCGGGCAGTCGCCTGTTTGTGCAGGAGTCGATTCGGGAGGAAGTACTGAAGAAGCTCAAGCATCGAATGGGCACATTGAGAGTTGGCGATCCGTTGGACAAAAACACGGACATCGGTGCGATTAACAGTAAACGACAGCTTGATCGCATCGAGTCCTGGATCGAACTGGGGCGCGAAGAAGGCGCTGAACTATATCAGGCGGGAGGTGAATTGCCTGATCGGGGCTACTGGTGTCGTCCCAGCGTATTTACGGAAGTCGCACAGTCCAGCCGCATCGCTCAAGAAGAGATTTTCGGGCCGGTGTTGGCCGTGCAGACCTTTCGGACAGTGGCAGAAGTGATCAAGAAAGCCAACAATACGCCCTACGGTTTGTCGGCGGGGATTTGGACGGACAAGGGGTCCAAAATCTTCAATATGACCGCACAGATGCGGGCGGGCGTTGTCTGGGCAAATTCGTACAACCAATTTGACCCCGTGTCCCCCTTTGGCGGATACAAGGAATCCGGGTTCGGACGCGAGGGCGGACTGCACGGGCTTGCCGCATATCTTGATGTCAGTTAACCATCCAGCTCTCGCCATCAAACCTAACCTGCGCCGATACACCTCAAAGAATCATCATGGCCAAAGAAAAACTAGGCTCAATCACAGCAACTTCATTGGATGTCACCAAGACCTACAAAATGTACATTGGTGGCAAATTCCCGCGAACCGAATCCGGTAGGTACTACACTGCCGCAGCGGCCAATATTTGCCTTGCCTCGCGCAAGGATCTAAGAAATGCCGTTGTCGCAGCCCGCAGTGCCCAAGCGGCCTGGCAGGGGCGGTCTGCGTACAATCGCGGTCAAATCCTGTACCGGATCGCCGAAATGCTCCAGGGACGCGCGTCCCAGTTTGTAGAAGAGCTACAACGTCAGGGGGTGTCGGCAGCCAACGCCAAACAGGAAGTCACCGTCAGCATTGATCGGTTGATCTATTACGCTGGCTGGTGCGACAAATTCCAGCAGATCTTCAGCAGTGTAAATCCCGTCGCGTCGGCACATTTCAATTTCTCTGTGTTGGAACCGATGGGTGTGGTGTTTGGTTTTGCGTGCGCTGCATCACCGTTGTTGGGGTTGGTGTCAATGGTCGCACCCATCATTACCTCGGGCAATACCTGCATCGTTCTGGCGTCAGCGGAATGCCCACTGTCGGCGATCACTTTCTGCGAAGTCCTGCAAACGTCCGACGTTCCCGGTGGCGTGATCAATGTGCTGACTGGAAACGCCGATGAACTTGCCGTCCACGCAGCCAAACACATGGACATTAATGCGATTGCACTGGACGGTGTCACCGATGATCAGGTGACGATCATCGAATCCGAATCGGCAGTCAATCTGAAACGCGTGATTCGTATGCAGGAGGATTGGTCTAGGGGCGCACCATCCCAATCGCCTTATCTGATTGAGAAATTCTGCGAACTCAAAACCACCTGGCATCCTGTTGAGCAAATTTCGGCATCAGGATCGGGATACTAACAACGGCGTTTTCGCAGTTTTGCAGGTGCGGGATGAAATTAAAACTGTGGCAAGTATTTGCGGTGACAGCGTGGTGGGCAATGTTGTTTTGGGCCGTGTTTTCAACCTAGGTCGCACTCCCTTGGAGAGTGGGGATTCCTCTGGTCGTGACCGGGCTGATGCTGACGTTCGGTCGTGCACTGTTTCCCCGTCCGCCCAACCGTCAGCACGTCCCCAATGACGACCTGCTGCAGAAACTGAATGATTTGATCTTCTTCGGCGTGTTGGGCTTGCTGTTGTTATTCGTGGGGCTATCGTTTTTGTTCCGGGATATGATCATGGGGGCGGTTCTTGCGGTTGCTTTATCGGTGGTGCATGGATTGTCGATCTTTTCACAGGCAAAATCTCCCTGATGCTTGTCAGAACTCCCTGTTGAGATTCCTATGGACCCCGCGTTGGATAGAATACGGCCACACGCTATAATGAAGGGCTGAATTTACGGGATGAAACGATCACGCGATCTGTTATTCTCCCGAACCAAGAACCATTGATTCCGTCAGTCCTGTGAGTTTCCAGATTTCCGATTTCAATACACACGCTCTCTTTCGGTCGGTCGCCGTTTTCATGAAGCCTCTTACCTGCCCTCGCGCACTCGAGTCTTAGCTACGCTCATTCTCCTTCCCGGTGCCTATCGATTTGGGCTGGGATATTTTTGTGCGCCGATTCAACACTTCGGCCGCTGCTTGCCCCACATTGACCGACGCCCCCCAATTCAAAAGAGACGATCATGCGTGAAATGCTGGAAGAGAAACTGGCTCAATTTAAAGAACTCGAAAATCAACTTTCCGCCCCCGAGGTTCAGTCCAATTCGAACATGATGGCGACGGTGGCCCGGCAACACGGCTCGCTGGCAAAACTTGCCGGCAAATATGGCCGGTTCAAGGAGTTGTTGTCCGAACTTAATGAGCTTGAAGAGATGGCCAACAGCAAGGACGCTGAGGAACGGGCGATGGCCGAGGCGGAGATCGAGACGTTGACCGAGGAGCGCGAAGTGTTATGGGCCGAGTTATTGGATATGACGATCGGTGGCGAGGATGCCAATCGCACACGTTGCGTGATGGAAATCCGCGCGGGCACCGGTGGTGACGAGGCCGCTTTGTTTGCGGGGAACCTGTTTGAGATGTATTCCAAACACTGCGAAAACAAGAAGTGGAAAGTCGAAGTGATGGAGTCCAGTCCCAACGAGGTTGGCGGGTTCAAGGAGATCACGCTGGGGATCGAAGGCGACGGCGTCTATCGTGAACTTCAGTACGAAAGTGGTGGCCACCGGGTCCAACGGGTCCCCGAAACCGAGACCAAAGGCCGCGTGCACACCTCGGCGGCGACCGTCGCAGTCCTGCCGGAGCCCGAGGATGTTGAAGTCGATCTGAAACCGGACGACTATCGACGCGACAATTACCGGGCCAGCGGTCCGGGAGGACAGAAGGTCAACAAGACCGATTCTGCCGTGCGTCTGACCCACCATGAAACCGGCATTGTAGTAGCCATTCAGGATGAAAAGAGCCAACACAAGAATCTGGCCAAGGCGATTCGTATTCTCAAGTCGCGCATTTACGACTTTAAGCAAAACGAGATCAATAAGGAACGGGCGGACGAGCGCAAATCTCTGGTGGGATCGGGCGATCGTAGCCAGCGCATTCGCACCTACAACTATCCCGACAACCGGGTGACCGATCACCGGATCGGTTTGACCATTTACAAGCTTGATCAGATCATCGCCGGAAACGTCAGTTTGCTGACCGACGAATTGATCGAACACGATCGCCAGACACTACGCAGTTCGATGACGGACGGGTAATTTGAAGTTGACCGGATCGCATGCGATGAAGATACGCAGCACCGTTGATTCAAAGCGGTAATGTCTCCCCAGTTTTTTTGGGAGGGCGGCAAGTTTGTTCGTCGGTCACACTTTCCGCCTCCCAATCCTTCGCAATCCATTGCCGTGCGACGACAGGCTGTGTTTGGAGTCCTCAATCTACCAGCAGTTTCTTTAGTTTTTTCAGCTTTGCCAACGGGATGGCCTCTCTGCGATTGAGAGCGGATCCAGAGAAATCAACGGCCTCCAAATGCCGACAGCGTGACAGCTCGTCAACCGTTCCCCGACCAATGTTTGTATCGCAAAACCGCACCGTTTTTAAAAATGGGATGAACCGTAATCCCGGACAGGTCGCATCGGTCACGCGCGTGCCCGAGAGGTCAACGGTGAAAGTGGAAAACACCCAAGTCAAAAACAAGTTCTGGCAATCCGGGCTGGCTATCATGCGCCCACCCAAACCTTCAACTTGATTCCGCGCGACAACAAAGCGTTGAAATCGAATCACTTCGATGGCCACATAAAACGTAGCAGCCGCACCGACAACGAACAGGAGTGCCGGCAACGGCTTTCCCATCGAACCAATCGGCGGAGCAGGGTTCTTTATTTCGGAGGAAGGTGTGCTCAGGGCAGAAAGATGTGTCGTCGGTCCCTTCAGTGCCAACTGCACTCTGGCAGTCGCGGGATGCACGGCCGCCCAAACAGCCCACGCCACCAGCACGATCACCGACAGACGGATCGGAAGACTCAAAAGTGTTTGCATGGTCAATTCCCAGTGACGGTTTCTGACAGTGAAAGAAGAGGCGCTGGTGATTGATTGATCCAAAAAACAATCGAGGCCGTCTTCGAGAAATATAGAACGTAACGCTCACAGGGCGTGCGTTGTTTTTATCGTTGGGGGATTTTGATCGTCTTCTTTTCAAAAGGGCTGCTCGTACCGTTTTTACGGCAAGGCCAACGAACACGATGGCAGAAAATAACGTTGGTACGGAATACTCAAGTCCGAGTGCATTCGGCCTTCTCAACCACGTACTGTCCAAGAGTTTGGCTCCATGCGAAAAACCTGAGCATGTCAGCGCGTCCTGATGCTTCAGATTCAGCCGTTTTTTAACGAGACAACGCGAATTCAAAACTCCAATTCACGCTGAACCAAGACAGTGGTAATGGGTTGATGACAAAGTAAGCCTCTTAATCAGATGATGAGCGGCGGTCCGGACGGATAATGCGGAATGAAACGGTGCTGCGATTGACTGGAAGCTTTAGCGAAAAGCAAAAGTTTCCCGATAACGCGATCGTATCGTATTGAAATGTCATAAATGCTTCTACCGATGAAAAATTGATGAATCCATTTGTAACGCTCTAGTAAGGCGGAATAGTTAAGCAAACCTTTCCGCGCGAAGGTCTTCATTACCCTTTGCAATTCCCGGTTCCCACCTTACATGAGTACCTGTGTCGATGGACATTACTGCCCCCGCCAACCTACAAGTCGGATTCCTGATCGGCTGTGCTGCGATCGTGTTCCTGATGCAGGCCGGATTCTGTTTGCTGGAAAGCGGCTTGGTACAGTCGAAAAACAGCATCAACGTCGCAGTCAAAAATATTCTAGACTGCGCGCTGACTATGTTGATCTATACGACGTTCGGATTCGCTATGATGTTTGGCGTTTCGCAATCCGGGCTGATCGGTGCGCCCGGTAGCGTCGATTTCATTACTGATGAAAAACTGACCGCGTTCTTTTTATTCCAATTGGTTTTTTGTAGCGCTGCGGCGACAATCGTCGGCGGTGCGGTCGCGGAACGCCTTCGCATTTCGACTTATTTGCTGATTGTTGTGGTTGTTTCCGGGGTCGTCTACCCCACTGTTGGCCACTGGGTGTGGGGAGGGACATTGCCCGGTACCACGCCGGGATGGTTGGCCGCATTAGGTTTCGTGGACTGGGCCGGCGGCTCAGTCGTGCACATCGTCGGTGGTTTTGCGGCTCTGGCGGCGACGCAGATCATCGGCAAACGGCACCATCTGTCCGCGAGACAATTAACGGGTGGGTATAGCCTGCCGTTAGCCATTCTGGGAACGTTTATTCTTTGGTTTGGTTGGTGGGGCTTTAATGGAGGCAGTGGCTTGAGCGTCGGCAATCGCTTGCCACAGACCATTCTGGCGACCAACCTAGGAGGGATCAGCGGTGGTTTGGCCGCGGCAATCTACTCTCGATTGTCCTTGGGGCGCATTGAAGTGGTGCCGCTGATCAGTGGATGTTTGGCTGGATTGGTGGCCACGACACCCGCCTGTCACGTGATCGGGCCCGGTGTTGCGATACTCTCCGGAGCTGTGGGGGCCGTGGTGGCGCTCAAGTCAACGACGTGGCTGATTCGATTGGGAATTGACGATGCCGTTGGTGCGTTCCCCGTCCACGGTGCGGCTGGCATCTGGGGCGTCGTGGTGTTCGGGCTATTTGCACCCGAATCGGATTTGCTTGCCGGAGGACGGTGGCAGCAAATCGGTGTGCAGGCCCTGGGGGCGCTGGTTGCCGCTGCGGCCAGTTACAGCGTCGTGTTCGGTGCGCTCAAATTGGCCAGCCGTTTTATCGCACTGCGTGTCACTGAAGAAGAGGAAAAAATCGGTTTAAACGTTGTCGAACACGGTGCAACAAACGATGTGACTGAATTGTTGGCTGAGATTAACGAGCATAGTAATACTGCCGATTTCTCATCCGATATTGAAGCTGATCCCTACAGCGAGGTCGGTCAGATCGCCACCGAATACAACCGTGTCATTGCGCGAGTTCGAGAAGAAATTAACGCCCACGAACAAACCAACGAGTGGCTTGATGGCGAACGGCTGCGGATGAAGTCTGTACTGGACCACGCCGGAGTAGGGATTTACCAGCTGGACACTGACGGAAACGTTGGATCGGCAAATGCGACGTTGCTGGAGATAATCGGGTTTGATTCATTGGAGGATCTGCAACTTGCTCAGGAACGCAGGTCGGCGCGATTGCCGTGGCACGAGGATTCCGATGCATCGACAATGGTCTCCAATTTCGAAAACGGATTGACGACCAAAGAGATCGAAACGCAGATCATACGGTCCTCGGGCGAACCGCGTTGGACATTGGAAAGTCTGGTCCCGGTATGCGATGATTCGGGCAAATTGCTCAGTTGGTTAGGAACCGTCCACGACATCACAGAACAAAAACAGGCGGCGCTGGCAGAGATCGAGATCGCGGAAGCCAAAAGCGAGGCAAAAGGCGAATTTCTGGCCAGCATGAGCCATGAGATTCGCACTCCGCTCAATGGCGTGATCGGGATGCTGGATCTGCTGGATGCTTCGGAGTTATCAACGAAGCAGCAAAATTTCGTATCGGTGGCCAAATCCAGTGCCGGTTCGCTACTTTCTTTGATCAACGACATTCTGGATTTCTCCAAAATTGAAGCCGGTCATATGCAACTGGAGCAGATCGAGTTCGATCTGCGCGAACTGATCGAACAGACCGGTGAGCAATTTGCGTATCAGGCTCATGCAAAACAGTTAGAAATCAACTGCCGGATTTCTGATGAATTGCCTCGAATTCTGTGTGGCGACCCCGAACGCTTAAGGCAGGTGATGGTAAATTTACTGGGCAATGCCATTAAGTTTACTGAAACGGGCGAGGTGAATCTATCGGTCTCCCGACGTGGCAACGTGATGCGAATCGGAATCCAGGATACCGGTATCGGCATGGATGATGCGACAAAAGAGAAGCTGTTCCAGTCCTTCACGCAAGCTGACGCCTCGACGACGCGAAAATATGGTGGAACAGGGCTGGGGTTGGCGATCAGCCGGCAGTTGGTGGAATTGATGGGAGGGCGCATCAACGTCGAAAGCACACTTGGGCAGGGATCGGAATTTTGGTTCGAGATCGAAATGGCAATCGCTCAAGAACAAAGAACTGAAAGCGTAAAGCCCGGTAGGCTGTTGAAGGATTTGGAAGACACGCGCGTTTTGATCATCGACGATAACTCTACCAATTGCGAGATATTGGCCAACCAGTTTGGCAACTGGGGATTCAAGGTCAGCGTGAACAAAGAGTCGACTACGGCGGTTGAACGAATGCTGGTTGCTGACCGGATCGGCCAGCCGTTTGATCTGGTTATTTTGGATTTCTGCATGCCGGAGATGGATGGCCGCGATGTCGCCGTGGCGATGCGGCAGGAACCCGAACTGGTCAACACCCCGGTGATTTTGCTGTCGAGTAACTACGAATTATTGTCTCAGGCAGAAATGGATTCTGTCGGCATCTCACACGCCATCACCAAACCCGCTCGTCAAAGTCGGTTGTTGGATTCAGCCATGGAGGCACTGTACAACAATCAGGCGGAATCCCAAGTTAAATCCCAGGTCAAAACCCAACGCATCGCGGGACGAACTCGACCGGAGCCCACGCCTACGGTCGCCAAATCACAATCCTCCACTACCACTGCGGGTGGTTTGGAATCCGCTGCTGCTCCGAATTCGACGGTGGCGACCCCCATGGAATCCTCCGCCAAAACTCGGGACGCACTCCGCGACCAACCGGAAACAGAATCGCCCCAGGACAACATTGCGGCCGACCGCTGCCCGCAAGTTCCCGTGGAATACAATGCCGATGTCCTAGTGGTGGAGGACAATCACGTCAACCGTATTGTGGCGCAGCAGATTCTGTCTGAACTTGGTTTTACCTCCGAACATGCTTGCGATGGACAGCAGGGGGTGGAAAAAGTGAAGTCAGGGAACTATCGACTTGTCCTGATGGACGGTCACATGCCCGTTTTGGATGGCCTTGCCGCAACGCGCGCGATCCGTCAATGGGAATCAACGCTGCCCGGTGAAACACCGCGCATCCCTATCGTGGCGTTGACGGCCAACGTCGTTCAGGGAATTCGACGACAGTGTCGTGACGCGGGAATGGATGATTACCTTTGTAAGCCCATCACGATGATCTCGGTTGGCAGGATCATGGAGAAATTTGTCCGGGGCGGCGAATTAAATTGCCCCTGCCCGTCGCAAGATTCGTCTGCCCTCGGTCTCGCACCTTCCGGCAGCTCCAACGCTAATGGAACGAAGGTGAATCGGACGGATTCAACATCACTGAACAAGTCGGCAGAATCGCAGGTTGCACCTATGGCAACCTCCAGTGTAACTAACATTAGCAGTAAAAATACCGATCCGGAATCCCGATTGAATGTTGGCGAGCGCTTTGACCGGACCTTGGTGGCGATTGAGACGTTGATGCGGCAATGCAGTGGCGACGAAGCCTTTGCGATTGAAATACTCCAGATCATGGAGCAGACCCTACCGGGGCAGATCGAAGATCTAGCGACCGCTCAGTCCAACGACGATTTCGAAGAACTGGCCGGAATCGCGCATCAGGTTAAAGGGGCGGCCGGCGACAGTTGTTTAACGGCCGTCTACCAAACGGCTCAAACCTTGGAAGCTGCTGCCCGCGATCGCCAAACCACCGTCATCCCGGGGGCGGTCGAAGAGCTGCGTGTGCGCGGTATCGCGACCGTGGAATTGATCCAGTCGTTGCTGAAGCTGGAATAGGCCGGGAGTCTCAGTTGCCCTGCCGATATTTATCACCCTTATTAAATCGTTTTCCTCAATATTGTTAACTGCGTGACTACTGACCTGACATCATCGGCGATTCAATCCTGCCCGTCTTTTGACCCGGCAGCGTTGTCTATTGGTGCGGCAGCAAACGCCTCGATTAACTCGACCCCCGGTCGTAGCGGAAAGAACAGTGCGTTTACCGTCCTGGTGGTGGATGACCAGCAAGTGACCCGAATGCGACTGGGGCACCTGTGTCGCGAAGCGGGCTATAACGTCGAAACGGCCGATACCGGCAGAGGCATGCTGGAGGCGGTGCGCGACCATGACATCGACCTTGTGGTAACCGATATTCAGATGCCTGTCATGGACGGGCTGAAGGCGATTCGCCTGCTCCGGCAGAAATACAATCATTCGGAATTACCGATTATGGTGATGACCGCCTCGGAGAATCGCTCGCAAGTTCTAAGCGCATTTCGGGCCGGTGCCAACGACTATATTCACAAACCCATCGACAACGACATTATGCTGGCGCGGTTGTACAACCAGCTGTTAATCAAGAAAACTCAAAAGGCCCTGAAGGAGAGCGAGGAACGTTACTCGTTAGCCTCCCAAGGGACCAATGACGGTATCTGGGATTGGAACCTGCTGACGGGAGAGCTGTACCTGTCCGAACGTTGGCGCGAAATGGTCGGTATCGCTTCCGACGCTACGCCCCACGGAAACCAGTGGATGGATCTGATCCACGCCGAAGACCGGCCTCGGGTAACGGCACTGCTGGAGTCACACCTTTGTGGTGAAACCGAGCACTTCGAAACCGAACTGCGAATGCTGGACAAAGACAATGGGTTTCGCTGGATGCTGTGTCGCGGATTAGCTTTTCGGGGCAAAGGCGACATTCCCTGTCGAATCTCGGGATCGCTAACAGACATCACGGCCGGGAAAGTTGCTGACGCGCTAACGGGGCTGCCCAATCGCGTTCTCTTTCAAGATCGTGTCGAACGTTCCGTGGAGCAACTGAAACGCCGTCCCGATCGCTGGTTTGCCGTGATCTATATGGATGTCGATGACTTCAAGTTGATTAACGACCACCTGGGACATCGGGTCGGCGACGAATTTCTGGTTGCGGTAGCTGATCGTATTCAACACGCGATTCGATCGTCAGAGTGCTTTGTCGCGCGACTTGGTGGTGACGAATTCGCGGTCATCATTGAATCAATCGATTCTGCTGAAGATGCCATTCACGTGGCCAACCGCATTCATCGCGCGATGTCGGTACCGTTTCGGGTGGGTGATCGCGAGATCGTAACCCGCGCGAGCATGGGGATCTCTCTGGCAACCAGCATGCTGCTGAAACATGACCAACAGCCTTTGACCGCCGAAACGCTGCTCAGTCAGGCCGACGCCGCAATGTATAAGGCAAAAAAGCAACCCAGCAAGGCGTTCTGTGTCTTCGAAAGACATATGCTTGATGAAAATGCAATGGTGCTGGAGATGGGCAACGAACTGCGAATGGCAATCAGCCGTGACGAATTGACCGTGTTTTATCAACCCATCGTGGATATCGAGACATCAAAAACGATTGGTTTTGAGTCGCTCTTGCGATGGCAGCATCCGGTCCACGGCAGCGTGAACCCCGCTGATTTTATTCCCATCGCCGAAGCCAAAGGATTGATTGGCGAAATTGGCCAGTGGGTATTGCAGAAGTCGTGTGAACAAATTCAACGCTGGAACCAGACTGATGAAGTCGAACTGTTTGTCAGTGTCAACGTGTCGATTCGTCAGATCGCCAAAGAGGATTTTGTCTCGATTGTCGATCAGGTTCTTGCCGACACCGGAATTCAACCGCATCTGCTGCGTCTGGAAGTGACCGAAACCGTGCTGATGCAAAACACCGAAGAGACAATTGATCTGTTGAACGAACTACGAAAGACCGGCATTAAAATCAGTATTGATGATTTTGGCACCGGGTTCTCCTCGCTGTCCTACCTGCACAAGATGCCAATTGATGTGCTCAAGATTGATCGATCGTTCGTCAGCGGAATGACGCATTCGTCCAAACACGCGGCGATCGTGCAAACCGTCGTTACGTTGGCACAAAGCCTGAATCTGCGGGTGGTTGCCGAGGGGATTGAAACTCACCAGCAGCTTGAAGCGTTGCGAAAACTGGGATGTCGAATGGGGCAGGGGTACCTGTTCTCGCGCCCCGCTCCTGTGGCCATTGCGAAAAACATGCTGAAAAAAATATGGACAAGCGAATGATCCCGGTGGTACACACCACCGGGATAAAATTGCTTTTGAGATCCTGACAGCAGTGAGACAGAAAGAATCATCCTGCTATTTGTCTGATCCAGAATAAAATTCAACCACCGCGTCATGGGCCGCTTTTTGAAGAAGAATTTTGGTATCATCATCAAAGACCACCTGAGCGTCATCGCCATCGGGATCTTTGCCCTTACCTTTTCCCTTGGGGTTGGTCTCCACGACGGTGTTGTACATGAAACCTTCAGTACTTTTCTTAAAAAATGCAGCGTAGAACATATTTGAAGCTAGGAAAGCGGATGTCTGGTTGGGGTGCATGTCGTTAACATAGCGGAATCTCAGATCCGTTCCGTTTTGCTGCACCTTCTTGATGCCAATGGCAACCGGCACCACGGCATATGGATTGATACGGTCAACCAATTGATGGATCGTCTTCATCTCCATTTCGGTTTTTTCCGGATTCAAAGGTGCGGTTACTGGGGCGGCGTTTTGTGCGTGCGGTGCGGTAATATACAGAATCACTTTGATGCCCTCCTGCTCTGCGATTCGCGCCCACTTCTGAGCGTACTCGGCGTATCCCGCATCCACATTACTGCCCACGTCTCGCCAACTTTGCAGCACTAGGTAGTCCCACTTTACCCGCTTGTGCGCTTCAATACGTTTGATCAACGCCCGCTGTTTCTTCCGCGCGTTGGTTAAAATTCCCTTAAGTTTGGCCCACTTCATCGGTTTAAGTCCGGCTTTCTTCCAGTATGCCGTAAAGAAATCAGGCGCAGTCTCCATTTCGATCAATGACGAGATATGGTCAATCCGCTGTTCGACCTCGGCGACGGTAATGCTGTTCAGCCGCACCATCGTGTCCGAGCGATAAAGATCGTGGTGCCGGAACAAGTCCTGGCCGCCATAGACCACTTTTTCGACATGCATGGTCAAACCGCGTTGTCCCTCTTCAAATACTTGCTTTACCAATTCCGGCAGGTCGTGACGAAAGGTGAAGCTGTTCCCCATAAACAGCATGTTGATCTCTTGGGCCTGAGGTTGTGCCGAATCCTGAGCCAGGGTTTGAGATTGAGCCGGTGCTTGGAAGTTGTTCAGCATTGCCAGCAACACAATTACGGCGACCGTC
The DNA here is from genome assembly GCA_937967505.1 of uncultured Pirellulaceae bacterium. Taxonomy (GTDB): domain Bacteria; phylum Planctomycetota; class Planctomycetia; order Pirellulales; family Pirellulaceae; genus Mariniblastus. The sequence continues at coordinate 5,754 of CALCJM010000040.1, read as the reverse complement.
AGTTTTTTATTCATCAAATTACTCTATCTTTTTAGGCTCTTTAGGGAATGTGGTGGCTGAAGATCGGCGGCAGTTGGTTGTTAGCTGGTCTCTCTGAGAGGGATATCTCTGAGAGGGAGATGCCGCTCGAAGAGAAGCGGCTACGATCGTTAAATGATCGCTCTACACGCGTGTGGGTTAAACCGCAAAATCCCCAAATGAAGGATCTTTTGGTCATTTATTGGGAGCAGAGAACAATGGCTGCCGGTGTCCGCCGACGGTTATTGGGCTGGCTGGAAGTGGATTAATGCTTGAATTCAATTCGGAATGCATAGGCCGCTTGGCAGGGAGCACCTTCTGTCGTGCGGATCGACAAACATTCGTCTGTTTGCGTCCATTCGGCTTCTGCGTTGGCGCTGATGAATTGGATCGATTCGATTTCGCGCTTCTCGTATGGATTTCCTTTCGCCAAGGACTTGATCGAGAATTCACCGTTCTCGGGCCAGCCCAATGAGACGGCGTACAGCGTATCATTTTTGGTGGTGAACCTGATATCCGCCGCGACAGAATCTTTGTTCTTGTGCTCCGAATGGTGCCCGGTGCTGATCTGCGTCGGGCCTTCGCCGTAGATCTTCCACGGGCGCGTGTCGTAAATCGCTTCGCCGTTAATTTTAAGCCAAACGCCGAAATCCTTGAGTATCCGGGTTTCGTTTTCGCCAATGGTACCGTCGGCTTTAGGGCCAATCGAAAGCAGGAAGCAACCGTTCTTGCTGACGATATCGACCATTTCATCGATCAGGTAGTCCGATGTTTTATAGTTTTCGTTGTGAACGTAGGTCCACGACATTTTCCCAACGGCGGTGTCCGTCTGCCAGGGCTGAGGATTGATATCGCTCATGCGTCCGCGCTCCAGGTCGAGAACGATCAGGTCTTCGGGAAACGAATTGCCTTTCATATTTTTGTCTTGGAAGACGACTTCTTTGTTCCACTCTAGGCCTTTGTTGTAGTAATAGGCGAGGATCTTTTGGTGGACTGATTCAAAACCGGGTTTATCCAGCCCAAAGTCAAACCATAGCAGATCCGGTTGGTACTGCTGGACGATATCGGTGGTTCGGTTCCACCATTGCCCCAGGAACTCTTGGGTCGGAGGTGCTTTGGGATCGACAGGTTTGCCGTACAGATCCTGATACCGGGGATCATTGGTATCCGCATTCGGTATGCTCTTGCTATAGTACTCGCGATTCAGGGCGAAATGCGATGACAGGCCAAGCTTCATCCCGGTTTTTCTGATCTCGTCCACTAGCAATCGCATGACATCTTTTTTGGGCCCAACGTCCACAACATTCCAGCGTGTATGCTTGGAAGCGTACATGGCGTAGCCATCGTGCATTTCGGCAACGGGAACGACATAGCGCGCCCCTGACTGCTTGAACAAGGCTGTCCACTGGACAGGATCAAATTTCTCCATCTGAAACATCGGAAAGAAATCCTTGTAGCCAAATTTGGAGGGTGGGCCAAAATGCAGGCGATGGTAGTTGCCCACATTAATTCCCAACCGGGTGGCACCTTTGCGGTACATCCACATTCCGTATTTGTCGTCGGACACTGCCGGTACCGAAGCCGGTCCCCAGAAAACAAAGATTCCAAATTTTGCATCACGAAACCATTTGGGACACCGGTAACGACTGCGGATTGATTCCCAATCCGGCTGATAGCGAAAATCGGTTGCCGGCACGTCTTGTGCCCGGGCCTGACTTGCCAAGGTTGAAGTGCCGAACACTACGATCAAAATCAGTAACTTGAAATAGGTCATTCTTGTGATTCCTCACTCTGTGTCGGTGGGTGGGGCAGGTTTGTGTAAGCCGAACGCTCTGGCATCAAATTTTGGGACTTCCGGGGATTTTTTTGCTCAAGGTTGCCCGCGGATTTAATACTTCCTGCGAATCTCACCGCGACTTCCCGCCAACCACCAAAATCCGGGAAGAACCAATTTTTCGTGCGTGTTAGATCATCTAATAAAGCTTGGTGGCCGGCTAGCATTAATTAACACTTGACTGTGGTTTTACCGGCAACTGGGCACTGCGTTTTAATTCAATCAAGAGGTTGGGTTTACCCGCCAAGGCTGGTACTACTTTGGCCATGTTGCGTTAGCTGGAGCGTTCGGCGGTGTATCCTCGCCAAAATCAAAGGTTGAGAACGAACTTGTTTTACAATTTTTGGCAATGGCAAACGCTAGCCCAGCGGGGCTTTTGTTGCGAGCCAGAGAAACTCTTGATACTGTGCCGAGATAACGTTCTTGTTATCCACTTCCAAACACTCCAAGGATTTCTCATTATGACTATCCGCCTACGGACCACTTTTTGCCTCACCTTTGGTCTCCTGCTGCTCTCTTTTTTCTCTGCTTATCCGCAGGTTTTTTCCCAAACGATTGAAGTACAGGGGACTGTTATTCAATCATCTAACACTCCGATTGTATCCATTAACAGTGGTGGCGATCTAGGGAGGGTTCGTATTGGCGGATTCTCGGGAGACCGAACATCGGGCAGCGTATCGATACGGGATGGGGCACGATTGACTGCCTCCTCGATCATCACCGGATTCGAGCCTGGTGCCAGTGGGTTTTTGAATGTCGATGGCTTCGGCAGTCACCTGTCTCTGGATCAGTTATTCAACGGGGTGCAAGGCGGCGTGGGGCAAACCAATCTAACCGGAGGCTCTAGCGCACAGATCGATTTTATTTGGGTTGGTGATTTTGACACATTTACTGGAGCGCGAGGGATCGTCAATATTGTTGACGTTGGGACCAGCGTGGAAACGTTTTTTCTCAGAATCGGTCAGGGTGAACTTAATGTTAGCAATGGAGCTCAGCTAAGGAGTTTTGATGACCTTCAATTCGGTTCGTCCGGAACACTGGTCAAACCCAGCAGCATTACCATTGACGATGCTCAATGGGACCATGCGAGTGAAATCGACCTTGTGGGCAATGATGATGCGGACGTCTTGATTGACTTGCAGGTAAAAAACGGTGGAGTCATCAACGCGCGATCGGTTTTTGCCGGACAAAATGCATCGGTTGTCCTTAAGGGAGGGCGGTTGAATTTGGAGCAGAACGTTGTCGTCGGGAATGGAGCAGCGCTCTCGGGCTACGGCGAAATTATCGGCGGTTTAGTGGTCGATGCGGGGCGTCTATCGATCGATGAAGCGCAAAACCTCACGGTTGGCAGCACGGTCCTTCAGAGCAGCACGGCCCTCTCAGGCAATAACGGTTGGGTGGTAAATGGAGGAAAGATTGAAAATCGTGGGATTTTGGAATCCGTTTCTTTTCAAAATGAGGGGCTTTACGTCGGTCGCAATAGTGCACTTGTGAGCAGTTTCAACTTAAACGCAGGGGCACTGGACTTTGTGCAAGGATTTAACTCGGTTGAAGGGGATCTGGTAAATCAGGCAGATGGTCGAATCTCGGCATCCAACGATGCCACGGTCGTCTATCTGGATGACGTTATCAACAATGGAAATATTCGAACATTTGAAGACAGCGATATAGTATTCCTAGGGGACGTAGAAGGCACTGGATCATTTTCGGGAACCGGGGACGTGTTTTTTGTTGGCGGGTTCTCTCCAGGCAATAGTCCGGCACTGATCAACTTCGAGGGCAATCTTGAGTTCGCCGATACGTCGACAACACTCATTGAACTTGGAGGACGACTTCGAGGTGATGAGTACGATGCATTTGATGTCAGCGGACAACTGTTGCTTGATGGTGATTTATCGATCGTGCTGCTGAATGATTTTGTGCCGCAAGTGGGGGACGTGTTCGATATTTTCAATGCGGGAGCCGTCGGAGGAATGTTCGGTTCCGTCATTCTCCCGGATCTGGTCGGCAGAGAGTTTGACCTTAGCCAGCTCAACTCAAGAGAGGTCGTTTCGGTGGTTGCCTCTGTACCCGAACCCACTTCATTCTTATTGCTATTCCTTGCGGGGCTTGTTTTATCCACCAGACGAAGACACGTTCGGGTTTAAGGGAAACGTCAGGATCCTTATTGCGTAAACCTTCCTTACTGCGGGAGAGCAGGGAGAAGCCGCAGGCAACGACAGCCGGCCAGATCCCTGCCATTTCCGTCGGTTTTGAGGACTTCTTCTGTTTTCAAGCTGGCCTTCCGGGCATTTAGCTTGAATACGGACCAACGAGCAGCTAAATTACCGCCACGAAACGATAGACAGTTTTCAAACTGACCTCCCCCTTCCCTGCTGCTGTACCTGAGATCCTCGATCGGCCCGGCCATCATCCTGATGGCGGTGCTATCGGTGTTCTTCCGTAAGGCGACTGGCAATTAAGAGTTTATCACCCGTTGCCGACGCCGCCAGCGTCGGAGCGAAGCTGGCAGCATCGCCAACGATAAATCTCAACTGCCAATCACCCAAGCAGTAAACGTCGAATTTCTGCGCCGAATTTGAACTCAACAGGGAGCTTAGCTTAAAGATGAATGTGTTATCGAGTGGAAAAAAATTAGTCATTGCCAAACCGTTCGTTTGTCTGCTGTTATTGTTGGTTGCTGCGGTTGGAAACACAACCGCACAAAACGCAACTGCTCAGACAGGGCCTCGTGTGCTGTTTATTCGTGGAGCCGATCGTAGCGGCGGTTTTCTGGAAGCCGGTAATGATGCATCGCGCACCGAACAGCTGGCCGACATCTTTAATACCAGCACAGCACGCGGAAATCACGGTTGGAGTGAGCTTCGGCAAACCTTGGAGACAAACGGATTTCAGACCGAGCAACTAATCGAACCGACGGAAACAGGGGCTCCGGCAACTGGCCAGACCAACGGTGCTCAAATTGAATTCAGCAGCATCGGCTTGAGTGACTACGACGTATTGGTTTTTGGATCCAACAACGCGGTCTACACCGCGGACTCCGTTGATGCGGTGGAAAATTATATTCGTAGTGGAGGCGGCGCAATCTTCATTAGCGATGCAAACTTTGGCAGCGATTGGGCCGACGCATCCAATTCCGACCAACAATTCCTAGACCGTTTTGGGCTGATCGTCAATCAGGATCGTGGCACGTATTCCATCGATCGCAGCGACGGTGAATTTTTGATCCCCGACGATCCCATTTTCGCGGGCGTCAATCGCATTGATGGGGAAGGCGTGACCCCCATTGAAGTGGGAACGCCCACTGCCGGGGTGAGCGTAAACATATTGGCGCTGGCTGAAGGTCGGACCCGATTGAACGACGGGGCAGGCGGTGATAACCAAGGGTCTGTAAGAGCCGTTGGCCCGAACGATGCGGCGATTCTGTTTGCAACGGCAGACCAGGGCCGATTGATTGGGCACTTTGATCGTAACACGTTTTTCAACGCCAACGGAGCCGGCACGGACATTAACCGTTTTGATAACCGGCAGTACGCCATCAATTTGTTTCGCGCCGCTGCCGGGGTCGTGGCGATCCCGGAACCTGCCGCCAGCACGTTCCTGTTGGCTGCGCTGACCGGATGGTTAAGCGTGCGACGGCGTCGTTAGCCCGCAGTGTCGTCCTGCATTCCGCAGTTTTCTGTCGCGCGAAGCAGGCCTGTTTTTACCGGGAGAAATACGGGGAGAAAGCAAGTCGGGAGAGCTGTCCTTACGATTCAGCGGATGAAGACAACCTCTAAAACGGGCTCTTCGGAAGAGTTTGTGGGTGATTTAGGCGGTTTTTCAGTCTCCGCTTGAGCCCCTCAGGACTCTGATCGACGAATGTATTTGGTGCGGGTTTTGGAGCTGGAAGCTTTAATGGT
>CALCJM010000039.1 GCA_937967505.1 uncultured Pirellulaceae bacterium | reverse complement strand
TATTCCGTCATTCGCTTACGGCGCGTTTCTGACGGTAAGGACGATGATGTATGGAATCGAGACGCCTGGCTATGCGTCGTTGATGGTGGCAATCTGCTTTTTCTCTGGCGTTCAGCTCTTGGGGTTGGGGATCATCGGAGAGTATCTTAGTCGGGTGTTGATTGAAGTAAAACAACGCCCATTATACCTGATCTCCCAGACGGTCGGTTTTGAGGGGGCTCCCACCAAGGCGAAAGTCCACAAATCTCATGAGCCTGCTTCGCGGCAACGCGCATCTTAGCGCGCGGTTCAAGATAGTTTTGTGACCTTTCTATCGATGTCCCGTCATTCGCCTGCCAGACAAACGGCATTTTACCTGCTTGCTCTGGTCGCCGCCTGGCTGGCATTTTGTTGGACATGGTTCTTTGACGGAAGGATCATTCCGTACGACGCAAAGAACCACTTCTACGGCATGATCCGATTTGTTGCTTCGGCGTGGCATGCCGGGGAGGACCCTTCATGGAGCCCCTATCACTTTGGAGGGTTCCCGATGATTGCCGATCCGCAATCTGTCATCTGGACGCCAAGCATGTGGTTGCCGGCGATCCTCAGCGACAAGCCCTCGATGCGCCTAGTAGACCGAGTCCACCTCGCACATATCTTGATCGGCGCGATGGCGATCTTTGCATACGGTCGGCTGCGCGGCTGGCGCGACGAGGCATCGTTGATCGCTGCGGTTAGCTTTATGATGAACGGCGCGCTTACAGTTCGGCTCGAGCACCTGTTGATGACGGTTAGCACGATGTGGATCGCGGTTACCTTGTGGCGCTTGGAGGCCGCGATCCAGTTTGGCGGGTTCTGGCGCGGTCTGATGTTTGGAGCGCCACTTGGACTGCTATTAATTGACCGAAACCATGTGGCGTATCTCGGAGCGCTGTTTCTCTTTCTTTACTGGTTATCGCGTTTGGACTTCTCAGCACCTTATGCTTTCCGTCGCCACGGAAGTGTCGTCGTTGGTGGCGTATTCGCGCTGCTATTGGCGGCGGTGCCGCTGTTGCTACTATTTCAACTCATCGGACAAAGCAATCGACCCAGTTTTGGTTATACCGAAGCGAGCTGGCAGTCGCTGCCTCCACCTCAAATATCGAGCTTTCTGTTTCCAGAATATTTCGGATCGTTCAAGAAGTTTGGAACGCATTGGGGGCCGGCGTCAAAAGCTTGGGGCGACTTCACGCTAAATATCCATCGTGGGATGATCTATCTCTATTGTGGAACCTTGGCTTCCCTGTTGATCCTATGGATTGGTGTTGCGCGCAGACAGTTGTTCGCGCCGGGGATGCGGTTTTTTTCGATCATGGCCATCGTGTCTCTGATCTATGCACTCGGGCGGTACACGCCCGTGTTTAAAGTTCTGTACGACTGGGTGCCGGGTGTTGATCTGTTCCGGCGTCCTTCGGATGCGCTGTTTATCTTTGGTATCATCATTAGCCTGATCGTTGGAGCCTTGCTGCATCGCGCGTTGACCATGCCGAATACTCGCCCCGAGAAGGGCTCAGCGATTCTCGCGCTTTGCGTGATGGTCGCGGCGATCATTCCACTGATTTTAATCTCGGCCTCCTTTGATCGGCTGGATGAACTGATAGAAGACATAGCGGTTTTTTTGATACTCGGTGTTGGCTTTGCTGCGCTGATTGTTTGGGCAAGGAGATCGGACCGCTGGCGTCCCGCAGCTTTGCTGTTGCTGTTTTTTGGCGTCAGCGCTGATTTATCTTACTATAACTCCAAGACGATCCTCAGTGCGTGGCGGCCTCCACATTATCAGCCAATGGAAACCCCCGAGAACGACCCCTTCTTTTCCAAACTGCCTGCGCTGTTGGCTGAAGCCGATCCAAGTGGTGCACCGTGGCGTGTGTACATCCGCCACGGGAACTGGTTCGTACTTTTCGCTACCGAAGGCGACCACGCATTTAAACAGCAAGAGCGAAACCAGATCCGCGACTGCCGCAGACACCCGATCCGTTTTGAGGGCTATTCGATTTCATACCGACGCAGCCCGATCACGCCCAAGGGCGGCGGCGAACCCAAGTGGCACGCCTGGGTCCGCATCGACGGCCCAACCTACAAGCAACCCAAAAGCAACTTCCTCGATCGAGCAACACACCGAAACGCGAAATCACTCGCCCAAGATTTCGCCCGAGTGCCATATGCCCGCTACGCTCCCGTGCAACGACAGTTGCTCAACATCATACGAGCTGTCAACAAAGCCCGATAGAAGCAACGCTTCAATGAGCTTCCTGCGTCAACGTTAAAAATGCGACGAACAGTGGTAAAACCGTTTAACTCTAACCTGTAATGGCACCACCCTTGTTTTTGCTGATATACTTTTCGACTTGCAGCTTGGCTTATCAGTTCCAGTCCGAGTGTTTCTGAATGCTGTGTTTTCTATACGTAGGTAAGCGTTTTTTCTTGAGGTAAATCCTAAGTGGCTTCTATTTTGGAAACCGATGCAGCGAGACAATGGCTGTTGCAGTTCAAAGAGCAGGACATAGATGCCGCGCGAGCGATGCTTCATGGAATGCACTTCGTATCGCAAAACATGCTTGAGTCAGCATGGAAAAACGAATTAGACGAGATTTGCCAATCCGACAGTAACGTTCCAGTTGCAATTTATGCCATACGTGAGATCGACAAAATCATCCCGGAACACGGGCGATTGCCCGTGGCCAATGTTTCAAAGGGCAGCAGATACTTAATGGTAGGGGGAGAGAAAGTTGCGGTGACGCAGGACTGCTTCGACACTCGCTCCGACTTGAAACCCGAACCATATTTTGATCCAGTAGCCCCAGCTAAAAACCCGGATCGACTGCGATTGGGAGCTTCCGTTGGTAGCGAAGGGCCAACGGCGAATTTCATTCGTGATTACTGCCAAGCCTCACAAGAGAAGTCGATATTCTGTCTTGACCACCCAAGCATAAATAAACTTTTGAATGCGAAAGTCCGACGCATAGTCCTTCTAGATGATGTGATAGGGTCCGGAGAGCGACTAAGGCAATTTCTATGGGCTTTTTTTTCGAACAAGACAATTAGAAGTTGGGCTTCTGGGAAACACATTCGGGTATCTACTTGCGTATTTGGTTGCAGCGAGTCGCAACGAGAAAAAATCTTAAATGACTGGCGCGTCGATGAAATACGTTATCGGCAGTTGTTGAGAGCGGGGTCTTCGCTGTGGAAGAGTGGAGAGGAAGAAGAAGTTAGGCGTGTATGCAAAAAATACGCGCGTCTTACAAAGCGAAGTTGGTGGTCTCTTGGGTTCAACGAAGCATTTACGTTCATTGCATTTGAACATAAGGTTCCAAATACCAACCCGGCCATCCTATGGGCTCGAGGAAAAGAATGGAAACCTCTTTTCCCCAATCGTCCGCGTCTGATTGGCGAAGATTGGCCGACATCGGCAACAGACGCTGACGTAGCTGCTTCAGTTCTATCGGCAGCAAGGAACAGGCCCCTCGCGGAGGCTATCGAGAATGGGCAGTTTGCTTGCATGGAACGAGATGTTCTAGTCGCGTTAACGCTACTTCGAAGACCTGCTTGCGATTCTCTTTGGCTTGAAAGAAAACTCGAATGGTCTCCTCAGAAAACTGCCGCGATAGTGGCATTTTGCGAGACGCGAGGCTGGTATTCAGCAGCAACTGGAGTCAGTGACACGGGGCGAGAGGAACTCGCACGAATAAAAAAGCTAAATAAGAAGCATCGGCCTGATGATATGCCTGCTGAAAACGGTTATTATTTCCCGAAGTCGCTAAGGGGTTCAAGGAACCATTCTTAGTTAGGTGCTGTGGATTGCCCACAAGCATGTCCAACTGAAACGCTGTTTGCGTTTCTGGATACAGCTCCCGTTTGAACCAAGGTCGTGCAGGCACGACCTAAGCACGCGGAGTCTATGCGGTCGTGCCTGCACGTTCTTCGCATCCGCTCTCAAAGTAAAAATGGAAATTTGGCCCCAAGGCGACTATCTTAAAAAGGCGAAGGAACAATCTGTTCCTGAGTCTACTGCTCAGGCGGCGTGGGAGCAGGCCAGTTCGGTTCAGCAAAACGATCTTCCTGCCGTTCTCACCCTAAACCATCTCTCGAAACTCGCGGATGTAAGTTGCAAGTCAATGAGGGCTATCGTTTGCCGCGAGGTCAGTGATCCCTACAGAGCCTTTCAAATGCGTAAACGGGGGGCGGGGAAAAGCTATCGCCACATATGTGTTCCCAAGCCCGACCTGCTGCGAGTTCAACGATGGATTGATCGGGCGATCCTAAGTAAACTGACGCCGCACCCAGCAGCGCGAGCATATTCGTCTTGCTCTTCAATTATTGCCACTGCCAAGGAGCATTCTGGTTGCCGCTGGTTGATAAAACTCGACGTGCGACGGTTCTTTGAGTCGATTTCGGAAATTCAGGTCTATCGCGTATTTTCATCTGCGGGTTACCAGCCTCTCATAGCATTTCAAATGGCAAGGCTCTGTACCCGCGTCGTAAAAAGTAAAAAACGTTACCGTCTGTCGCGTTGGCAAAGCACGCCACACCTCTACAAACTCTTCGGTTGCGAGTGGCTGGGGCATCTTCCGCAAGGGGCTCCAACCAGTCCGCGTCTCTCCAATTTAACGTCAAAAACGATCGACGACAATTTTTCGTTTCTCGCTGCTTATCATGAATTTACTTACTCGCGATATGCTGATGACATTTTCTTAAGCCGCTTTGATGAGTTTTCAAGGGACCGAGCAGGAGAGGTGATTCGAGATGGATACGAAATTTTGCGAGGGGCTGGCATGAGGCCTCACACGCTTAAGACACGGGTTTGCGGTCCGGGAAGCCGAAAAATTGTTCTCGGACTTTGTGTCAACGAAACTGTCCCAAAGCTCACGCGAGTCTATAAAAACGAGCTTAAAACGAACGTTCGGTTCATATGCGAGAATGATGTTCAAACACAAGCAAAACATCGAGGCTTTACTTCCGCTTACGGATTTCGGAATCACATTCTTGGCAAGATAAATTTTGCAAAACAAATTGAGCCAGCGTTCGCCGAAAACCAATTGCGTCATTTGGCGAAATCTGAAACGTGGAATGAATTCAATTCTTGAACGATTTTGCGAACGCCAGATGGCCCACTTCTTCTCATCCAGATTTGGCTCTGGTGACGTGCGATCAACCTGAGCCAGCCGATTTAGGAATCGGCTTGTTGGCATTCGGGGCAGTAGCCCATGTGCGTGGGCCAGTCGAAGACGCTTCGGCTGGAATCTCTCTCGGCAACTTCCTTCATCGACTCGGAAAGCGTTTGCCACTTCTGGATTCCGGTCCAGTCTTTTGGCAATCGCCATACTCCATCATAGTCGTCTCGGTCGCAGGATACGCAGGCCAATCGAATAGGCGGCCGCCGTTTGACAGCCGCCCGCTTCGGTTTCGGGTTTGATGGACGCTTCATCATCAAGCCGCCTCCGCTTTCGCAGAAACGTTCTCAGCTTCTGCATGCGCAATGCTGTGAATGGATTCGACGATCCATTGAGCCGTTGATTGAATGTGTTTCAACGATTCTTGCAATGTATCCGAATTTCCATCGTAGAGCTGGATGTACTCGGCACAGTGCGATGTCGCATCCAGATCAAATGCGTTCGCCACGATGAATCCGACCGCTTCAGCCTCCGTTTCGCGAACCTTCTTCGTTGTCTGGCCCTTCCGGTCACCTTGATGCAACCGTTCATGAGCCAACTCGTGAGCCAGTACCTGAAACGCATGTGCGTCGTTCAACGATTCTTCGATGACGATCGTGCCACCTGCCGAGTACCCGAAAGCACCGTCATCAATGCTTTCGAACACCAACTCGATGCCACTGTTGGTCACGACATTTTTCAGACGTTCCAGATTGTCGCCGATATCACCGGTAACTTTCGCTGTTTCCGGAAGTGGATCCCCTTCAGTCTGAGAGACATCAAAAACGTGTACGACTCGGAAGCCCATCATCTGTGCTCCCTCATCCGATTTTGGTTCGGAAGTCTTCGCTTTCTGACCGTTTCCGTCTTCAGCCTTCTTCTTAAAAGGCATCGGCGCAAAGATCGCGATTCCTTTCTCGCCCTTCTTGACCGTTCGGCCAAGCTTCTGCCACGCTCGGAATCCAGCCACCATCGTCGCATTCTCATTCTGCTGCCAAATCATCAGCAGGTTCCTGAGACTGTAGCGGTGAAACTTTGACATCGTCGCAAGGTATTTCATCAAAGCATCGCTTTTGCCTTGCTTG
>CALCJM010000038.1 GCA_937967505.1 uncultured Pirellulaceae bacterium | reverse complement strand
GGCGTTGCCTTGCCAGAGGGCGATGCCAAAACGTTCCCTTCTCACTTCACCTTTCACCCTTCCAATTTCAACCGCCGCGACCGCCGGAGTCCGAGGCCATGGAGGGCCGGTTCTATCATGGCTGAGCCATGGACACTTATAGAGGCCACGTTGCCCCTGTGCGCACTTGCAAGGTTGTGCGGAGCGTCGAGAACGACCGGCAAGTGACCAGAGGCGATTAGCCGCCGGGAACGTAAGGGAGTGAGCAGCGCAGCAACCAACAATTAGATCGTCAACCCTCGCGCAAGCGGTCAAGACGTCCCAACTCCAAAACCAAAAGCCCCCTCCAATTGTTACGGGCCGAATTGATGTCGCATTTTTGGCCGAATTGTGACTGTATGGATTTTGGGGTGTTTTCAGGGGGTTGGCCGAATTGTTGAGAATTTTGGAGAAGGATTCTCAACAAGAACCGCTCTACGACCAGAACTCGGCCAACGGTTGACTCTGAACTCTGAACCCGATCTTTGGCCAATCGCTGACAGCGCTGATGCCAATGGCCGACCCTAGCATCGGGCGGTTTCTGTTTCGATCGACGCGGCCGGGTCGCGCTTGCAGCGCATAAGAATGCGATCGCCTTGGCACAGCGATCGCATCGGTGCAGTATTTGCTCAAATGGTTACGACAGTAACGCCACCTTCAACGCATCACCTTCAACGGGCAGAAGCAGACGTTTTCGTTTGGCCCAAGTCACTTTGATACTCCTCCAGCCAACGTCCAAGGATCGTCACCGCTGGCACGAAGTCGTGGCCGCAGAGCATCATTAAATCAATGTTGTTGATGTTTTTACTGCAACAGAAACAGTGAGCCAGATTATTGACCGGATTCACCGTCGCTTGCAGCTGCCCACAGTGCGGACACTGGAAGCGGAAATAACCGTCATGCTCTTTGCCAAAGGGACCGTGCGGGCCAAGCCGAGTCACCGTTAACTTCATCGGCAAGTCGTTGCGAATGGCACGCAGCTGATCTTTTCGCATCATAGAATTCTCCTGAGTTAAAGGAAAGGGTTGCTCGAAAGAATTGAAATTCAATTATTCAAAATCAAAAATCCGTCAGGTCGACTTCCTTTTGCCAGTGCGGCTGCATCAGCACGCGGTTGACGATGTCGATATCAATGGTGGTGCCGGCAGAGGCCCGCACCGCTTCGAGCATGCAGGCCAGACACAGATTGCGACAACGCCGCAGCACTCCGTCGGCCGTGCGGATGATCAGTTCGATCGCCGCGACGGTGAAGGTGTTGTGCCCCAAACCGATACGCTCAAGCTGGCCTTCGATAAACTGCTTCATCGCGTCCTCACTCAGACGGCGCGTGATCACCGAATACGTCACGCGGCTCTTGATGTCCTGATTGACATTCAGGTCGAGGTTGGACAACATTTCCACTTGCCCAACAAGAATCAGGTTGTGGTTCTTGGGAAAGTCTTCCAGCAACAACCTTAGTTTGCGCAAGTTTTCCATGCTCATCAGATGAGCATCGTCAATCACGGTGACCAGCATCTTGCCCGTTCGATTGAGCGCGAAAGCCTGCTCGATGAGTTTTCTTTCGCACTTAAACGCCGAGCTTTCGAACGCGATGCCAAAGGCTTCGCAAAGGCTTCGCAGAGGATTTTCACCGTGTTGGTATAGGTGTGCAGGGTGCGGGCGATCGTGGCGATCAAGTACTCTTTTTCTGGAAGAGCGCACAGCGACTGTTTGATCACCGATTTGCCCGTGCCGGGGCGTCCGACAACCAAGCACAGCCCGCCTTGTTGGCTGTGTACGCGCAGGGTGTCGTGGATTTCCTGTTGATGCGACAGCAGCTGAACATCGCGCAGGGCAAACGGGTCTTGAGAGAGCCCGAAGTAGGAACGAATCATGAGAGTTACCTTTAGAATTTAGGAATTAGGAATTGAAGTTTGTGGTCCGACGCCGGCATCAATTTGTCAGCATCTACTGCTGCGGTCGTTCTTTGCGTCGCATCATCCCGTTGGCCACCGCATCAAGCAGCCGCGCCTTACCGACGCGCCGATCGCCCTGATAGACAATCACGGCTCCGTCTTGATGACGCTGATGACGCAAGGTGATCTTTTGGTTGCGCAGGTCCACCGGCGTTTCGTAGCGCTTACCCTGAAAGCTGAACGTGTTGTCTTTCTTGACTTTGCGCTGGCTCTGGGCGTAGAACAGCTCGTCGGTATCCTCACTGGGAGAAAGAAATCGGATACGCGACAGATCGACTCCAAAGCGGTCGATGGGCTTGATGCCAAGGACCGAGTGAACGGTCCCGTTGTAGTCCTGTTCGACCCAGTGGGTGAACTGCTGGTTGAGTTTCTCCAACGAAGTCAGCTCCAATTTGCGAATGAGAAACTGGTCCCGGACTCGGCGGAAGAAACGCTCGATCTTCCCTTTGGCAGCGGCGTCACGCACCGCAGTGTGCCTTAGCAAACACCCCACCCGAGCGCAGATCAGCGTGATTTCCTGGCTGCAGTAAATGCTGCCGTTATCGACCAGTAATTGTTCGGGCAGGCCGCGTTTGTAAAAGGCGCTGCGGATGGCGCGGACCATCGAGTCGACGTTTTCTTCAAAGAAGAATTCGCCATGACACAGCACGCGGCTGGCGTCGTCGATAAAGGCGATCAGTTTGGCCTGCTTGGAACCGATGTAAGGACCGAACATGGTGTCAGCCTGCCACAGCTGGTTGGCGTACTGCATGCTGAAAGCCAACCGACGTTTGTTCTCAACAGGGTCTTTGTTGAGCAATTCATACTTGTTGACCATGCGCGAGAAGGTGTTGCGGGCGATTTGGTTAGCGTTGAGCAGTCCTTTCTCGACGCAGAATCGGTAGATGGCGGTTTTGTTGGGTGATTTGCCGTGAAAGTGGGGCAGCCCTTGTTCGTCGGTGAAGGTCATCGCGGCGACGTTTTTGATGCGCTGGTCGCGCGTTTTGCCTTCGGCGATGTCGATCGCGGCGAGGACTTTCATTTTGACGTAAATGGATGGACGTTTCATCAATCACTCCTTCAGTGGGGGCTTGGAACAGGTGTGAAGGTGAGTCTAGATCTGGTCAGATACCGCCAGCAATCGTCGGGTTGTGTTGCTGGGGCAAAAATGAATTTTTCAGGGGAGAAGATGCGACGTGAGTCCGGCCATCGAGTGGCCAGAGAGCGGTTTTGTCGCGCGCAATTTCCCTGGTTCAGGAGAGATGAGGCCATCGCAAGGACGCAAAGTCAGCGTCATGGGAGCTGTCGTTAAAGTCCGCGTTGTTAAAGCCCGCGTGCTGAAGAAGGAGCTTGAAGCGGAGGTAGAGTGGCACCGGGGTTGACCATGAGCGCTGTTGGCGGTTAGCGACGGCGTCAAAGCATTTCAGAAAAAGAAGCTTTGCGTTTGCACTTGGAAGGCCGCGATGGGGTCGAGCGTGGCGTCTGTCACTGAACCGTTTTGGAAGACTTCTTTGAGATGGTTGATCGTTGCGGCCTCGGGTGTCTCCGGCGGGGCATGCTCTGGGTCGTCGGGGGCACGACAGCCATGGGTTGATTGCAGCGGAGCAGCCAAAGCTGACGGAGCGGCCAAGGCTGACAGTGCGGTGCGAATCTTAGACTGGGCCTTGAGAAAGCGTCGCCAGATTCTCCACGGTGCCGAGGCGCTCATGGCGGAGTCGAGTTGATCAAAGGCCCGTGATTTATTGCCGCTGGTTGTTGCTTGCAGTAGAAAATCCCACAGGGGCTGGGTGTCCAGGAACAATCGTTTGACCTTGTCGGCCAGCCAGAGGCTGAAGGTTCTGCCACAGCCTTGATGGGCGGCTCGATTGCTGCAGAAGATCCGCAAGGCGCGGACGGTTTTGTTGCGAAAGTTCTGTTGGTCGTATCCTCGTAGAACCCCGTGTCGATTGAGGGCTCCGGTATGTTTGCAGTGCGGACAAGGCGTACATTTGAGCAGCGCCAGTTGCTGGTCGCGTTGCTGCTGAGAAGCGAAAATCCAGACTTTCACATTGAACGCCCGTATGACTGCACCGAAAAGCAATGTTCCGCATCGCAATATTAGCGAAAAAAGCGGGCGGGTTATCGGCGAGGTACAATAGATTTCTTATAAAAACCGGAGGCGAGTGCGGGATAAATTGGCGAGGTAATCTGTACCGAGTTAACGCTGTAACAATCGTAAAACAATTCGACAGCTATTGGGCCAAAAGCAGCGTTAAAATGCGACTTCTATTCGGCCCGTAACAGTTAATGTACTTCCGAGCAAGGTATTACGATCCGACAACGGGTGAGCTCATCAGCAGATGTCACTGTACCTGAAGATTAGCGCGTTTGCTGAACCCGAAGTATAGCGCAGCGGGAAAATGGGCTTGCGTTAGCAAGCCCGTATTTTCACGCACGGCCTATTCCTTCAATCTTGCTACTTCCACAGACCAAGAAGGGAGTGATGGTCAAAATACACCAAGAGGAACTCGTGACAATCCATTCAATTACAATCGTCAGCTGATTAATTGATTGGTAAATAAAGGCAATCTTGGTGAACCATCGGAAATTGCAATACACTCGGTGAACCTCCGCGCTCTCTGTGGTTAGTGCATCCGCAACAAGCTTTGGTAACCTCAAACGGCAAGTGTCTTGGTTCAGCGTGAACTGGAATTTTGGTTTTGAGTTGTCGTGATAAAAATAACGGCCCCTGACGCATCAGGACTCGCTGACATGCTCAGGTTTTTCGCATTCGGGCCAAACTCGGAAGTGAAGCGCGCGACACACACTGGTATCGCCCAACTTCCGAATTCGGCACTGCAGGGCGCTCCTCAGCAGCGCCCTATCCTCCATCGCAGATTCCTGCACTTTAATCTCAAGCGACCTGGCTGGCAACTGGCTCATTACGCTTCTCGCTTCGTTTCTGCTTTCGCTTGGCACGTGCCTCTTCAAGCCAGCGATCACGCTGAGCATTGATCTCCACAGCACGCCCGGCCAATTTGTCCGCCGGTGTCACGTAGAAATCAATCATCGCCTCCTTTTCCCACTGCTCAAGCCAGTAGTCACGCGGTGTCAAAATACTTCATCTTTACGCATGTGAGTATTCAAAAACTGGCGGAAGCAGGTTGAGCCATAAGGCCGGGCTGGAATTTCAGCAAACCGGATTTCGTTTCAATTTCGGCCAAGGTTGTCCGGCGAGTTGCCCACTCATTGGTGACGCCAAATTCATCGGGATCAAAATCGACGCCGGATAAATCCTGTTCGAGAATAAACGCAAACGATTCAATTCCGCTATCCGTCTGGGTGAAGATTACTTTCCAGTAAGAGGATGGAATCTTGACTGTAATATCCCCTGCCATACCTTGACCTTTGAATTCAGTATCGTCCGCAGAAAGAATTGGTCCTGCGAAAACGGACAGTCTCTCGCTTTTCGCTGCCGCCAAAACAATATTTTCCAATTGGCCCCACAAACCTTGGAAGCCGAATGCAGCGCGGTTGAAGTCAGCGACTTGAGGTGAACAGTTGGTCGTATGGTAGGTGTCCCCGTTGGCTCGGCGGAGTTCGTCATAGGAATCGCCCCACGCGACTTCCGCTCGCATGACGACGTGCCCTTTGTCGAATGACTGTCTGTCTTTCTGGAAGAATTTGTCCGGTAACTGATGGGAAGGCGCAATTCGGGGGTCCATAAACCATTTCTCGCGGTCGTTGTCACGAAGTCCGCCCAATGCCTTGCGGCTGTAGTTTTTGCCGGCCTCCGGTTTCTTCCTTGCCGCTGATGCGTCAACGTTGGCAGCTGTAAAAATCGCCAAGCGACGCTCTCTGTGCATCACCAATGAGAAATGCTCGTATTTAAGCAGGAACTTTGGTGAAGTGGTGTCAATTCTTGGGGCCGCAATCGCATCCGGATCGATGACCATCGGCATGGGAACGCGCGAGCCAAGAAAGTCTTGATCGTATCCTTTACGATTGTCATACGGTAACTCGTGAAACGGTTCAACAAGTGCCTCAGTGACGTGTTGGGAGTTTGCGCTCCCCGCAATGGTCGTCGTTTGAGACGGTGGTTTTACCGGTTGCGTAAGTCGCTCGACGATGCGTTCGGCCATTTTGTTGCCTGAATTTGCTGCGGCTCTGAGCTTGGTGTAGATCGAACTGACCCGTATGCCACGGTTGGCCACGTATTTACACGGCTCAAAATAGTCAGGCACGCTGCGGTGATGTAAGGCGACGGGGAACCACTGGTCATTAACTACGGGAGAACCTGACGAACCACTATTGGTGTCTGCAAAATAGTAAATGAAATCGCCTTTTCGCCCAACGACGGTGCTGTCGCGAATCGCAATCTGTTTTGGAAGCCCTCCCGGATGCTGCAGGATAGAAACCGGTTCACCTTTGAGTGCTTTTCCACTTTCTTCAATCAATCGCATGGCACCAAATTCACGAATGTCGGTGCCTTGGCTGCCTGTCATGGCGACAGCAACGAACGTGAAATCTAGGTCTTGATCCGTAAAAAACAAATCTGACGATAAATCAAAACGCTCGGTCGTCTTCAGGCGATTGTCAGCATCGTATTCGTAGTCGAACAAAACGTAGCTGCCCGAATCGGCTTGTTGAAGAGTCTCCAAAACATGGTGATTGGTCAACAACAGACCGGGACCGACCAAAAAACCGGATCCTGTTCCAATTGGGATATCGTGTTGGGAGAAAACAGAAATACGGCCTACAGTTTGGGCGGCACGTTGCCCGCGCGACAGAAAGTTGACTTGCTCAAGATTTGATTTTCCAATGAGCCTTTCCTGAAAGAACAGGTCCGATTGCGGATGCAGTTCCATGCGTGTGCTGACACGTTCGTCCGATTCTTCAGATTCATATTCGTCACGCACTTGCTTGAAGTCACGATAGGACTGAATGCTGATTGGATCTTTTTCAAGATGAGCGTGCCACGCGGCCAACGATGAACAGGGGGACATGCTTAATAGTTGTTGGTTGCCCAACGGTTGAGCACCGGTATCTTCTACCGGCAGTGCAATAGTTGCAGTTGCCAAACTGCCGTCTTCAAGAATGCAGTGAATCACATCATGGATTACGGTACAAATTTTCGAACCGGCGACGGTTTTCAGGGCAGCATGATCTGCTTTGGCAGTCTTTGTAAGGGCGACCGGTTTTTCGGTTCCTGCCATGCAGAGAGAAGCCGGTAGATCAGGAAGCACCGGTCCAACGTCGGCTTTTCCGGCATCAATGATTGCCTCGCTCAGCACCAACGAGGAGGTTTCAGACGAAATAATGTTGGTTGACGGACGCGAAAGACTTGAGACAGCGGAATAGATTTGCTGCGCAACGGCTGCAGGCAATGGTGAATTAAGTGTTGGAGCTTCCGTGGGACGTGGCTGCACGTTTCGTCCTAGCGCAGTCACCGCCATCTCTGAGAGTGAGAGCTCTTCGTCCGGACTTGTGCGAGACTCAATCGCTTCGGCAAATTTGACAGCTACTTTTGCGTAACCCTCATCCTTGGGGTGAAGTTCGTCAAACCACTTGCCGGGCGTTGCACCAACCAATCCACGGCAGTCGACGTGAGTGATGTGACTGCCAAACTCGACTGCTAAACTTTTTCCAACCTCGTTGAACTCATCGATCAAAATTCTGACCACGTTCTTCCACAACTTCTTGGGGATGCCTCGTTCTTCCAACGGACCTCCCAGCCAGGTTCCACCTTCGCGTGGGAGTGCGTAGTCGTAGCCGTGGAAGAAAATTTGCAGATGAGGGAACCGGCCAGTCATCGAATTGAAGATGCTGCGATAGGTGTTTTTCAGTTGTCGCAGAAATAAATCCCACGAATCGCGGTCCAGCACTTGGTGCTCGTCCATGCCCGTTTCGTAATCGAACAGGTAGTCGCGCAGGCGACCGCTATGAAGCATATCATTGCCTCCACCACTAAGTAACAGAATGTCGGCATTCTCATTTTCGATTGTTGTAGCGTATTCTTCTCGAACTGCCATATCAGACAGTAAATCTCCAGCAGCTCCCAATGAAAGAATTTGGTAGTCCTTCATCAACACGTCGATTACATCGTCAAGCTTGATTGGGTATTGAAACCAACTGTCGCCTTCGCTAACGATGACAGGCCGTTTGATTCCCGACCACTTACTGCGAAAGTAGGAGATCCTTCGTTTGGCGCGTGAAAGGGCATTGGCGATTCCGAGAACCCGATCTGACTCAGTTGCCAAGTCTCCAGCGTCAATTTTTTTGGGGTCAAGGGAAATGTTTGGTGCTACCAGAGGTAGATCACCCGGCTTGGAAGACACGACGAATGTTTTTTCCAACTCTCGAAGTCTCTTCAGGTCATTTTGTCGATTTGCGATCCCGATTTCTCGGGCGAGTTCGTTGATGGAGTGAATCACGTCGAAATCCCAACAGAGTGTTGTGACAGGAAGCCATTACCAACCAATAAGCGTAACGAATTGCCCGGGCACTTTGAGGGATTATGTAAAGAATTTCATTTTTATTGGACGTTTCGGCGCGACTCGACTTGTTGCAGAATGAAGTATATTTGGACATTCAGAAACCTTGCGAGATTAGGTTACAAGTCGATTAACCCAATCCTGTTGTGCTGGAAATGTGATCTTGTCTTTCGCTTCGATCGTACTTGCCACTTCGTTTTTTGCTTGCGTTTGGCATGCACATCTCCAAGTCGACGATCGCGTTCAGCGTTGATGATGCGATGTACATTTTCTATGTGCCGAAGGACGAATGGAAGTCGCAGCTGGCATCGCTGGATCAAGACTGCACGTATTACAGAATCAGAAGCAACTATGCTGCGTTTGCGCGATTCAAGTTGGAGGTTCATTGTCGTTGGCACAAGTGGCTTAACCGCCGCAACCGCCAGAGTAAGCTTCTCTGGAGTCAGTTCAATGCGCTGCCAAGTCCGTTATCCGCTTTCCGCCCCGTGTTTGATCAAGCGTTGCTCGCGACCGCACAGCGCCCCCTTGTTTTGAGGAACCATATTTATTGATCGGATGGGGGACGCATTTCAATGGTTGTCATATGAGAGTGTTCAATTGTCTCTGATTCAGAGGCCGGTCCTTCGCTCATGTTTTTTAACGCTTCGGACATCGCGGCGCGAGCCTCTTGGTCAGCAACTGCAAAACGCTGAGGCGAGAAATGCACATTCAATTTACCTCCGTGCGGGCCCATCGGCGTAACCCCCAATCGCTCCCTGAGATCGTCCAGTTTGCGATCCCAGAGATCTTCCCATTTCATTGAAAGCAGCGATTTCGATTGCAGGCCCATATGGTAGCCCGCAACGATTGAATCGAGGCAATCCCCGAACTCATCGGGCTGTCTGAGCATGTAGCGGAACACACCTCCGGCGCAAATTGCCGCTGCCATGGGACGATGTGTTTGGGCCAGTTCGACGGCTTTGATCGCGATTTCACCCAGTGGATGGGTGTCAAAGCCGGTAACCACGTGCCAAACATCGTGCGTTTGGCGAATCCTCATCATGACATAATCGATGTCATTTTGAACTTCGATCTTGCGGTAGTAATCCGGATCAAAGCCTTGAGAGTCGAGATGGTAAAAATATCGATATCCGAGAGAGTCTTTGGGGAGCTTGCTCAGGGCTTCGGTGTCAGGGACAGGCTGTAAGTAACGCTCACGGATCAGTTCGCGAACAGCAGGATCCCTTATTGTAAACCGCAGCAACTCTTTCGTGCTTTCCGATTTCATCAATCCATCCTCCATGTCAAACACCGACTGCGTTCCCTCGGGGTTCAACATCATTCCCAAGCTGCCCTTTAGGAAAGTCAGGTAGGAGGAATGCGTATGACGGTTTTTATGTAGCTTTAGAAATCCGTGTGACATGGTGGCTCCAGTAGATGGATTGGTTCTCTGCGGCGAGTCCTTCAAGTTAAAGGAGAATTACGCAATTCAAAAAAGTGAAGTTACGTTACTGAAACTTCGTGATGAATCGTGGTTTCAACTTTCTTTTCGGACATCAAGGTTCGATGCACGGGGCATCGATCGGCGATTTCTTTCAAGCGGTTGACTTGTTTATCTGTCAAATCTCCGGAAACAGTGATCGATTTATTGACCACGGAGATTTGCCCGGACTCCGATTCACAATCTGTACAATCTTTGGCATGAATTCGTTGATGAGAAAGGTGCACCGAAATACGGTCCAGTGGCAGGTTTTTATGGTTCGCATACATTCTCAGGGTCATGGAAGTGCACGTTCCGAGCGCGGCCAATAATAAATCGTATGGCGCCATGCCAAGGTCTTTTCCACCAACAGATACCGGCTCATCGGCGAGAAAGCGGTGACGATTGGTCAGTACTTCTTGCGTGAATCCTTCGATTTCGGTGACCCGCAACTCGCCATCACCGAGCGTCTGTTGGGGGGACAAGCGTTCATCCGAAGACGGATCACCCACCAGATAGCGATCGGCCCACGTGGCCAACATCGAGGCGACAAAATCGCTGTCACGCTGTTTCAGCAGTAAATGATCTGCGTTATCCAGCGCGAGAAAGCTCTTTGGGTGCTTCAGATTTTCGTAGATCAGTTTGGCTTGGCCGACGCCAACAATTTGATCTACCGGCGAATGGCAAACGAGGACTGCCTGTTTAAGGTTTGCAAGATGCTTCCGCATATCAACGGAGTCCAGGTCATCGACAAACTGCCGCTGGATCGTAAACTCGCGATTTCCGAGCTTAACGATCGTGGCATCTTGCGAATCGATCTGGTCAAGAGAATCTTGCAACAGGTGTTTTATGTGGCTGGGTTCCGAAGGAGCGCCGATTGTCGCGACCGCACGAATATTTGGTAGTTTGGACGCGGCGAGTAAGCTGGCAGTTCCGCCGAGACTGTGCCCAATTAATAGCTGTGGAGGTTGGTACGAGTTAGTGAGCGCTTCATTGGCCGCAATGAGGTCTTCAACGTTCGAAGAGAAATTGGTGTTCGCAAAGTCTCCTTCGCTGTTACCCAACCCTGTGAAATCGAACCGAAGAACCGCCATGCCATGGTTTGCCAACTCGCGGCTGACACGTGTGGCGGCCCGCGCGTCCTTGCCACAGGTAAAGCAGTGCGCGAAGATGGCGAACGCTTTTGGGGTCGATGGTAGCTCGAGCCTTCCAGCCAGCCGGTGGCCGGTACGGTTGGAAAATTGAAATTTTTCGGTCGTAAACACAGTCTGCTATCCTCGATTAAGCTTTCGCCAAATGACCCGCTTGAGATTGCAAAGAAGACTCGATGAGCCGACTGATGTGCGTTGAAGACCGAGGAACAGTTTAATATCAGCGACCAGTTCACCGACGGTTTGGTATCGTTTGTCAGGGTCCTTTTGAAGGCACTTGAGCACAACGGAATCTAGGTCGCATTTGATCCGTGCGAGAAGCCGACCGGGGGTGTGTTGCGCATTTGAGCAAAGATGTTCGATCTGGCTGGGTGACAATTTTTCAGAGGGCGGCTCCGGCGAGATATCACACAGAAATCGAAGCCGTTCGGCATATTCAAGAGGGGCAAGCTGTTGATCCGTAAACGGTGGTGCCCCAACGATTAATTCGTAAAGCAAAACGCCCAAGCTATAGATGTCACATGTTCGACGAAGCTCACTGTCGGGCAACCGGATTTGCTCAGGTGCACGATAGACTGGCAATTCGTACTCACTACGAGATTCTGTCAAATGCCGTAGCTCTTTGCATTGCTGGCTCAGAAGAATCGCGACGCCAAAGTCAACAATCTTTGGTAACGGGGTCTCTTTCTCTCCGGTTACCAGTACGTTGCCCGGCTCAAGGTCGCGGCAGATGCACTTGTTTTCATGGATAAACTCAATTCCGTCGCAGATCTCAATAAACAAAGACAATCGTTCGTGGATCGACATCCTGTGGTGGTGGCAAAAATGCGTTACTGACGTACCATCGACAGACTCCAGCACAAGAAAAGCTCCGTACTTTGGGTGCACGCCACCGTCAAATATTGAGGCGATGTACGGGTGTGTTACCGTAGCCGCGGTACACTTGGCCGACCGGATTTGATCGACAACGGAGTCCGATTCTGTAGTATTAAGGACTTTCAAAAAAACGTATCGCCGTACAGGGTGCATCTGGATTGCCCGATAGACCGTGCCCCAGCTGTCAGCACTGGCAACGCCAAGTAGCATGTACCGCCCCAGCAGCTCGTTTTCAGATGTTTTGTGTGTCAATACATCAGCGGAAAGAGTCCGTGCGGCATTGCGGTCCTTGCGAAGGGCTGAACGTATTTGCTCTGTGTCGAGAATTGAGTCACAATCCTTTTCAAAAAATGCGATCAACTCATGGACTTTCGATGTCAGTGACGAGTCACCACCACATGCCTGGATCACAAATTCCTGACGATCCTGAACAGGTAGTTCGATAGCCTCCAAAAAAATCGACTTTGCGTCTCGAGAATTAATGGAGTTGAATGTCATTTCTTGGGTATGTGTACAAGAATTGTGCGATAGGTGCGGCAAGTCGGCTGTCGAGCATCTTCCGTCTTCAGGTATTCGATCTCGTTGGGCGATTTGTGCCAAAATCGTCCAAATATACCGAATGACTTTTTTCAAAGCAAAAAACAGGGAATTCGCTCGTCTGAAGCGGTGTTTTGTTGTAAAGTTAATTCGTCGAGCATCTTGTTTTGTTTTGGCTGAAGCTCAAGCAATAAGAAACGAGATGAACCAAATAGATATTCAAAATCGAGACGACGGGGAAATTTCCGCGCTCTCCTCGCGCGCGAAGTCTGTTTTTCTTTCCGCAATCGAGCTTCAGGGACATCGACGCGAGAGTTATTTAGTGGAGTCATGTGGTGATAACCTTACACTCAGGGCTCGAGTCGATTCGCTTCTAAAGACTCATCAACAGAGCCAGAAGTCAGTTCTGAATCTGGATTTCGGTCGCGTGATGGTCACCGAGATTCAATCAGGGCCTGCGGATTCTGCCGACGACGGGGTAGGGCGGTATGAGCTTGGTAGAGAGCTTGGGCGTGGCGGATGTGCTGTCGTTTACCACGGCACTCAAAAATCACCCGTTACCCGTCAGGTCGCTATCAAAATGCTTCGCGCCGGGATTGGTGATCAAAGCCGCTTGCTTGAGCGATTCAAGTTCGAACAACGTGCCCAAGCGTTAATGGATCACCCCAACATCGCCAAGGTTCTTGATGCGGGAAGCACAGCAGAGGGGCAGCCATTTCTCGTGATGGAGTTCGTCGAAGGGTTGCGGATTACCACGTACTGCGACGGGCATCAATTAACGATTCGGGAGCGGCTTGAGCTTTTCCTTGATGTTTGCAACGGGATTCAACATGCCCATCATAAAGGGATTATTCATCGGGATATTAAACCGTCGAATGTTCTTGTAACAACGATTGACAAAAAACCCGTTGCCAAAGTCATCGACTTTGGAGTTGCCAAAGCGGTTGGCGAGCTCGAATTTGCCAATGCTGACGTGACTCAATTGGGACAAGTAATCGGTTCTCCCGCTTACATGTCTCCCGAGCAGCTCAACTCGAATATGGACATTGACACCCGTTGCGATGTTTACAGTCTGGGCATGCTTCTGTTTGAACTGCTGTCAGGTCGATTGCCATTCGAGTCTGTGAACCTTAGGTCGATCAATTTTTCTGATCTGACCGAATTGATTCAGAAGGCCTCGCCACAGCCTCTTCACTCATTCAGCAGGCTGGACAGTTCAGGCGAGGTGGAAGGTATTGCCAAAGCAAGGAAAACGGACGCTCGAAAACTTCGTTCGATACTGCGTGATGACTTAAACTGGATTGTCATGAAGTGTCTCGAGAAAGATCGGGATCGGCGGTACGTCTCCGTCGAAGGATTGTTACTTGATGTCAGACGATACCTTGACAATGCCCCGGTTTCGGCGGGGCCGCCCACGACTCGTTATCGGGTAGCCAAATTTGTCCAAAGGAATCGTGGGGCAACCATTGCGATTTCGTTGGTTTCCGCCTCCTTGCTCCTTGGTTTGGTCGGCACATCGGTCGGCATGTACAACGCGGATAAGCAGTGGAAATTGGCCGAAGAGCGGCACGCGCAGGTTCTGCTTGAGAAATCCAGAGCTGATGAAACCGTTCGATTGATGTCCCAAACGATCAAAAATATCGCCATCGAGAGTTCGGGCAACAACAACCAATACCGGTTCGTATTGAAGCAGTCGCTGGACGACATGGTCAGAAGACGCCTTGATACGGGGATGATTGAGAGCAAGGCCGCAGAAGCAGAGATGCGGGAGTTAATCGGGGAGGCGTTTTTGAGATTACGTTTCCACGACGATGCTAGGACACAGGTGGGAAAATCGATCCGCCTCATTGAGGAGGTCTATGGGAATGAGAGTGTCCAGTGGGCTAGGTTAAAGTCGCTGTATGCGAGCGTGATCAAAAATCTGGGTAAACACGACGAAGCATTCGAAATCGAAGTGGAAGTCTATGAGTTGTTGAAAAAAAAGCTGAAGCCCGGCGATTATCGACTTGTGGTATCTTTGGGAAATGTTGCCAAAAGTTGTCCGCCAGATCATACTGACAGCTACTATGACCTTGCTGTTTCAGAGTGCCATCAGCACATTGGAGGTGAGCATCATGAGCTTGCGACTTCGATATTGCACAACTATGGTCTGTATTTGTGGCGACAAAAGAGACATGCTGAAGCGACGCAAATGTTTACCACGTTGCTCAAAACAGAAAAAAAGTTTTACGGCGAATCCCATCCCAGGACGATGCGGGCGCGCTATGCCCTTTCAGAAAATTTGAGGCAGTCCGGTCAGATCAGCGACGCATTTCTGGTCGCCAAAGAAATGTGTGATATTGACAAAAAACTGCAACAGCCAAACGCGCGGAGGCTTCTTGTGTTGGCGAATTTGTACATGCAAAACGACAGGTACAAGGAAGCAATCAATACTGGCAAGCTGGCATTGAATTCCATGGATCCTTCGAAAACGAAAATGGTCGAAGCGGTCAAAAAAGTTATTGAGGAATGGGAAAGTGAATTTGCTGCCCAACAGAATAATCCAACGACTGATAAAACCGGCAACTGAAAGACATCTCTATGAGTAACAAACCAATGAATAGCTCTTCGGAAATGCTACCTGTCGTTTACGACCGGTTGAAAAATTTTGCGAAGTCACGATTCACCCAAAACGATTCGTTATTCGGCACCGAACTGGTGCACGAGGCGTACCTGAGAGTGGCCAAATCGGATGGCTGGGAGAGTCAGGCACACTTTTTCGGTGCGGTCCGAAATGCAATGCGGAACGCCATTATTGATCACCTGCGAAAGAAGTCGACGGAGAAGCACGGTGGTAATTTGAAGCGTGTGGATGCCGAGAAAATTGATTTCGAAGGGCAGGCTGTTTTGCCGGAGATCGTGGCACTGAGCGATGCGCTTGACGAACTTGCCAAACACGACGAACGGGCTGCAAATATTGTCACGCTTCGTTTTTTCGCTTGCATGACAGAGGACGAGGTCGCTGAAGAGCTCGAACTGTCGCGGCGGACCGTGTCACGAGATTGGACTTACGCCAAAACCTGGTTGCGGCAAGCCATGGAGCAATAGCCTGATTGCGACGGCCCAATGGCAAGGTCAAAATCAACCCGATTCAATTTTTCTCAACCGCTCCTCTGGAGTCCTCGGGCAAAAAATTCCTGAATTTAATTTCCCGGTTTTTGTTGCCCCTTTGCACTCTACGGTTAAGAAACGCTGGCACACCAGTGGGTGGAAATACGGATTCATAAATGAGGCGTCAGATTGATGTGTTCCATCCGTAAGAATTGGCAAGGTGAGTCAAATGAAGATCGTTTTCGCAATAGTTTCGATAAGCTTGCTGTTAGGGGCGGGCGTGGCCAGCAACGTTGCTACGCAAGACCAGGCAGATATGCAGGGAAAATCCGGCAATCAGACAAGTGCTGCACAGAAACGCGGTTCGGACAATGGCTATCAGGCCCGCTTTACAGACGATGGACAGCTTATTCGGCCGGTTGGCTGGCGAAAATGGGTTTACATTGGTACGCCACTGACACCGCATGATATGAACGACGGAAAGGCTGCATTTCCCGAATTCCACAATGTTTATATTGATCCGGAGAGTTTTGCGACATTTGAACGAACGGGCGAATTCCCGGAAGGCACTCAGATTGCAAAAGAGTTGGTGCTGGTGGGGTCCAAGGCGGCCGTCAGCGGCAAGGGCTATTTCATGGGTGATTTCAACGGGCTTGAGGTTGCTCTCAAGGATTCGAAACGATTCAAAGACGAACCTGGCGGTTGGGTTTATTTTAGCTTCGGCCACAAAGCCGAGTATGAGATGACCGCCAAAGTGATGCCTACTGCGTCCTGCAACGCGTGCCATCAGTCCAGTGCCGCGACTGATTTCGTCTTTACGCAGTACTATCCCGTTTTGCGTGAGGCGATGCCGCAGGTAATGAAACAAAAACAGCAAGGCGACATGCAGTCAAAGGCCAAAATGGATGACAAGGCCATGAAGGCTGCGATGGGAGCCATGGGTGAAGCGATGGATGCGAATTCTGACAAGAAAGCGAGTTATCAGGAGAAGGTCTTCAAGTGGTTGGTGGCGAAAAAGTACTCCAACTTTGCTTCTGATTCCACCGTTCATCCGTCCAGTTCCGGCCCGGCGGTACACGGTGATGTGCGAACGTTCTACAACAAGAAACTGGACGAGAGCATGAAGCAGGGTAATGACACGCATCCTGTTGGGTCGCTGGCGGTGAAAGAGCTTCACAAAGATAACGTGCTGATTGGGTGGGCACTGGCGGTAAAGAGCAAAGAGGATGATGGCAAAGGGAATGGCTGGTGGTGGTACGAAAACCTTAGTGTTACTGACACCAAGAATCCTGTTGCCGCAGGATTGGGGCATACCAGTTGCGTTGGTTGCCATGCCCCCGGGAGAGACTTTGTGCGCACGCTGACGCTGAACTAAAACAGTCTTGAATAGTTTCAACCGACTGGCCCCGATGTTGACGATCATTTATTTGTTGATGCGGGGCCTTTAGGGCGTTTCGTGGCTCAAGGTTGGTCATTTTCTGTGAATGTAGTGGTGTGAATCCCACCAAGACTTCCCACCTGCGAGTGAAATCCGGGAAGAACATTTTTTAACCCGGAGCGTGCTTTGTGCCTGACTACTTCGAACGCAGTCTCGAACTTCATCGAAAATCGCGCGGCAAGATCGGAATACGCGGTAAATTCAAAGTGGAAAACTTGGATGACCTGTCGATTGCATACAGCCCCGGGGTAGCCGCAGCCAGCGAAGCAATCGCGCATTGCCCCAATGAAGCAAGGCATTTAACAACAAAGGGGAATTCGGTGGCCATCGTTACCGATGGGTCAGCAGTTCTGGGATTGGGTGATATTGGCCCGGTCGCTGCATTGCCCGTTATGGAAGGCAAGGCTTTGCTTTTCCATGAGTTGGCCGGCCTCGATGCCTGGCCAATCTGTATTGACTCAAACGACACGAAGGATATCGTGCAAGCCGTCCGTATGATCGCGCCTACTTTCGGAGCGGTTAATTTGGAAGATATCGCCGCGCCGCGCTGCTTCGAAATTGAGGCACAGTTACAGAATTTGGGCATTCCGGTGATGCACGATGACCAGCACGGTACGGCCATTGTCGTCTTTGCCGGGCTATTGAATGCGGCCCGGGTGCTGGGTAAACAAGTCTCCGATTTTGAAGTTGTCATCAATGGAGCAGGAGCGGCTGGTGTTGCGATCGCAAAGCTTCTGACGTGCACCGAACAATTAGGTGGCGAATGTCTGAGCGTCGGCAATGTCATTGTGTGTGACTCCAAAGGTGCTATCCATTCGGGCCGTGCCGATCTCACTGCGACCAAACAGGGACTTCTGGGTTTCACCAATCGACGTAACGAGTCAGGCAAGCTGGCCGAAGTGATTCGTGGTAAGGATGTTTTTGTCGGGGTCAGCAAAGGTAATTTGCTTGACCAAGAACACGTTGCGTCAATGAATTCCAATGGGGTTGTTTTTGGTTTGGCCAATCCCATTCCGGAAATCTTGCCTGAAGATGCGTATCGCGGGGGTGCTGCGATCGTCGCCACCGGCAGGAGTGACTATCCAAATCAGCTTAATAATGTTCTTGCATTTCCGGGCATCTTTCGGGGAGCGCTAGACGCACATGCGCCGGTCATCACAACTCAAATGAAGCTTGCCGCAGCGCACGCCCTAGCGTCCAGTGTGGCTACCCCGACGGCACAACGACTGTTACCAACCCCGTTGGAAAAAGAAGTCGCCAAAATTGTTGCCGATGCGGTTGCTCAAGCCGCGTTGAAGTCCTGACCTGACGGGCATCTGTCCGGTGAGCTTAATTTTTTGGTCGCCTAGCGTGCCTTGGAGCTGTCGGGAGTCGAATTTGTGAGCAATTGTGGTTGCACACTCTGGTTAAATGGGCATCCTTTCTGCCATCGTACCATCCTTGCATGCTTCTTCTTTGTGGCACACATTTGTCGTCGGTCACGAATGTCTCTATTGAAGGCACCGGGACAAGAGTTTTTGCGACCAGCGACTATTAAAAGGAGCGGCGGATGATTGACTTTATCACTACCCAACAAACCAGTGGGTTTGTGCGCGTGGAACTTAGTGGCGAAATCGACCAGCCAAGTGCCGAGTATTTTTTCGCCTGCATTGCTGCTCTGCTTGCCACAGGAATCCGGTTGGCCATTATAGACTGCGCGGGGCTTGGGCGAATCTCGCTTCAACAGCGCGCACAATTGACAAAATGTCGTGACCGCATTCTTTTTTCCAAACGGGTCGTATTGCTCACCAATATCAACTTAACACCTGAGACTGTCGCACAAATGGCAAATTCCGATAGGCTGACAGACATTCATTTCCCCGACGAATCTAGGGATGCAAATGCGCTTGAGAAGACCTCTGAATTTCAGGTTCGAAACCGAATCAGGCATTTCAGCAACCGCAGGGATCTGCGGGATCTGTGGAACGAGAATCGTCTCAACGAATCTTTGGATGTCGAAAGCCGGGGGATATGGCGACGAAGTCACAACTAGCAATGGCTCTCATTGTACTTGCGTTTAAAATCACAACTTTGGAATCTACCTCACGCAACGGTGCAAAAATACAGAGGTGCAAAGTTTTTTACCACCGTTTCTTTGGGCCTTCGCGTGAGGCTTTCTGCCCCGATAGTATCGCTATTGAACAACTCGGTTTACTACATTTGGACGTTGTAAACTTCGGGCAGTGGTTTGGGAATCATGTCCTGTTCTTCCCCCAGCAATTCGCGCAGATCGATCTCAATCCCGCGCGAAATAGTGGAGATCGGGACATCATTCATTGAGCCCTCAAAAGGGTTTTCACCGCTGCGACCGATACGTTCCATCGTATGGAAAATCCATGAAATCAGAACGCAAAACGGGATCGAAGCCCAGACGAAATAGTGGCCAAAATGCGGGTGCGATTCAGTCAGCTGGATGCCTACTTTGTCAAATTCGGGGATTACCGCCAACGGCAGCAGGCCTACGAAAATCCACACGAACCAGTGGCTGAGTGT
Source organism: uncultured Pirellulaceae bacterium (assembly GCA_937967505.1). Lineage (GTDB taxonomy): Bacteria > Planctomycetota > Planctomycetia > Pirellulales > Pirellulaceae > Mariniblastus. The sequence continues at coordinate 41,289 of CALCJM010000038.1, read as the reverse complement.
TGAGTACTGACGTGGATAGGGAAAGTTCTTGATTCGTTCTGATTTGCCCTGTAGATCAAACAGGTCTTTTAATGAGTTTTCCATTTCTAGGAATGCAAACTCCCAAATCAACCCGCGCTCCTTTAATTCACGCAAGTGATTGGACTGTAAGAACAGCACCGCCGATTGCTTATTGGTACGCTCGGTCACGACATGCCACTCGGTGTCCGAAAGGTAGTGAAACAACTCGTCTTCCACAGTAAAGATTGTCTCCGGGATATGCAATTCCTTGATCCACTCCTGATTGGTTCGGTTATGCTGAAGAACTTCCCACGAACGAGGCTGTCGCATGGCGTGGCGCAGTGCAGTCAACCAACCGATGTGACGGTAGATGATTGTCTGCCGGATATGAGCCAGTTCTGCATCGCTGGCGGGTTCTGCCGCGTGAGCGTTGGAGATCATATCGACGGCTTGCATGGCGAAGGAGCGCGAAACATTGATGACTCCACCCCAAATTTTTCGCGCTTCCCAAATCCGTCCATACGCAGCATTGTTTTGAAAGCCGACGATGAACGCGACCGCAGTTCCGATGGCAGCCACTGGAGCCCACGGCACTCGCAGAAACGAAAACCCGGCAAGCACGTAAAGCGTGCAAACTCCAGATGCGATCACGGTGAAGACGAGTGTCTCGCGGCGGGTCCACAAGAGCATCTCTTTAATTTTGTAGTTGTGTCGCGTTAGCATCGTCTACGCCATAATCGCTTTTAATACGTGCATTAAATCATCAGGTTCAGGTCGCAGGGTATGGTCCGCAGAAGATTCGGCGTAGCGGATGATTCCTTGCGTATCGATCAGAAACCGGGCCGGAATCGGTAATGCCCACTCGCTGTCACCGTGGTAGAGCTTCAGATTGAAATTCAGACCATCGCGATAGACATCGATCACATCCTTCGGCAGGACGTGCTTCACGCCAAACTGTTCGGCAACGACATTGCCTTCGTCCCAGAGCAAGTCAAACGAGAGTTTTTGTGTGCTTTTGATCTTGCGTGAATACTCGTTTTTTTCAGGGGAAATTGCGATCAGTGTGGCAGGTATTGATTCAATTTCAGTGACCAGGTGCTGTAAGTGCGCAAGGTCAGCATTGCAGATGGGGCACCAGAACCCACGATAGAACGTGACGACCAACGGACCATTTTCAAGCAACTCCCGGGAGCTTTTCATCTCCCCATTTTGATCCTGTAGGCTAAAAATAGGTGCCACGTCTCCTGCCTTCAATACCCGGTTTTCGATCCCCGATTTGACAAGGTTGTCCGTTGCGCGGCTGAGCGTCTTGAGAAAGCCGGGAGCCAAATTACTTTCAAATCGCTCTTTGATACGGGTCAGGCGTTCGCTAAGTTTTTGCATATTCTAGTCCAGATTTCAGGGCGGGATCATCGCCGTCTTTTCGATGTCTCAAATCACCAAAGCGTCCTTCAGGCATATTATCGTCCAAGCTATGTCTAACCGATAATGATGCGTTTGGAGATAGTCCGGCCAAGCGGAGCCAGCGGCCGCTCTATGCCGCTTTGGTATGGAGCATTTTTGAAATAACTTCGGGATTCCAAACTCTGGCACGATAGCTCAAGTTATTCGGTGTGGTGCCACACCGGAGGCTGCCTCGTGCTAACCGCTGCCGCCCGAATATTTGAGAGTATTTCTGGAGGATCTCCAAGGCCCTCTTGCCGCGGCTGCCTGCACAGATGACTCGCATGATCAGGCAGGTTTTACACCGGACATTCCCGTGCCGAATCAATTCAAATCGCCCGAAAGCGTCGAATTTTAGTGTTTATATCAAGGCGATGGAAGCTGTCAAGCGCGATCGGCATTTTCAATGGTATTGGCCGCCCGTCCCTCGCTGGCCTATCGTGAAGTTTCACCAGTGTAAACAAAGTAGTACTTTAGTACATGGAGGTAATCAGCGCGATGGCTGGCCGCATTTTCTGTCGCCAGTGCTCTTCGAGCTCCTCCGTCCATTCGGGATCCAGCTGTTTTACCGTTTGACACAAACTGTCGAGCCACACTTCGTAGAGTTCGGGTTTGATGTTGAGCTGTCCGCGCGCGTGAGATTGGCCAATTTTTTCGAAATGGCCATGCGCGCGTTGATCGTCGATATCTTTCATCACCATCATAAATACCGTGCCGCGCAGCAACGTACGTTGGCTTTCGAAGTTGGTGCTTGCAAACAGTGGTGCGATTTCAGTTGATGCATTAAGGAAAATTGAGTAAAACTCTTCGGCAAAATCACCCGCTTGCTCACACCTTTTAAAACTGGCTTGCACGGTAGTGGCACTCATTATTAATCCTCTCTAATGACAAATTCCCGCTGCCAAGGGTAGTTAATAGCGATTGACAAATCGCATCACAACAGCTTAAATAAAGATAAACGATAAGGTTATCTGGTTTTTGCCTTGTCGGCAATGGTATGTTTTTGCTGTGCACCAAAAAACAACAGGCATAAGATAAAATGACGACAGAGAACACGTATAAAGCAGTGGCACTTGAAGAGATTGATGACGGCGACATGGTTGATTTGGTGGTAGCTGATCGACCGATTGTTATTTTCAGGCGGGGCGATGAAGTCTACGCCCTTGATGATAACTGCGATCACACCGACAGTCCTCTTGCCGGTGGATCCGTCGAAGACTGCATTGTGACGTGCCCCTGGCATGGTGCCGAATTTGACATTCGCACCGGGGAGAATCTTGGCCCGCCAGCCAACGGTCCTACTCCATCGCACAAAGCGTTCGTGAAGGACGGAGATGTGTACGTTGTGATTAAAGACGCGTAAACTCCCGGTATGGCGTGACACTGATTCGGTGGATTGTGCAACAATTACCAGTTCCTTTTTCAGCTACTATCATTATTTTATCCGAAAACAAAAAAATATGATTCGATACATTATCATCTGCCTGTCTGTTTTGGTATTCCTGCCATTGTGCCACGCCCAGGAACCGTCAACGGTCGCCTTGAAAAGTGCGGAAACGGAAACAGATCTGATGCTTGAGAGAACGCGTCGTGAGGTCCGTATGCTTGATGACATTTACAAGGGCGGCATCGTCACGATCACCGACAACTTTGTGACTGACAAAAAGGAAATCCCGGCAGGTACTGCGTTCAAGCTGCTGTTTGAGTCAGCTGAGAAGAAAGGCTGGCATCGCGTGCGGCTGCTCGATGCGACAGGATCACCTTACGACGATGAAAACGTCGCTGAAGACGAGTTTGAAGAGAACGCGATCAAGCAGCTGGTTGCCGGTGAGACTTGGGTTGAGAAAATCGAGACGCGCGACGGCGTTCGACACCTTCGAGTGGCCACACCGATTCCGGTTGTGTTTGAGAAGTGCATCATGTGCCACGACAACTACGCCGACGCACCAGCGGGCGGCGCAATTGGAGCATTGACTTACGTGTTGCCGATCGACGGAGCCCTTGTGAGTAAACTGGCTCCCAAAGCAGATCAGGAACCAGCCGCAGATTCGAAATCAGCCCCGGATCCAGAGTTGAGCAAGTAGAAAGTAGATATAATAGATATGCTCGCGATAACGGTAATCAATGAGCGTGGTGAATCGAACGTGGTTCGTTTCCAACGGCACAGTTACCGTAATTTGATGGAGCTGATCGTAAATGAGTTGTTTGAGGAGATTGGCGATTGTCGCGGTCAAGCGTGGTGCGGAACGTGCCACGTCGAGATCGTAGCAGGTCAGCTGATTGACGAGCAAACTGGCGAGGAGAAAAATACGCTGGGCCATTTGGGCAACACGACCAGCACCAGTCGGCTATCGTGCCAGATCATGGTCGATGAATTAATTGATGGCATGGTATTCCAGCTTCTTGGGGGTTGTTAATGTACTGACGTTTACATTACCTTGTCTTGTATCAGCGGCGTAGCTGAAGCTAAAACTGATACAGTAGTATAAGCCCAGTGACTAGCGAGCGCACGGGGTGTTGTTATCGGACAGCTCGTCGTAGTCCGTTGGCGTCAGGCGTGCCAAGTCGTTCGCCGAGAACGCGCGGTCGTCCGCGGCTCCTCTTTGCGTGGCGGAACCGGAACGTGGATTCGTGAGTTCATTCCATTTCTGGCAGGCTTTCAGTACAGGCGAGCCAGAATCGGCAAGAATGGGTTACATATATCCATGGTCGTCGCCTTTTCGGTTTAGTGTATGTTTAGCATTAACCTTTATCGAAAAAACGCGGCCATTTTCTTTGATAGCTCTTCGACGCTAGCCAGAAAATGTTTCTGCGAAAGATGAACTTAGAGGGTGTGCTCGTGGCCAGCGAAGGCATCAGTTCATGCAGGTGATGAGGTTTTGGCAGGCTCTATTTTGGATCATTCACTCCATCGGACGACAGTGCTCAACATGTAGAGGAGCTTCGGCCGATGGTAATGGTCGAGATCGAAGCCGAATCGGCCGCCGCCGCAAAATCGCATTCCTTTGGTTAGCCATGCAACTCGTAGATTTTGGGGAAATAACGTGGGTATTCTCGATGAGATTTCATTGGCAGCAATGCGATCTCGGGATTGGGTTTTAAGATTTCAAAACTGAATTAGTATGCATAGGTAAAATATTCTTTTTATTTTGGTTTTTTTAGTAAGCCAAGCATGAATTGTTGACATTTGGCCTTTTGCGTGCTAAAATGCGCGAAATGTAGTGGTTTCGTAGCTTGAAATCCGCTGCTTTGTAAACATACTGCCTTTCAGTCTATTTTTAGAGTTTTACACAGGATAACAACTATGAAACTACTTAAGTCACTTGCTTTCTCCTTCGTTGCGACCGTAGTCGCCATGGGCAGCGCGTCTGCTGATATTGTTTCCATTCAGGCCTTGGATCTCCGCAGTACTGGTGTATTTGGGCACGCCAACGCGACGGCAACGCTGGACACTTCGGTAGCGGGCGTGGTAGATTTCGACATTGTCTACACTATGTTGGATTTTGACGGCGACGGCTCGGCAAACGACACCGCAACATTCACGGTTAGAGCGACCGGAGTTGGGCCGAACGGAGCCTCGATCAGTCCGTTTAACCAAGGTGTTCATACCGGGTTTGGCAATCTTGATGGTGCCTTATTTTCAGTGGTCGATGTTTCGGGTAACGCTACCGATTCCGGCGATGCGATTCAATTTGATGGATTCACTGGGGGTGCTATTGCTGGTGGAAACTTCGATGGAGCTGGCGGCGTTGTCGATAGGAATGCCGACATAAATGGAGTTAACTTCTCCATCTCAACAGCTGGTAATGGTTTTACTCTCAACGCACAGGATTTCGCCCTGACGCCAACCATTACTTATGACAACTCAGGCGGTACCTCAGGTACGATCGTAGCACGTCACCACGACCTGCAATTCAGTACTGTGCCTGTTGCTACTATTCCTGAGCCGGCCTCTCTCGCACTGCTTGGTCTGGTTGGGTTGGGGTTTGCTTCAAATCGCCGGCGTAAATAGTTTTCTGCAACTGAATTCTTAGAGTTGAAGTTCTTGGCCCAGACTGGCGTAGTCTGGGCCATTTTTGTTTGCCCAGTATATCGTATATTTCCGCCGAAGCCGCCGAAGCAATAGCTAGTGTTCTATCCGTTCGTCAAAAATCACTGACGGCTCCTTGGGTTTCAAGAAAATTTGATTGCTTGAGCGCTTCCGCGAATGTCACGGTCGTCGAATAACCCATAATCCAGAAAGTGTAGAATGAAACAAATTGGTTTGGTAGTAATTTTGCTTTGTTTGCTCTCCGGCAGCGTCCGCGCTCAAAGCGGAGTGGATGTCTTTTACAGCACCAGCAGCACTGACTCCGCCGCAGGTAGCTCTTTGGAACTTGGCTTGGGTGAAACCGGTTCGATCTTTGTCTGGGTCACCAACGGTGATCTTGGCCCGATTGAAGGGCTTGGGCTCAATTTTCTCAGTAGTGTTTCGGCTATCCTACAGGCAACTGGATTCAATATTGAAGATCCAGTTGGCCGGTGGACTGGCTTCCCGCTTACCGGGGATTTAGGTGACCTGGTAACGGGTTCGAATGTGATTTCGCTTGGACTTCTGGCAGGTGATACCGGTATTTTACCCAATGAGACTTTGCTTCACGGTGAAATCACTTTTCAGGCAACCGCAGCAGGTTTGACTGATCTGTCAATTCAGGAGGGTAGAGGAGTTATCGCTGTCGATGGTGCGGCACCGTCCTCTCTTCGGTTTGGATCGGCAACCGTGACGGTATCGGCGGTCCCCGAACCAGGCTCCGCCTTGATCGGGGTTCTTGGGGTTAGCGCACTGTTGCTCCGACGTAGGCGATAAAAGTCGAGGTCGCGGCAAGCTCCCCCTCGTCAAATGCTGTCCGGATTTTATAGCAGGTGCACAGTACTGTTAACCGCGCAGAAATCCGTTTCAATCCTTGTGTTGTTAGTTTCGCAGCCGTGTTTTACAATGCGGTGCCCGACTTTCTCCGTTCTTAACGCGTCACTTGCCATGTTGCCCGGTGGAGGCTCCTGTCGTGATGGATCCCCGCGACGGACTTCCCCATTCCACCACCCCTAAAATATTTACGGAACCTCACGGTATGTCCACAGAATCGAAGACGAAGTATCGGTTTATATTGCTTGGCTTTATTTTCTCGATGGCCACGGCAGGTTATGCCTGTGCTCAGACGGTCGAGCTGTTGAGTGACAATTTCGACGCTGGTATTTCCAATACTTGGACGATTCGCGGAACTGATGCACAGTCCACCGCGACGGCTGATGGCAATGAGTCGGCGTTTACCGACACAGGCAATCCCGATGGCAAATCACTTCGGGTGGATGACAATTCAGCGACAGGAGAGGCCCAGCTTGAGTTCTCGATGCCTGGCAGTGCCGTCAACGCTGGGGAGAGCCTGACGATTGAGTTCGATTTCTATTCGGTCGATTCGGTTTTGCCCATCATTCAGGTGCAAGACGGCGGATCCAAAGCCGGCAGATTGGGGCTACATCCCAATTTCAGTCATCGTAACGGGAATACGTGGCAACAGCTGGAAACCACTGATGACGGGAGGTGGTACCGCATTGTTTACACTTACAAAAATGACGAAGAGGACTCTGCGGATATATCACTAACTCCCTTTGGTGGAAGCACATCGACCTGGACCGACCTGAATGTTGAATTCGACCGGCAAAGTGTGGATACGGTGCTGATCGCTTTCAATGTTCCCGACAGTTCATTCGGGCGTGAATTTTGGATCGATAACGTCACCATCTCCAAAACGACATCCAGCATGAACGACTGGTTTGCCAATTTGCAAACCGTTGCTGTTGCTTCCAATGACACACTCGTATGGCAACATTTTGGCCCCGGCATGTCCGGTTACATCGAAAAGTGGTTTATCAACAACGGTGACCCCAATGCGATGTATACGGAATTGGACTTGGGCAATGGGCACATTACGTTAGACAGGGGAAACCATTGGACCAGCTATCGAGATTGGGACGGTACCGGCACACACCCGAGCAGCCCGACCTGGATTGAGTTTTCATATCAGAACCCTGATTTCGGCCTGATGATCGGTAAGGACAGGGTCTACTCCAGCAATGATCGCGGCCGCAGCTGGAATGTACTGACCGACACTCATCCAGAGCCCGGCAATTCGCAGAAGCATAACGTGCTTGCCGTTGATCCGGGCAACGACAGTAATTGGTACATCGGGGCTGGGCAGGGCTGGATCATCAAACACACCCACTATACGAAAAACGGGATCGTCGAAACCTCGAACCAAAATCACTCCGAAGGTTTTATTTTATATTCAAAAGACAGGGGACAATCATGGACGGAAGTTTCGTCGCCGTTCCCAGCCGATTCCAGCTTCAGTCGAATTATTGTCGATCCGCGGAATTCCAACGAGGTGTATGCCTCGTGCCAACATGGGGTTTATCACAGTTCAGACGGCGGAGTGAGTTGGGCAAAGGTGGCCGGTAACGGGTTGCCACATCACCAACCGCGTGACATGGCGTACTACTACGATTCGGCAACGGGTGAATTTTTATTGTACATCGTCGAGATTACCCACTACACTCCCAACGGGAACTCGATCAACACCACCGGCGGGGTTTACCGGAGTGCCGATGGTGGCAGCAACTGGGATAATCTGACGGGTGACTTGGCCATTGACATGAACCGGGTCTCGTTGAATGCATACCGCGCCAAGTACTACCGCGCGATCGCGTTTTGGTTGGAGATTACCGAATCGGCGGCCAGAGCGCTATACCCGCAACTACCCACTCAAACGTTCAGTCAATTCCACCAACTGGCGGTCGATCCCAATCAGAAGGACCGTATTTACCTGGTGCATAATTTCAAGCATGATTATTCGTTCCCACCGGGTAACATCTGGATGACGGACAATGGCGGAACGAATTGGTACGCTGCGGCCCGTGAGGGCCCCTATTGGATTAATGGACAGGACAGTAGCTATTGGCAATCGCGCGCCATCCAGCCCACAGGCATGAACGCGCAATTTGCCCACGTTCATCGCGAACACGTTGAAAACAACAACACGCAAACCGGACCGCGATTTGTCGTTACAAATCAATTGAGCGAGGTTTATACAGCATTCGCACAGCAGGTAATGCGTTCGACAGATAACGGTGCGACCTGGGTCCAAATCGATGACGATGAGACTTCACCCGGCAGCGGTCACTGGGTCGGTCGTGGAAACAGTAACTTGCCAGGCCATTCATTCAACCTTGAAACGGGAGTCCCCGGCACGTACCTGTGGGGATCGGGTGAGCACGGTTTGTGGCGGAACACCAATGATGGCGATCTTGTAAGGCCCGGCGCTACGGCGGTCGAGCAACTTACGGGGCAGTCGTTTCGCAACTTTGACTCGCTTTCAATTTCTACAATTGCCGTTGATCCGAACCTTCCCGAACGGATTTATACCTTGCAGTTTCGGCAGGGCAATCGGGGTAGGCTACGGTTATCGACCAATGGTGGAGCGTCATGGCAGACCGTTTCTCAGCCAGTCAACTTCCCGGCTGCTGGTGATACGATTGACCAACGGTCACTGTTAATTGACCACACCAATCCGGGTGTGATGTATTTTTGTGTACCGTATTCTGAATGGGCAAATTTCGCGCGGAATGAAACGCTGCGAAATGGCCCTGCCAACTTTAGTGGATACGGGGTTTATAAATCGACAGACTTCGGGGCCAGCTGGAATTTTGCGAATAGCGGAATCCCGGCCGGCACAAGCGTCTACCGCTTGGCGATGGATCCGGATAATTCGCAGGTGCTCTACGCCGCATTGAATCAGACCCATGACAGTGTGGACGGCGGTCTGTACAAAACCACCAATGGCGGCACCAGCTGGGCGGCGCTGACAATTCCCAGCGGAATTCGAAGTGTCAACGAGGTGATCGTTCATCCCAATACGGGTGATGTCTATATCGCCTGCGGGAACAATAATGCGGACGGTTCCAGCGGCGGTGGTTTTGTCAGCAAGGATGGTGGAACGACGTGGACGCTAATTTTTGACATGCCGTACGTCAAAGAAATCGAAGCGTCCAGAGTCAATCCGGATATTATCGTTGCCAACGTCGGCCATGATCGACAAATTGGCGGATTGAATCCGGGTTGTTACGTGACTGTTGATGGTGGCGACATCTGGCATAAGATCAATAAACAGCACGGGCAACCCGATCGTGTCCGAAAGGTCCGAACCGATCCCCACGACGAAAATGTTCTTTGGGCTACCATTTTTGGTACAGGTTTCGCGCGAATGGATATTTCTTCTCTTTTGGAAGAGCCTTTCGTCTTGGGGGACGTTAATAATGACGGAGTAGTGAACAATCTGGACATTTCTCCTTTTGTTACGTTGCTGCTTACTTTTGGCGACTACAACGTTCGGGCGGATATTAACGGTGATGGACTGGTGAACAATCTGGACATCAGCGGCTTCGTCGCCCTCCTGCTTAATTGACGTTGACTAACATTAGCAACCGGATTGAAAGAGTTTGACCCGCTGTCGGAAATTCGATCCGAAAGATATTCGCGTGACAGTGTTCTGAGTAACGGCACTTTGGTGCCAGAGAGTCGCCGCAAGCAGTCGCGAAACGCAAGCTCGTAGGGGTTTTAAATAGGTGGCGGGCAGTGACTTTCTGGATTTCTGGCATCACGCATTGAGCGGAAAATCCAGCGGTGGGCATTCATACTGCTGAAGGAACAACTCCACCTTCAACGCGCAAGGCTGCACCGGTGATGCCTGATGCCTGATGTGATGCAATAAACACGGCCATGCTGGCAATCTCCTCCACCGATTGAAATCGCTTGATCAGTGATGCGGGACGTGTCTGAGAGAAATACGTTTCCTCAATTTGCTCGACGGTGATGTCGCGCGCTTCTGCACGTTCATTGACCGTCCGCATCACACCTTCGGACGCGGTTGGGCCGGGCAAGATTGAGTTAACCGTAACGCCGCTGCCGGCAACATTTTCTGCCAGCCCGCGCGCCACACCCAACAGCATCGTTTTGGACGCACCGTAGTGCACCATTTTTTGGGGAATCACCAGCGCTGACTCACTTGAGACGAAAACGACTCGACCCCATTCCTGGTCTACCATCCCCGGGACATAACGCCGCGACATGCGGACCGCACTCATCACATTAGCCTGAAAAAAACGTTCCCATTCTTCATCCGCAACATCAAAGAATGACTTGGGTTCGTAGATTCCGTGTGCGTTGCGGTAGACGCCAAGATTATTGATCAGGATATCTGCCGATTCGACTTCGTCGCTAAATTGCTCGAAGCCGACAGCGGTGGTTAAATCGGCAGCCACGCCGCGCACGTGATCTGAACCACTTTCTTCTGCCAATTTATCCACTGCCGCAGTCAACCGATCCGGTGTGCGGCCATTGATGACGACATCGGCACCTGTTTCCAGAAGTCCTTTTGCGATCGCGAATCCAATGCCGGAAGTCGATCCGGTGACGATTGCGGTTTTGTGACTTAAATCAATCTTCATTGTGGGCTTTCGTAGGTTTAAGCTTCTGTAGCCAGTCGCACAGAATCATGGCGTGATTGCACGTTGGATCTTTTGCGGCGTACAGCAGTGTGATCCGGGATGAGTCCTCCGCTTGCGTGACCACCTCCCGGATGGCCTGGACGCGGCTGTTTAATTCTGCCTGATAGCGTTCGCCGAATATTTTCAATCGCTGCGGATCATGGTTGAACCACTTGCGCAGCTCATGCGTGGGAGCCAGTTCCTTCCCCCAATAGTCCAGATTCGCGCGTTGGCGCGTCATTCCGCGCGGCCACAGTCGATCGACGAGGATTCGAAATCCGTCATCATCGGACGAATCTTCATAGATGCGTTTAATCACAAATTCACTGCTGTGCTTTTTGCGTGGCATTTCAATCACCGCTCCAGACACGATAGACATTCGACCGCAACTTTGACTTCGTCTCAACGCCATCGAAACACTTGGCCAATGTAGATTATCATGGCCTGTGGTCGTTATTCTGTGGTGTTCCAATAATGATTGGCAGCAGCGATTGTCTGAAAATTTGTCGCAACAACATGAGACGCCATCGTGAGGCTGTCGGCGTTATTGGCGTATTGTTCTCGCAAGTCTTTGCGAACGCTTTCGTCTGGCTGAGTGTATTTGACGGCCATCCGGGCCAGCTTCAGTGCGAGTTCAAATCCCGCCTCGGGCGTCTCTGTCTTCAGGCTTGGTAACCAGCTCATTAGTAATCTCTCCCGACCGCTGGGGCCGTCAACAGGAACATTGATAAAAGAGTATTGTATCGTAAATGTGCCGGTAATGGGCAGCCATGCCCGCAGTTCTTTTGATGTTAATCAAGGCACCGTCAAGATGGTTTTTTCTCTACGATACCGCCAGTGCAGCCATCAGGTTGTCTGCGATTTGTGCTGACGCATACTTCGCACGATCGGCCGTCGGACCAACGAATAACTCATCGAGCGTGCCGTGGAACAGTTCCAACCAACGTTGGAAGTCCTGCTGTTGGATTCCTGACCCCGCCGTCGATCGCAAGATTGACTGAACGTTCTCATGGACAACACGTGGATTACCTTTGTAAGCCGGTTCACGAAACAAGATCGTCGTCCAAAATTTGTACATCACAGGTAGGTGCTCGTCCCAATTGAGCTCCATCACATCGTTGAAGATGAATCCCAAACGTTCGTCGTGTTGCAGGTGTTCATAGAACGTATCTACGAGTTTTTTGATGTCGTCAGATCCATTGATATCTGTCACTTTTCAGGCTTCTCCTCGATAATACTTTGGTCTGCATCGCCGCTTCATGCTGTTTATCGTAGCGTCGGAAGTCGCTTCCTACAAACTCGTCGGCGCGACTCTCCCTCGGCAAGAGATCGGTTTCAAGACCAGTGCCACAATCACTAAGACTTCATTTGTAACGGAAAACGCAGAGCGCTGATATCAGCTGGCGTGTCGTTTAAATGCCCGGCCAGAACCACAGGATAGATTTTGATGAAAATCTGAGAGATCGAATCGTTCTTTTTTTCCTCATGTTACAATGTTCTGTCAACCGACCTCGATCTTCATACTTCCATCATTGTGTTTTTTGGACGGCCTTTCTTTTCATGGAAATTCAGCTGTCATTCAGGTCAGTTATTACAGGACACTGGGATGAGACAACTCATAATACTTTTCTCTGGCTTTTTATTGCTACCACTGTCATCGCTCCATGCTCAAATCAACGTGCAGGCCGAGTTTCAGTTCTTTCAAGATCGCCTCGATGAAGCCACAACGGCAGCCGGGGTTGCTGCTTTCTCGGTCGCTGAAACCGACCAAATCAAAGCCAACATTTTAAATCGATTGGACACTGCTTTCTCCGGCTTTGATATCAACTTTAATGAGGCCGCTGGTATTGTAGCAGTGACTTCAGCGGTTCGAGCTGGTGACGAGGGCTTGCGGTTTTCATTAACTTCCAGCACCGTTTCTGGGCCGGATTCTCCAATACCCGGCTTGCCTCTGCTGGGGACAAGTGCTCAGGGTATTGATTTCCTCAATCGCAACACCGGCGCTTCGGATGTGTTCACCGCTAACTTCAGCAGTCTTCTGGATGTGGGAGACGCGCGAGCCGACCAAATTGCAGAAATTAGCGCCGGGCTCTCAAGTACCGCAGCGCACGAATTGGGGCATGGATTGGGGCTTCAGCATCGGGATTCTTTCGGCATTGCCAGCCTGCAGGCGACCAATTCCCAGGGAGGATACCAATCGGCACTCGGACAGCGCGTGCATTATTTAGCCAATACATTCACGGGTCGGACGGAAGAGTTTCGTGAATCAGCATCGACGTTTTCAGACTTGAGCAAGGTCAAGCTGCAATTTGCACAAGGGCTGACTGCTAACCCCATCGCCGTCACGCCGGAATCGGGTAATCAAATGACGATCGCGGACGCTCAGCCAATTGGTTTGAGTGCTTTATCGACCGGGCTTGAGTACGATCAAACCGCCGTTGTGGAAGGAACGTTTGCCGGATTGGCAGAGTATTTCAGCATCGACCTCCAGGCAGGCGACACCGTGCTGCTGGAGTTACTCAGCGAAGCCCATCTTACCAACTCCTTTGACTCCGTTCTGCGGTTGTTCGATACGGATGGCTCCACGCTCCTGTTCGAAAACGACAACGTGCAATTCAATATTGATGGTGTGAACTTGGGTAGTACGATTGAGGATACAACCGACTCGCTGCTTTGGAACTTGCCAATCACCCAATCCGGGCGCTATTTTATTGAACTCGATTCAGCAGTGGCGGGCGATCAAGGCGACTATCATCTCTTGGTTGCCGTCAATCAGGCTGCTGCAGTTCCCGAACCCGGTGGAATGCTGGTGTTGATCGCGGCCTCGACAGCACTCGCAATCAGGCGACGACGCGCAGGTAAGCAAACATGTTGATACATGAATGTGTTGAGGTATGAATCCGCATGTTGAGAAGCCGAAACGCTTCTTTGATGATGCTCGATTTTTGTGACGCCGTTTGCATAGACAGCATCGCTCAACCCCCGTGTATTGGCGAGGGTTTTTCTTCAAAGCCATCATCGCGGTGGCTCCCAGTCCGGGAGCGAGTTGCACGACGCTGTCGTCGGACGTAATGAAAAGCGCGGATAACATCTTGCGAGTGAGTTCAATACCGCCGGGGCGCAGGACTCGCTTGCCCATCCGTGCCAAAAGCCAGTGTCCCGGCATCTTGGATACGTTGATGTTTCCTCGCACCCTTTGGGGAAGTACTTGGTGAAGAAGTTTTATTTGTCGTGACTTACTTTATGCCTCGGTAGAGTTAATTGATTTGTGCAGACTGTCTTGGGCGACGATGGGCTGCTCCAGAAAAATTCTCAATCCCTCGACTTATCTTATCGCCAGTGAGTTGTTCGGACATGAGGCTGGCAGCGTCGCCAACGGATCGTAAATTCCTAACTGCCAGTCGTCTAATTCATGACAGAAAACGAACTATCAAAAATCGCCGTCGATGCTGCCTTTCACATCCACACCACGCTTGGCCTCGGTTTACTCGAATCGGTCAACCAAAAACTCATTATCGAACTAAAATCTGTCCCAAAAATTACACCGGTTCACAAAAATTCTATCCACTTACTTGAGGTTGGCGGACTGCCGTTTGGGATTACTGATGAATTTTGGTGAGGAGTTGACGAAGACCGGAATTGTACGAGTCGTCAATGGTCTGGATGACCAAGCCTCACGCAAACTCGCGCAAGTGTCACGTTTAAAAAAGGCTTTGCCAGATCTATGTCGCTCAAAAATCGACAGTGTTCGACACACATTGCGCGAAGCTAATGGCGTCTTCGTAAGTCAATTTTCCACTGGATCAAGGATATCCTTCGGCAAACCTTCGTCACACTTCTTACATTCCAATTCGAATCCAATCATCGTCTCCCGCCCTTGTTCATTGGTCACCCAAGGTCGGGAAACGAGCGGAGGATTGTGGCGAACGTGTTGAAAATGGCCACAACGAAGTTGAGCCACCCAGTGTGAATCGTCGTCTAGGTGGTACCCTTGGATTGGCTGTTTCACGGGGTTACCTCGTCCAACTACTGTAAATCAATTTCAGTGATTTTCTTGGCCGGGTCGATGATCGCCAGCGTGACCAGCATCACGGAATCTTCGATCGCATTAAGTGCGTGCGGTTCTCCCGGTTCGAGAAACAATAGATGACCGGGACTCATCGCCCGTGGCTCGCCCTTGACGAAAAAATCAACCCGGCCCGCTAGGCACTGAACCGTAATCTCTCCTTGTGCCTGATGCTCAGGAATTTCCTTTCCCGCCGGTAATGTGAGGCGCACGACCTTCAGGCGATCCGTTTGTAAAATACCAATCGGTACTTTCTCACCATCGGTTGGAACCAAGTTGATTAGCTCACCTGCGTTAATACCGCTCATTTTCTTCCCAAGTCTTGTTTAGATAAACGATTTGCCGCCCGGCGGCACCGTTGAGCAGACAATGCCCAGTAGTGCCCAGTAGATAAGCGACCTTTTTGTCTACTTTAGTGCTGTGGCGGCACGCTGTCAACATGGTGCTACGTGGCGATTTCGCAGAACACGATGTCGATGTCAGCCCGACCAAAACCGATGGTTAAATTCGCAATCGCACCATCACCGTGATGTGCGTTCCGTGTAAGTTGACGCCAATATTCATCAAGTCTATCTTTTCATGGTATCCGGTTAATGATTCGTCGGCTGGCGGGCGAACACATCTCCACGGGCTCATTGAGTATCATTAAACCCGGCTGTTTGCGAAGAACCTTTACTCTGTTTCGATTTGTATTGGAGAGATACGATGAGTAAACCCATGACAATTTACGAGGTGTTGGAGATGCTGAAAGACTACCATTCTGGGAGGTGCGTTCGGTATCAGGAGTTATCCGACAAGAGTGCCGACGCGCGAACCGGCGTATTGTTGGAACACCTCATTGAACTGGACACCAACGCGCTCCGGATCGTCACGGGAGAGATGGAGCAGCTCGATCCGAAGCATTCAGCGTTTATGATTTCCGGGCCAACGATCAGTGAGCGCGCGGTTCGCGCGGCAGAATGTGGCTGTAGCGCGACTCCTACGTTCGACCAGACGCTCGACTGCGCATTCGAGTCTGATGCGTTGCTTGGAGAACTTCTGCATCGTCTGGAGGGCTGTAGCGCGGCACCTTCGGTGCTCGCGCTCGCCAAGCGTTTACGCGAGTTGGAAGAAACCAAAAATCGCCAGTTGGCAAATTTTACTCGACCCGAATGATCGCGTTCCGAGGCCACTTGTTGGTTCGATCAACTGATTTGGACCCGTTGTAAAGGTCGATGGCACATATTGGCTTGTGGTTGCGGATTACTGGATAGGTGGCGTATCGCCGCTGCGATTCGTTGAAACAGTTTCCAGTATTATTAGGCGATCCCGATGAGCGAAACATTTACGAAGATCCAGAAACGTTTGCCCTGGGTTTTGATGATGACTTTAATTGGTGGGCTTGGATTCACTTGGGTTCAGGCGCTGGCCGGCACGGGGAACATCGCCGAATTTGTCGGGAAACGAACCGTCGAAATTGGTGGCTATCCCGACCACTTTGCCGGGCCGATTGGCTGGTCAACGCACATGTATATCGCGTTTTCGTATTCGATGGTCGCCGCCACGATTGTCAGCCTGCCATTTTTCCCGAATCGAACTTCAAAAAAGATTGTGTTCTGTGTTGTTCTTGGTGTGGTTGTCGGTTGGATCACAACGCTAATCGCGAATCCGGCAATCGTGATTACCTGTAATCTGCTTGCATTGAAATCGCCGTTTGCATCGGACATTTTCGAACTTGGGGTTTATACGAAATTTGGCGTTCCGCTGTGGAATCATCTTTGGTTCTTCACCGCTGCGTTCTTGCTGACGGGTGTTGCGGCCGATCGTGGAGGCGACGCCGATGAGAAAGCTGCGACCCCTGCGTTAACTGCCAAAGGTATGCCGGTAAAGCTGGAAGCCAGCTGAATCTTGACGCCATCGCCATTCAATCTGCCCCGTCCAATCTGCCCCCCGACGGTCGGCGACAAATGCGGTTGCCCAGTGTTGGGGCAAACGGTTCCCGGTAGTTCGCACATGTTGAATGAAGCGGTGTGGTGAAATTTGAAGGGCCGGGGTGAGTATGGTCAATGTGCGTGTATGGAAGGATTGAGTCCAATGACGCATTTACTGCTGGTTGTAGCGTTACTGGTTCTTGCCTACGCAACGATCTCCAACCTGGTTCCAAAGCTCTCTTTGACGGCACCAATTGTCTTTTTGGCGACGGGGGTCCTGATCTCCGGATCACTGGCGGGATCACTTCATGAAAACGCGCGCGAGCTGCTTGAGCATATCGCAGAGTTGACGCTTGTTATCGTGTTGTTCACCGATGCTTCCCGGATCAACGCGCGTGTACTTCTACGAGAGCTCGGGTTTCCAATTCGGTTGTTGGGGATTGGTATGCCGCTATCCATCCTGCTCGGAACGGTGATCGCAATGCTGATGTTCCCGGCATGGTCGATCTGGGAGGCGGCGTTGTTATCGGCGCTGTTGGCACCTACCGATGCAGCCCTCGGACAGGCAGTGGTAGAGAGCGCGCGTGTGCCGCAACGAATCCGGGAAGCATTAAATGTTGAAAGTGGATTGAATGACGGGATCGCTGTGCCCATCGTGCTGTTATTCGCCTCGATTGCCGACGCCCAAATGAATATTCAATCAACGGCAGACTGGACATATTTCCTGACGCTGCAGCTGTCTTTGGGACCGATTGCGGGGGCTAGTGTGGGCTGGGTAGGTGGCCGACTGACCGAAACAACCTATCAATGGGGGTGGGCGTCGGAGAGATATCTGAACCTATCCGGTATTGCGATCCCGGTCCTAGCTTGGGCTGGTGCAACGGCAATTGGCGGCAACGGTTTCATCGCGGCATTCTTTGCGGGGCTGGCAATTGGATGCAGCACGACATCGGTACGGTCAAAGATTCAGGAGTTTGGTGAAACCCAAGGGGCATTGCTCTCGATACTGGCGTTTATGATGCTGGGCGCGACCTTCGTGGTGCCAGCCATACAAGTTGCCGGTTTACGCGATTGGTGTTACGCCGGATTGAGTCTAACCATCGTTCGGTTGATTCCGGTAGCAATTGCGTTGGCCAAAATGAGAGTCCAACCAGCGACCAAAATATTCCTTGGCTGGTTTGGCCCGCGCGGGCTCGCAACCCTGATTTTCGCGTTGCTGATTTCTTCTGAATACAGTCTTCCGCATGGGGAACGGATTTTCACAATTGCCATCCTGACCGTCGTCATGAGCGCGGTGCTGCACGGAGTCACTGCGCTGCCCGCGTCGAATTGGTACGGGCGTTGGATGGAGAAAGAAGAATTAAAAAATGAATGCGAACACATGATCGTGACTGAGCATCTGCCACGTTGTAGCCACCATGACTAGGATCGCACTATTTCCCATCATCACTCGCTGGCGTCGGCTTGATTCATTTGAGTCCCCTGTTTTCTGTTGGTCGAGCGGCTCACGTTGGTGAAAGTTTGGCACAAAACACGGCTCAAAACGGATCTATTGATGGGCCTCAACCTGTTTACTGGCCGACAGCAAACGCGAATCTAATCGCCAATAGAACAATGCGCATTAATCGCAACAAACTCCGGAATCTTGTTCCATTTCTTCCGCTGGCTCTCTTCCTGTGCAGTGGTTGCGATTCAGCCAAATCAACTCATCCGATTGAGTCCGGGATGTTGGAAACACGCGCTTTACCCCACGTCAATTCCGATCATCATTACTTTCATGAGAAGGAACGGCCCCATTCAGCACAATGGTCGTATGACGGTGAGAACGGCCCTCAATCTTGGGGAAGCCTTGCTCCCGAATATGCTCTGGCCGGTAGCGGTCGTCGACAATCGCCAATTGACATCCACGATACGCTGCCAGTCAACCTGCCGTTGTTGAACTTCCAATACCAACCGGCGAAGATCGCCTTGGTTTATAACGGACACACGATCCAGGAAACGGAAGAGCACGGGAGTTGGCTTCGAGTGGGATCTGCATTGTTTGAGCTCAAACAGTTTCATTTTCATTCTCCAAGTGAACATACGCTCGACGGTCAGCAATTCGAGATGGAGGTCCACCTGGTTCATCGTTCCGAAAGCGGTCAAATTGCAGTCGTTGGTGTCTTCGTTACTGAAGGCCGTGCCAATTCGGCACTGGATGAACTGTGGAACTATCTGCCCACTGAAAAGAATAAACGGTCAGAATATGACTCGACCTTTGATGCGACTTGTTTGTTGCCCGAGGATCACAACTACGTCAGCTACAGCGGATCCTTGACGACGCCTCCATGCACTGAAGGCATTCAATGGTTTGTGCTGACGACTCCAATCGAGTTATCGAGGAACCAGATCAGCAAGTTCCGACAAATTCTCTCATCGGACAATAACCGACCGATCCAGAATTTATATGGCCGTCAGCTCCAGCGAAGCAAGTGATGGGCTTGGTGCCGGTCAAGAATGGCGCGGTGCCCGTCAATCGAATGCCCGGCAATCGAATGGGTTCGATCAAATGGGCTCGATCCTTGTTGAAACGAATGCGCTTCGTTTGCGGGTGGTTTGTTTGCTGGCGCTTCCTTTGGGAGCGCCTCGGAGGTTGGCAATTCCGATGCCTACCAACAGCAGCCCCAAAGCCATCCACTGTTGAAATTCCGGGCGCTCGTGCACCAACAACCAAGCAAAAAGCAGGCCGGTGGCAGGGCTAATGACCGACATTGATCCAATGGTACTGGAGCTGACTCTTTCCAGTGCGAAGAACCATGCAAGTTGTGCCAACGCGATTGCTATCAGCGCGTAAACAAACAGTGCCAGCCATAATTGAGGCTGTACTAGGTCGGCAAAATGTTGCCATCCGAATTGAACAACGGCGATAGAGCCGAACGCGATTGCTGCGATAAAGTTGCGGGAAAAAACGAATGCGGGTGTTCCTGCCTGTTCCAGTCCATAACGATTGGCAATTGCGGAAATGCAATAGCAGACTCCGGCCACAACAATCAGCAGGTCGCCAAAATTGGGAACCCCTCCTTCGCCGATCACGGTCACCGCACTTAGCGACAGAATGATGAAGCTATAGCCGACCCACTGCGCAACGGTCAGCCGCCGCCGATTGAGAATTGCTTCCACGATGGCGTAGAACACAGGCCCCAGCCGACTGAGAAGCACGACATTGGTTGCCGAGGTGTGCTGTAGTGCAACGACAAGCAACGCTGGAGAGAACAGCGCCAAAAATCCGCATCCCATCAGCAGGCGACGCGTCTTCCAGGTCGTCTTGCGCAGTCCACGAGTAATCGATCCGGCACCAAAGAATAACAGAACAATCAGTGATGCACTAAGATTTCCGACGAACAGCACGTTGCAAAATGATATTGCATTGTGTCCTGCAACGCCGATGCTTTCACCGTTCTGAATCAACCATTTAACAAGCGGTGCGCCCAACGAGAATAAGGTGATGGAAACGATCAGGGCAACGATTGCCAGACTGTTGCTCGATGGCTTGCGTGTCTGGTTTGTTTCTTCTGTTACGGCATCAATCAAGACTGCTCCGCGAACTTGGGCACTGCCGGAAATGCAGGAAGCACCCGGCCCCCAAGGCACTGCCATTTTCTGTCATGACCGCCACTGCCTTGCTGCTCGATGCGCTGTGGTGCGAATTGATAAATAAAATCACATAACCGGCGATAGATTGGTTCGCCAGTAAGTTCTTCCAGCAATGAATAGCCGGCGATGTTCCCCGCATTGATTTCGCTTAATGTCCACTGACCGTCGTCATCCATCAGAAAATCATAGCCCAGTGTCGTCACACCAAGCCGATGGTAATACGGGGTTGTCTTGCGGATGATTTCATGTTCGCGGCTGGAGATCGTTGTGTGCCGGTAGCTCCCACCGGAACTGACATTGTGAATCCAGCTGCCGACGGGGCCTTTCCGCAAGTAGGCTCCATAAGTTTCTCCATCCACAACTAGGACTCGTTTGTCGCCATGATGATTCAGCGGCAAGTACCTGACGAACTGGAATGGGGCGGCGTCGAGATCAAACAGAAATTCCAAACATTCATCCACGGTATTGAATGCGGTGCGTTCAAGTTTTAGGCCGTCGAGCGTGACTTCGTTCCCCTGGGCAGCGATGCGGAACACTCCTTTACCGCCACAGCTTCTGGCCTTTTTGGCGACGACGGTCTGGTGTTGCCGGATAAAATCCGCCGCCGCATCCATGTCACGAGTCACGATCAGGTCAGGTGTCAGGCCAGAGGCAATGCCCGGCAAAAAATTGGGGCTTAGATGGGTTGAGATCCCTTGTGGGCTGTTTACAAATTTTACCTCGCGTTCCAACTCTTCCAACCGATCCATGTAGCCAATTGGAAACGGTTTGAGCGTGCGGCAGAACGCCAGATCGAAGGACGAGACCGCCGTTGTCACAGCTCGCGACCTGTCCGACAATTCCAGAAAATCCTCGTAGGACAGTCCGCTTGTGACCGGTACGGCAGGGATCTCCAGCGGCGCGTTGTCATCTTCAATTTCCCAAAGCCAGTTCGGATCACAATGCATGACCCGAAACCGTGGGTCGGCTGCCAGATGCTGGTAGAGCTCAGGCGTCTCGGCCACCTTGGGAGGATAAGCGCCGGGTTTTGAAATCAATAGCAGAACAACCGGTTTGCCGGTTTTGGTGATTGATTCGACTTCATCTTGAGGGGCGTACATATAGAACTCCTTATTGACGGTGCCGGCGGCAGTGAAATGACCGCAACACAGATAAGTCTTAGTAAATGGCCAACGCGGCGTGCGCTTCGATCAGTGCCAATTCGGCACGCAGGCGATCAAGTTGTTCATCGAATAGATGGTCCGTAAGCCCGGTTTGCTGCATGCGAGCGATTCGGGCCGCCAGTTGTCGATGGTGTTCGATCGTTGTTTCAATATCACCGCGCGGCCCGGGGATCCGGCGGTTGATTTGGTCATCGGGAAGTCCGTAGAACACGCCTCCGTCAGTGAATTGAATCTGCTGTTCCAGCAAGTCAAAGATGCGAGCGTCGCCGGTAATATCGTGTCGATTGGCGTGGCATCCGTAGAGATGCACCGACAGGAAAGGAGCGCTGTTGCGATTTCCCATTTGATGGATCAGTGACTGGTCAACCTCGTTGATTTCGCCTTTGAAAGTCGTCTCACGCTCATTGGTGGTAAGAACATTGCCCTTGTGAGTGAAGGTCGCATGCTCGGCATCGCCAAGACACAACACGGCACCCCACTGAGTCGCACCATGGTCGTGAATCGCACTAAAATCACCGGGCAACCAGGTCATCACCATGAGTTCATAGTTCGCACCCTGGTGCACCATCCGACGACCGTAGCCGTCGGTGGCGGGGTGTTCGAATTCTGCCCATGGCAACACATCATCTTCTTCGATGCCGCTGTCGGCCAGCATATTCCGCGCAGACAGGGGGGAATCGACCCCGTGCTTTTGCATCGTCATCACAAATCGTTCGATCGAACGGGGGAGTTTACTTTTGATCATTTGCCAATTCCTCGACTCAAAGTGCAAGTGAGAACCACGTCTCCAGTGATTCGGCCGTGACGTCAGTGGTGACACTAAGGAAACCAGAGTGATCGGCAGGACTTGCTCTTATATTCGCAAACGATCTCTATTTTGTGCCTTTGGAACCTGTGTTGGCGAAAACTTTTTGGAAGATCGCCACGTCTTTCCATTGACCCTCAAGCAGGCCAATTTCATTCTGAATGCCAACCAGTTGAAAGCCGTAACGCAGATGAAAATCAATGCTCGGCTGATTGTCTGAGAGGATTTTTACCACCACGTGGTGATAGCCCAGACGCTGGCACTCAGACATTAGTTGCTCCATCAAAATTGAACCCACTCCTTTTCCCGCGTGTTGACGATCCATGTAAATCGATGTTTCACATGCGACACGATACCCCGCGCGATCGCTGTATGACTTGACGATGCCCCAGCCCATCGGTTGTGCTTCCGGCGAGCAGACCGCTACCAGGATCGACTCGCGCTCAGACAGGTTTTTAATCCAAGCTTCAACTGATTCTCGGGTCCAGAGAGTCTGGTCCATGGAGTAGTCACCGATCTGATATTGGTTGTGGATTTCGGCAATCGCCTGGGCCATTGCGATCGAGGCCTGCGCGACCTGGCAGGCTGCGTTTGAGCGCGGTTTATCAGACGTTGCAGCGGAATCTTGCTGATCGGAATTATGCTTGCGATTGCCAGCATCCTGTTTGTCGGTCTTATTCAATTCACCCATGGGCGTGTGCCTCCCCCTTGCGACGGAATTTAACCGGCAATGTTGATTGCGATACAGTTTTGACAAAAGTATCCCGGAAATAAGTTGTGGATGTAACAGGTTTTCGGTCCAGAAATAAATATCGCAAGATATTGAAAACAGCACGGTTTCTTGAAATACGTGGTATGCGGGAGGTCCTATGGTTGTTCGAACCTGAGGGCCACCCTAACGGTGTTCTCAAGTTTTTTAGGATTAGGAATTGGTGGCCTGGATATTTTTAGAGTTAGCAACCTTACAAGGTGAATGATGGCGGTTTCCGACACTCGAGGGGCATTTTTTGTATCTCTACAACTGGATCACGAGCGGCGTTCTCATACGCGTCATCTGGTGCAGGTTAACGATGCGCTGGCGGGAACAGCAGCCCTCAATGGCGAGGAAGTCACGCGCGAAAAACTGATCGAGCACACGTTGATCCAAATAGGATTACTCCTGCAAACACCGGTCGTTGAGTTTTGGGAATATGACTGGTCAGCCAAAATTGCGATGCCGCGGGTATTGATGGTCAACAGCGCGTTTCCCCACGCGTCAGACGTTCACCCGGGGGCCAGCGGGTTGGCCCTACCAAAGTCGCTGGTCGAAGCCAACGAACGACCGCGACGGAGGACTCGGACTTTTGTATCTTCTTTCGACGAGCAAGCCGATGTCGATCCGGCGTTGTTCGATTACTACCGCAGCCTGGCCAACTGCGAACAGTTCGTGCATTTTCCGCTGGTGGAAGACGACTGCGTTATCTCTGCTGTCATTGCCATTGTTGATGATAATTCGAAAGTCGATGGGCCGACGCTTGAATTTGCCCATCTTTTGACGAATCGGCTGATGTCAAATCTTTCAATCCTCGAACGGCTTTCCTCGTCGCCCCCGATACTGAACGGGCAACCCGTCACTGCCGGCCCATCACCGGATGACGATGGTGAAAACTTGCCTGGCAAGTCGAGTTTGTCTGACGATTTAGACGTTGAGGCGGATGCGAAAACGATCTATCTGGATGCCATTGAATTACCCATCCTGCAGCGCGCCTCGTTCGTCAAGAAAGCTTGCGGTGACAACAAGCCATTGGCGTCAAGCGTCCAGCAACTGCTGGCAGCACATCGGGAGAACCAGTCGTCTTTGTTGGACGTGGATTTTGGTAAATTGCTGGTAAGTGAGTTGACAACCGAGCGGGCGGGTTCTGAACAACTGGTGAATTCCGGATCTGCTGGACGCTTCCAGCTGAATGAGGAAATCGGACGCGGTGGTTCGGCAGTCGTCTATCACGGAATCCAAACCGAACCGGTCCAGCGCGAGGTCGCCATCAAGGTTCTCAACACGCGCGGGGGTAGCGAGAGCCTGATACGTCGATTCCGCGCAGAGAAGAACACCCAGGCGATGATGGATCATCCCAACATCGCCAAAATCTTCGATGCAGGATTTGTCAACGAGCAACCGTTTCTGGTGTTGGAGCTGCTCGACCCGGTTTCGATCACAGAGTACTGTCAGGAACACGCATTGCCCCTGGAAAGTCGGCTGGCAATTTTTCAAATGGTTTGCCAGGGCGTGCAGCATGCCCATCAGCGTGGTGTTATTCATCGTGACTTGAAACCGTCCAACGTCTTGGTATCGATCATTGATGATTGTCCTGTGCCCAAGGTGATCGATTTTGGTATCGCAAAACTGATGGTCGATGATCAACAGGAACCGGATGCATTGCAGCCGGAACATCTCTCCGGTACTCCTGCATATATGTCGCCCGAACAAATTGACACAAATTCGTCCAACGTCGATACTCGCAGTGATATCTACAGTATCGGTGTGATTCTGTACGAAATTTTGACCGACAGACTGCCGTTTTTGAACGATTCCGGAGAGCCACAAAGAGGCAAGGATTTACTGGAGTCCATTCGCAATGGTGGTCCCAAACCTCCCTCGCAGGCGCTTGCAAACCCCGGTGACAATCCCTCTCAACAGGCGGCCTCTCCTATTTTGGCCGGACAACTCAAAGAGGACCTCGACTGGATTGTGGCCAAGTGTCTGGAGAAAGATCCTTCCCGACGTTACGTGACGGTCAACGAATTGGCCGCTGATATTCGCCGCCATTTGGATCAGGAACCTGTGGTGGCTGTCCCGTCCTCGCGCCGTTATCGAGCCACGAAGTTTATCAAACGCAATAAGCGCTTGGTACTGGCGGCGACGATGGTGTTGACGACGTTGATCATGGGCATTGCCGGCACGACTTGGGGGCTGATTGAAACCGGGAAGCAGGCGAAAATTGCCGCGATTGAGTTGAAGGCCAAGGAAGCAGCTCTCCTTGCGGAGATGCAGGCCAAGGAAATCTCCCAGAAGCAGATGGAGTTAGCCAGTGCCGCTCATCGGGAAGCAGAACAAACAACGGCATTTCTCGCCGGCATCCTAGAAAGTCCCGATCCCACCAAAGATGGGCGCGGCGTAAAAGTTGCTGACCTGCTGGATCGTGCCGTCAGTCGATTGGAAACAGAACTCCATGATCAACCACTGCGGCGATGCAAATTAAGAATGCATCTGGCTGACACTTACCATTCACTAGGAATTTATGATCGTTCGATTCGGTTGAGGACGCGCGCGGTGGATGAATGCCGCCAACTGTTTGGCCCCAAGGATGTTCTGACAATCAAGACGATGAGTGATCTTGGCAGATCGCACTTTAAAGCGCTGGCTCATGACAAGGCTGTTGAGATTCGGGAACAGGTCTGTGAGCTGCGGTGCGACGTACAAGGACCGGATCACCTTGATACGCTTGGTGCGAAGCATGATCTGGTCATTTCGTATGCGTCGGCGGGACGCCATCAGGAATCGATTGATGTTGGCGAAGAGGCGCTCCGCCTGACGCGTGAAAAACTGGGGCCCGAACACGTGAAAACAATTCAGGTGATGGCTGACCTGGCCAGCCCGTATGATGCGATTGGCGAAAATCAGAAAGCGCTGTCAATTCGCAAGGCCGCGTGGGAAGCCTGCCGTGCAGTCCAAGGTGAATCGCACCCATTGACGCTGACGATGATGAATGATCTGGCAGTTTCGTATTGGAATATGGAACAACATGATAAGGCAACCGAATTGGCCGAACGGGTGATCGACCTGCGGTATCAACTCCTTGGACCGCAACACCCGGACACACTTACGACACTCGACTACGTTTCCACACGTGTCCAGCGTTACCCGGATCTCGCCTTGCCACACGTCAAGCTTTGTCCTGAAAAGACATCACGCTGGATACAAATTGCACCGAATCTTGTCCTGTCAGGTGACGAGGCAAAATACCGGGAATTCTGTCAATGGGTGGCCGAACAGCCCGTCGATTCCCCCGAAGCGGCCGATCATGCGGCCAAGGCAATTCTGCTGCGACCCGATCTTGCAAAACCCGCTCCTTCAACGTTGGACAAGTTACGACAGCGTCTGGAAGAGAAGAACGTATCCGAAGATTTTCTGCCATGGTTGCTTACCTCACGGGCACTATTGGCAATCCGCACCGAAGACCCGGCCGCCGCAGTCGCGTTGGCCCAGCGCTCCCAGTCGCTGGGAGTGCAGGGGTACGGTCGCGCGATGACATGGTCGATCCTTGCCCTAGCAAAGTACCAGTTAGGAGACGAAGAATCGGCCAGCAGTGCACTGGAGGCCGCAGAGAAGTTGATTTCCAAATCCAGACAAACCGTGCCTCACAAGGATATTCATGACCTGCTGATTGCCGAAATCCTCCACCAGGAAGCAACCGCGACGATTGGCGATCCAACTCCCGGTTCATAGCAATGGGGGCATGGCAGTGGATTCAGATTGAGCTACTGCGAACATCCAGCGTGACGAAGTTCAGCAATTCTTCGTCGGACAATTCCGTCAATAGTCGTTCGCCCTCCTGTTTTTGTCCCAAGATCTGGTTGGTCATCTCCTGCTTGGCACGCAGCATTGCGTCGATGCGCTCCTCCAGCGTGCCGCGGCAGACAAATTTATGGACCAGCACATTGCGTTTTTGACCAATCCGGAACGCGCGATCGGTTGCCTGGTTTTCAACTGCCGGGTTCCACCAGCGATCAAAATGGATCACGTGCGACGCGCCGGTCAGGTTCAAACCCGTGCCACCGGCCTTCAGAGAGATCACAAAAAACGGAATTGACTCGTCCTCCTGAAACTGTTTGACCAGCAGCTTGCGACGCTTGACGGGTGTCTTGCCATGTAGCACCAGACCCGTGTTACCGAACACCGTCGCCAGAAAGTTGGCCAGAGGTTCGCACATGGACTGGAACTGTGTAAAGACCAGTGCCTTTTCCTGACGTTGGCTGATCGGTTCGCAAATTCGGGCCAACTGTTGAAACTTACCGCTGTCCTTCTCGGTGAATTCATCTTGCATCAACACCTGGGACGGATGGTTACAGATTTGCTTTAACCGCATCATCGTCGATAACACGATGCCTTGCCGCTGAATACTTTTATTCTTCTCCGTCGATTCACTATTTTGTTCGAGTTGCGTTTCCAGTTCTGTGACGGCTTGTTTGTAAATCGCTGCTTGCCGACGGGACAATCCGCAATCGACGCGCATTTCGGTTTTGGCCGGTAAGTCGGGTGCGATCGTCGGGTCGGTCTTCATGCGACGTAAAATATACGGCTGCACGAGTCGCCGGAGTGCGGCATAGGCCGCGCTTGCATCCCCTGTGGCCGAGGTCTTAAACCGATTAAGAAACGTTTTGAACTCTCTGGAAGTTCCTAACAAACCGGGGCAGCAAAAATCCATCAGCGACCAAAGATCGCCCAACTGGTTTTCCACAGGTGTCCCGGTCAACGCGATGCGGCAGTTAGCGCGTATCTTTTTGATGGCACGTGTTTGTGCCGAGTTTGAGTTTTTGATCGCCTGGGCTTCATCTAGGATAATCAGATTCCAATTGACCTCCGCAATCCATTGCGCCTTTCTGGCCTGCGCGTAGGAGGTCAGCACCACATCGACGCCTTTGAGAGATTTGTCCGTGTCGTTGGCCATTTGTTCCAACGTCTGCGCATCGGACTCGCTACGATGTGCGACGAACATCGTTAATTGCGGGGCGAATCGAGTCACCTCCTGTTGCCAGTTGCCTATCAGTGACGCTGGCACGATCAGCAGGCTGGGCCGTCCGGCGGGCTGACGACCGGATGTGCTCTTGCTGTTCTTCTTGCGCTTTTTCGATGGCGATTCGCCCTCTTTCAGCTGCAACAGCAAATCAATCACCTGAATGGTTTTTCCCAGCCCCATGTCGTCGGCCAAGCACGCGCCCAGTTTCAACCGGGTCATCAACCATAGCCAGCGCACGCCATCGACCTGGTACGGTCGGAGATTTGCGTTGAGGCTTTTGCCGGGTTGGCAAGCGATCCTGTCGGTCGGATTGCGAAGTGTCTCAAGCGTTTCTTTCAGCCACTGCCCGGCCACAACTTCGGTCCACGCGCGGGGCATATCGTCTTCGTCGGCTGCCAAGGTCGCGCCGGCCAGCATTCTCATGCCTTGTAAAAAACCGATCCCGTTGGCTTGCTGTTGTTCCAGTTCCTGCCAATGGGCCAGTGCATCGGAAAGCTTTTGTTGATCGACCTCGACCCACTTCCCGCGCAGTAAGATCAGCCCCTCGTCGGCGGCCAGCAATTGTTGCTGCTCCGCTTCGGTTAGGCTTTCGCCACCGAGTGCCAATTCAACAGAAAAGTCCAGCAGAGAATCGGTGCCCATTCCGCCGGGTTCGCCATCGCCGAGCTTGATGCGCACCTCGGCACGGGAAGAGCTGCGGGCGCGCCACCAGTTTGGCACGCGCACCACCAGCCCCGCTTGTTCCATCGCCGGCACGTCGCTCAGAAATTGATGGGCCTGCGAGACGGTTAAGGCCTGCGGCCGAAACAGGTCTCTTGAATCCAGCCATGATCGAATCAGGGTGCTGGACTGAGACGCGCGGCTGACCGGTTTGAGCAAGTCCGCCAGCCTAGATTGTTGTTTTTCACTGGCGAACTGCCGCAGTGCATCGGCTAGGGGAAGATGTTGGACCTGGGCTTTCTTCGATTTCCGGTTTGCGAAGGTTGCCAGAAACGCGAATGGTCGTGATTCATCCTGTTTGTTTTCGGCCAGATGAAAGGTGACTCTTCCCAGCGGTTGCCAATCGGGATCAATCGTCTGCAGCAATTTATTCAGGCCGCCGGAACTGGTCATGCTCTCGTCTTGCACCGCGACCAGCAAATCCAGCCAGAGTTTCGACAGGGCGTCAGGCGTCAGATACTCCAGCCCGCTCATTGGTGGTGCCTGTGAGACAACGACCGATAACTCCAGAACATCAGGTGGAGGAGCCAGTTTTTGCAGGCTCGCGCGCGTCATTTTTTTTGCAAATCGTTCGCGCGCGGCATCGTCGATTCCACCTAGGGCTTGGCCAATTCGTTTGACAAACGCTTTCCAGAATGCAAATTCGGGAGGCCAACCGGTTGGCAATTCCGTCTTTGCCAGCACCAGCAGGCCCGCGGCGGAGGATACCGCAAACGCCTTGACCAGTTTGCGGTATAAGGCGGCGGTCTTTGTTTGGTCAGATGCGAAATCTAGGGTGGCATGCATCGGGTGAAAGAATATTCTGCCATGCGGCGACAGCTTTAAACGGCACGTGGCGGAGAGGGGCGAATAAGCGTGGTCGGTACGGATCGCGGTGGGAGGCATGTGTTGAATAGCCGTTGTGAACAAAATGGAAAATCTTGTACAATCTTACGGGATTGGAGTGCTTTGAAATAGTGTTGGGATTGGCGACATGCGGTATGGATGGGGAGCTTATGTTCCGGTTGGACAGAAGAAAAACAAGGCATGCAAATTTGCCGACAAGGTTGCCAAGAAACAGAAACGCGCGCGTCAGCCGATCACAGTTAGCGGGCGATCGATCGCCAAGTCATTTTGGGGCAAAGCCTGGTGCGATCATCTGGAATCGTTAAGTGATTATGCCAACCGGTTGCCACGCGGTAGAACGTACGTGCGCAATGGTTCGGTTGTCGATCTAATCGTTCAACCGGGGGGGGTGAATGCCATCGTTGCCGGATCTGATCCTTACAAGGTTGCGATTTCGATCAAGCAGCTGGACAAGAAATCGTGGAGCAGGATCAAACGCGACTGTGCTGCGTCAATTGACTCCCTGATTGACCTACTGGGGGGACGCCTGTCAGACGGTGTGATGCAGAGGCTGACGGATGCCAAGTCGGGTTGTTTTCCCTCGGCCAGACAAATTTCAATGGGGTGTAGTTGCCCGGATTGGTCTGCGTGCTGTAAACATATTGCCGCAGTGATGTACGCGATTGGTAGTCGGTTGGATGCGGAACCCGAATTGTTATTTTTGCTGCGCGGCGTCAACCAAGAAGAACTGATTGGACAAGCGGTCTCGAAAGAGAATCTCTCTCAAGAACTGGCCAGCGGTTCGGGTGACGGTTCGGGCGAGCTTGCCGGTCAGGATCTTGGTGAACTGTTTGGCATCGAACTGGACTCCGCAATGGATTCCAAACCTAAAGTGAGTGCCAAACGTAAGAAATCCAAATCAGCGACTCTGAAGGACTCTGGCAAAAAGAGGGCTGGTAAAAAGAAAGCATCAACCAAAAAAGCAACGACCAAGAAAGCATCAACCAAGAAAGCAAAACAGAAGACCGCGAAAGCCGTGAAAAAGGTGACAGGGAAAACCGGTAGGAAGAAGCAGGCGACCACCGCAGCTTCGGCGAAGAAGAAAGCGGTAGCGAAGAAGGTCAAGAGCAAGACCGTTAAGAAGAGGGCAGTTAAGAAGAAGGTTACGGCCAGATCGACTGCTAGGAAAACAAAAAAGCGTTAATTACAAACATGCTTCACCGACAGGAAATTTAAGATGGAACCGCAGCCACATGGCGAAAATACTTTCGAGGACGCAGTCGAACTGGTCGATCGCATGACGCCGTATCAATTGTATCGCCTTAGTGCCCGCATCAGTCTGTTAATGGAAGATCCCGCGCGGCTTAAACCGGTTGCTCGAGCGCTTACACCGGGCTGCGAAATCGAATATTTTTGTGCCTCTGAAAATCGCAGTATCCCTGCTATCGTCAACAAGATTAACCGCACCACCGCCAGTGTTACAAATGTTGGGGATGGCGAAGTGTGGCGCATTGATTTGGCTTCTGTGGATACCGGGGGGGCCGCGATTGACTCGCATGCCTCTCATTCCGACCGACCGCTTGCGCGTCAGGATTTGTCGGTTGGGCAACTGGTGGGATTCGTCGGGCGTGATCACGAAAACGTCTACGGTGTGATCGTCCGGCTGAACCAGAAAACGGTAACCTTGGAATGTGACTTCGGGAAAAAGTGGCGGGTCAGTTACTCTCTTCTATTTGAAGTGCTTGACGGAGCGACTGCACACGGCCAATCGTCAGAAGATCGACCGCACCAACAATTGCTAATTGAATCGTAGTAATCATCCAATCACGCGACGGCTTATGGTTGTTGACTTGCGTGCCGTTTTCGAGAATGGTTGTTTTGTCTTGGTTCAGCGTGAAGTGGAATTTTGAGTTTAGCTGTTGTGATATAAAACAGCGAATTCTGACGCATCAGGACTCGCTGCCATGCTCAGGTTTTTCGCATTGGGCCAAACTCGGAAGTGAAGCGGGCGACACACACTGGCATCGCCCCACTTCCGACTTCGGCACAGCGGGGCGCTCGGGTTGCTCCTCAGCAGAGCCCTATCCTCCACCGCAGATTGTTGCACTGTAATCTCAAGCCGCCTGACTGGCAACTTGCTCTTTTCGTTTCTCACTGCGCTTCTGCTTGCGAGGCTCACGCGCCTCTTCAAGCCGGCGGTCGCGTTGGGCATTGATCTCTTGGGCACACCCGGCCAACTTGTCCGCTGGTGCTACGTAGCCAATGGCGCTGTGCAAACGTACTTTGTTGTAATGATCAACATAATCAGCCACAAGTTTGCGTGCCTCTTGGACAGTGCGTGGCTGTGAAGGCCGAATGCACTCGGACTTGAGTGTTCCGTACCAACGTTCTTTTTTGCCGTTGCTTTGCGGGTAATAAGGACTGGTTCTGGCGTGCGACAGACCAAAGACTCGCAAGAAGACCTTGAAGTCTTTGGCGATGAACTGAGGTCCGTTGTCGCTGATGATGCGTGGTTTGGCACCGGGAGTTTTCCCCAGCGCCTTTTGCAACACGATTTCAACGTCCTGTTCCTCCAGCTTTTCACAGATATCCCAATGAACAATCGACCGGCTGAAGCCATCGAGCACCGAAATCAGGAAGTAAATAGTTCCTCCAAGGTTTAGGTACGTGATGTCCATATGCCAGTGTTGATGCGGCTTTTCTGGTTGTTTGAAGCCAGTTCCTTTCTTGGATGGATTTGCCGTAGCGTTTTTTCCAATTGTGAAATTTGCTGGTGCCAAGTTCCAACCACGCCAGCAATTGCTTGGTGGTGCTGCTACGCTTGTTCCAGTACGTGATGTAATCGACAACGGTATCGCGTGTGTCGTGGGGGACCCACTGTTTTTTCAGAGGTCCTCACTGAGCTTTTTTGCCTTGACGTTTGCCTCCATTAACTCGGCAATGACTTCATTGCGATCCTTGAGTTTTTCTTGGAGCTGAAAGATCTTTTTGTCTTTCAGTTGTTCCAATTTCTTAGCTGATCGCTGGGGTTTCTTACCTGTCTTTTCGAAGGCCCGTTCAGCTTGGGCAAGCACGGCGCTGATCCATTGATGGATCTGGCTGGGCTGGACAACCAGTTCAGTGGCAAGGTCGCTGACAGGAACTTGATCTTTGAGATGCCGACGGACGATCTCGGCTTTTTGAGGGGCTGTAAACATTCTTCTTGTGCGGGACATGGATTTTCTTTCCTACAAATTTGATTATAACAACCAAAAGTCCACAAATTCCATTTCCATCAGAGGCAAGACAGTTTTGTGGGGTGTCGTCTCCGATATCTCTTACCGAAATTGTGCTGAATATTGGCGCGTTGTGCACCAGCAGTTCGAATACATGGATGTTCGGGACGTGCTGTGCGATGGTACGCAATCGATGCGTCAATCAGATTGAAGCGCAGTGAGTGAATTCAGAAACCAAATCCAGAAACCGGGGAATGAAACGATGCAATCATTAGACAATCTGAAAAAACTTGGCAAGCTTGATCAGGCAGGGAACGAGGCTTGGAAACACTTTCAAAAATTCAATCAGGCCGCCATGGAAGAAGGGGCCATTCCGTCGAAATATAAGGAATTGATTGCGTTGGCCGTTGCACTGACCACTCAGTGTTCTTACTGTTTGCACTTACACAACAAGGGCGCGGTCAAGGCCGGGGCAACCCAAGAAGAAATTGCGGAAGTCGCCATGGTCGCCGCCGCCCTGCGAGCCGGCGGTGCGTTGACGCATAGTACTGAGGTGCTGGAGTAGTAAGCAAGTCGCTGGCCCCTTTGTCGGGTTTGTTGTGTCTTGTTCCATGTTTGCTTGGGGGCTGCTTGGGAACTCTCTTAAAATGAGTTCCCAATTTCTATCTGTTATTGGCCAATGCAGACGGGCCAATATAAGTGGACCGACTGTTATCTGGGTCGTTGGAAGATTGACCGGATCGACGGACTTGAAAGCCCGTCGCGCGCTCCTTCGGCAGCGCAGTTGCGGCCCCGAAAGAATCTGACCGCAATCACATTAGGCGGCCGGATTAAACGGCATTCCCCTTCGCCTTGTGTCCCTGCTTGGCACTCTTACTCATAAGAATCCTCTATACTTTTGAGCCCGGCAAAGAGCACTTCCTGCCCTTTAAATAACTGTTATGGCATCCGCAGAAGTTTGAAGAATAGACTGGATTACCTTTGTTTATTTGTTTAAGGCGGAAAATCACCCTTTGCAAACGCAAGAAAAAGCGGGTAAAGCGGAGATGCGCCCGTTAAACTGTGATTTTGGGGGATATCTTCCTTATTCCTGGGGTTTTCGCTAACATTCATTGGCTACTATAGTACTATTTACGTAGTTGTTAGATTTTTTTCTGCAGCGTCTCTGTTTTACATTTCCCGGAGAGTAGTAAATGAAAATTATTTGTCGATTGTTATGTGGATTAGCTTTTGTTATTGGAGGCTTCGCGTGTGCTGAAACGGCGAACGCGAGGGATATTTATGCCGCTCCCGTTGCCGATGGTGGCCGTGACTCCAACCAAGGGAGGAGTGCGGCAAACCCGACGACTTGGAAAAAGGCGTTTCGCCTTTTGGAAAACGACTGCACGATCATTCTTGCGCCCGGCACGTATAGATTGGGCATCAACCAAGGCGGGTTAATCGAAGGCAAGGAGAATGTCACTGTTCGAACCAGCAGTGGTCGGGCGATGATCGTGGGGAATGGCCAATACAAAGAACGAAATAATGTGGCCAATAGCGGGATTGCGATCTACGAATCCAGAAACGTCACCATCATGAACCTCGACTTTCGCAAGATTCAGTGGGACGGAGTTAGCGTTAACGCCCGTCGTGGTTTTTTTACATCGGGAACTCCCGCTGAAATTCTAACGAAACGAAATGCGGCCCGCAGGAAGACGAGGAACATCAAGATCATGAATGTGACGACTCGTGATACAGGTCGTTCCGGTATGTACTTGGCCAACGTTCAGGGGTTGAACGTCATCGGTTGCAAGGTTTCACGATACATCGTGGGGGGGGGAACCGGCCAAGAGGGCATGACGCTAAGCTACTGCAATAATTTCAAGGTCAGGGGATGCACCGTTTTTGATAAAAATGCCGGCCCCGGAGATGCGGATATCGCTTTCAATGCTCGTCAAGGTTCGTCGAACGGGACCATTTATGATAGCTCTATTTACGACAATTCCGGACGCGGATTCTATACAACCGGTACAGGGATTTTTGCCGATGGACATTCGATTACTTTCCACTCGAACATGGCGTCCAACTGTAATTCTGCATTTTCGGTTGGCAATGAAGAAGGTCCGCCTAACTGTCGTGGATATCGCACCTACAACATTGCGATCGTCAACAACTTCGCAGTCAATAATCGATCGTTAGGACTGGGGATCACACCGAACATTGCCGATGGTGAGCGCTGCTGGAAAGTTGAAAATGTTCTCTTTGCATTTAACACTGTCGTCAACAATCGTGGCGGTGGCGTGAAAATCAACAACCCCGATGCAAAGAATATTGTGGTGGCTCACAATATCATCACCAACAATGCCAGGAATCAAATCTTGGTTCAAGCGAAACCGGTTTTCAATAAGACGTTGAATCCCGCCAGAGAGGTGAGGGCATTCGGTAACCTAGTGAGCGGTGCCAGAGCCTCAAAGGCATTTTCCAACGGAGGATCCAATTTCTCGGGAAATCCAAATTTCGTAAATGGAGGTGATTTGACCATCGCTCAGATCCGCAACAATTTCAAGATTCAGTCGGGGTCTGCAGCCGCCAACAGGGTCCCTGCCGCAACGGCGGAAGCGACGGTCAGGTCCGCACTCTCTGGATCATCGTTTCAAACGAAGGTGATTAATTTCCTCAAGAAGGATGGCGGAGGCCAAAACCGTCGTGGGAGTTATGATGTTGGTGCTGACGAAATTTAAGCATTGACACCGCATAGCGATGCCTGCTGCAGCAGGGCGAAGAAATTCGCTCTGTTGTGCAGGCATTTTTGCTTACTCAAAGATCATTGGCCAGGCCAAGCGATGATATGAGAGAAGGTTGATAATGAAGTTGCTGTTGAAACTTTTACCGATCTTGCTGGTGATACCAAGTGTGGCCGGCCTGTATCAATGGTACTACGCGGCGAAAGCGCAACAGGAATCCGGGCCGCAGGTTCCGGCGTCCACACTCACCAAACCCTCGTCGGAACAATACAATTTTAAGCAAGGCGTCGAAGCGTCTTACTCTCGTCCGCGTGACCAACAGACGCAGTTTTTGAAGAATTTGTTTACGGATTGGGCCGTCGTTGATCCGCGCGCGGCCTCGGGATTCTTACTCAATGACTGGTCACGCGAAGATGCCACCTTCAAAGATCCGTTTCTGAAAACGACCGCTTTGGCTTGGGCTGCACAATCGCCGGTGGAAGCAGCCGACTATTTTCTGCCTCTTTCAAATACCCAGCCGCAGCATACGTCAGACCATGACCGCCACCGCGCCAAAGTAGCGCTGGAGCACGTGCTCAGCCGCTGGGCAGGCGATTCGGGCAAAGATGCTTGGGATTGGCTGCGTCGCTCCGGTGACGAATTGACCTCGGAAGTCATCTCGGTAGTGGTCGATGCTTGGAGTGCCCAGCAACCCAAACGGGCATTGGCGCAATGCCTATTATTGGAAAAAGGCAGTGCGATGCGATTGGCAGGACTGCACGTCGCGCTGGAAACGTGGGCAGAGTCCGATGCGTTGGCGGCCAGCCAATGGGTTTCAGCAAACCTCAGTGGTTTTGAGGACAACACTTTGGTAAGCGCTGGTGAGTATATTCAATTTAAAATTTCCACAGAGTATGGCCCAAAATCCGCACTGCAATGGATCCGCTCAATTCCCGGACACCAATCCCGAATGACCTTGCTGGGTAGTTTGGCCTATAACTGGATCCCGGATGATCCCGACACCGCGATTCCGGCATTGCTGGCGTGCGGTGACACTGCAGATACCACAGATACCGCAGATGGCGACGATATCGAACAGATGGTGGCGATCGTATCTTCTCAGGCGCTCTCGCGCAGCCCTCTGGTCCAGCAATGGTTTGAAAGTCAGCCATGGCAGAAAATTCCCGATAGTCTGATTTCGGAATACGCCCAAGCCCTCCAACACGATGATGCGCCGCAAGCCTATCTCTGGGCCAAGAAGATCAGAGACCCTCAGTTGCGCGACCGAGTTTGTTCTACGTTGCTTTACTATTTCCAGTCGGTTAACCCCGAGGGTTATGACGCGTGGCTGAAACGTGAAGAATCCACCCCGGAATAGATTCCCATTTCGTGGCATCTAGGTTCCAACGGCAGCCCGCAAACGTGCGATAAGGCGATTGGCAGTTGAAAGCTTACAGTTGGCGATTCTAGCAGCTTCACCCCGACGCTGGCAGCGTCGCCAACGGATGGTAAATTCCCAACTGCCAGTCACCTGTCTCCCTTGTGCATGTTTTTCGACCGCAGGTCGCGGATACACAAAAACTTGAGAAACAGCCTTGACATGTTTTCTTGGTGCTGTTTAATTAGCACTGATGTGCTAAATGGTTAGCACATAGATGCTGTGGCAATGGGGAATGGTCAGACATGGGGAAAAAGAAGAAGACTCCGCTTGAGCTTGGAAAACGCGAGCGACAGATTTACGAGACCATTGTTGCACTGAAGGAAGCGTCAGTTGCCGATGTGTTGGCTCAGTTGGCCGATCCGCCCAGTTATTCGGCCGTTCGAGCGACCATGAATTTGCTGGTCAAAAAGAACTGGCTGAAGTATCGCAAAGTTGGTCAGAAGTATTTGTACCGTGCGTCTGCCGGTCAGGGCAAGGTCCGCCGTAACGCGGTACAGAAGATGCTGGCCACCTTCTTTGGAGGGTCTCCGACGGATGCGGTAGCTGCATTGCTGGACGTGTCGGCCAGCGAACTGACCGATGCTCAGTTACAGGAAATGGCCCGCATGATCGAAAACCTTCGACAGGGTAAGAATCAATGATTTTGGAATCACTTATCCTCTGTCGTGTGGCTTGCTGTTTTGCCGGGTTCAATCCATTGACATGGCTGGCCGCGCGAGGATGTGCCATCGAACGTGAACATGCGTGTGACGATCGCGTCATTGGAGCCGGCTTTGATGCTGCGGACTATGGCCAAAGTCTGCTGGAGATCGCAGCGGCCATGAGCGGGAGGCGCGTTCCGCTGGTCGGGATTTCAATGGCTCAGCCTCCGCTGCGACAGCGTTTGGAGAACGTTCTGACCGCTGGCACCGACCGCCGGCCAGTTTCCGTCGGAACATTATCGACTCTGTTGGTGATGTTTACCCTACTGGCCGGAGTCGCGGGAGTCATTCGACCTCTGCAACAGCGCGTGTTTGCCGATGAACCAACCGCACATCAGCCTGTCGTGACCCAGCCGCCAATCGCGTTGATCGCCAAGGCCAACGCCGTTGAAAATACGGACGTTGACGAGGCCCAAAGTGATGTGGTCATTACAGGGACAATTACCGATCTGGATGCGCGTCCTGTCCCACGTGCAACCGTTGAACTGCACCAACGCCAATTCACGGAGGCGGGGCCGCACTATCCAGAGATCTTCGTCCGTGCGTGGAAGACCGAGACGGACGAGGCAGGTAGATACCAAGTGAATGCAGGGACCCTTTCAGAATTTTCGGACAATTCCGTTTTTGGCGTCGCGTGTGCCTTCGCCGACGGGTTTGCTCGCAAGGGCGGCCGCGATTGGAAGAAACTGTCGGAAATTGGTAAGGGTAAGTCCATCTCGCCGACGAAACTTCAGCCGGGGCATTTCGTTCAGGGGCGTTTGCTGGATTCAGCAGGTAATCCGGTTGCAGGTATGATCAAAGGCGCGGGAACGGGTGGAGAGACTAACGACATGTGGTGGATGAACGTAGGTCACCAGATCGGTGGCGACGGACACTTTATGCTTTCGGTCCCCGATAACTATCAGATCGAGTTGATGGCCTATGCCAAGAGCCACGCTCCGCAGCGCATCGTGCTGTCAAAGGATGACACCGATTGTGGCGATATTAAATTGACGAAGGGTACGACCGGGGGTGGCACGCTGGGAAAACGGTGATCCGGTGGAGGATTTGGAAGTGCAATTCTCCGGCTGGATCGAAACCGATGGCAGACAAGCGGGCGGCGAGCTCGCTCGGACGAAAACCGACGCGCAAGGCCGCTATTCCCTGACGGTTCCCGCACCGCTGGACACGACGATTCTCAGTGCGTATGGAACAGAAAACGCTGACGGTGTCTGGATTCCCGCGCAGGGAGAATGTGAAGCCGCCACATCAGATGGCTCTCAGTTGATGGGTTTTAGACCACTTTCCAAAGATGTTGCGAACGCAAACTGGGTGTTGAAACCTTGGCCGGATCGTCCGAAGGCAGATCTTGAATTGGAAGAACTCAAGAACAAACAAAAGGCTCTCGAAAGATATCATCGTGACACAAGACAGAAGGCTGTCCCCGCCAACAGAGTCGATGAAGATCCGCATGCTCTGGATCCTCGCAATATGATGGCGCATGAATACCTGAGGTTCGAACGCGAGAATCGAGGCGAAGATGTCGCCCTAAAGGCACTAATCGTCGTCCTGAACAACGCAAGCAAAACTATTTTCAATGACACCGCGACAGACCGAACCCGGAATGAGGCCATTGACCGTTTGATTGATCACTACCTAGAACACAAGGATCTGGCAGACGCCTTGAACTGCTTGGACAGCGACCCGACTGTTCCGAGCGATACTCGACTTTTGACCCGGGCGATCCATTCCAGTCCTCATCCCGATGTCGTGGCAGCGGCGCTATACGTTCGCGTCACTCGCATCAAAGACACGATTCGTGACACGGAAATGTTGCCTCAGTGGACGACAGTTTCTGATAGATATTCGTTACGAGGAGTTGCGCGAAAAACTGTGGCCGATCGAATGGAACGGCTTCGAATCGCAAATGTTGACCAACTACGGCAAACGGCAGACAAGCTATTGACTCGGCTTACCGCAGAATTCGGAAACCTAAGCGTTTGGACAAATTCTTCGACGACATACAGCGAGCAGGCCACAGCCTTGCGATTCGCGATCAGCAAGGTTCAAGCCGGTAAACAGGTGCCTGAACTGGAGATACAGGATGTCGATGGCAAGCCGTTTCGATTTGCTGATTACAAGGGCAAGTACATCGTGCTAACGTTCTGCCATATTACCAACCATTCCAGAGTTCAGGCAGACCATCATAAATTGAAAGACATGCTGTCTGATCTGCCGTTGCACTTTGTCACCGTTTGTGAAGGTAATCCCGAAATCGAAATGTCGGATGGACCGAATGGTAATCTTGGTACGGTGATTTGGGAAGGTTCCAACTGGGGGCCAATCGCTACCGCTTGGGCTATCTCGGGCATTCCAACGACGTACGTGATTGACAACGACGGAATGCTCCGGCCGCAAATTAACGGTACGATGACGCCAATGGACAACGCAGCTAATGTGATTCGCGGCTTGGCCCGGCAACAATAAACGCATCCTTATTTGGATGCCGAAACGCTGCGGCTTAACGCGTGAGCGCGAGTTTCTGCCTCGCGCTCAATCGTCAATCCGCAGAGTTTTTATGCGGGCAAAACATCAAATTCACGTGCCCAACGACCGCCTGCTGCTATCGATCGTTGACTCATTCTCTGACCTGCACCAGTTCGTCTAGGCTTGCGTAATGGTCAACACACTTTTGACAACTTCCGTCTTCTTTCACCCAATCGGGGTTGGCGTTCTGGATCATCCTGAGCACCGTTTGCTCGATCTCGTGAACTAACGAGTTCGTTTTGTTTCCACAAAGTGTACATGTACTCATCTTACTTCTCCGTTAGAGTTTCTTTGGCTCCGAGTCTACCGGGGAGTACTCGATCAAGCCTGTTTCAAAATTAAAGTCCCGATTAGCTACGTTCCCTCAATCGTTTCCGCGCTGTTTCGACAATATTCTGCTTGGTGAACCCAAATTTATTTTGCAGTGCCTGTAACGGTGCCGATGCACCAAACGTCTCCATGGCGATGATCGAGGCATCGGTTCCGACGTAACGCTCCCAGCCCAAACTAGCGGCCTGCTCGACCACGATCTTGATTGCGCATTTGGGCGGGATGACGCGATCGCGGTACTCTTTTGTCTGTGTATCAAACAGCTCCCACGATGGCATGCTGACCACACGCGATTTGATCCGCTCTCCGACCAATTGCTCATGAGCTTCCATGCAAAGCGCTACCTCGCTGCCGGTGGCGACGAAGACGATGTCTGGTTCCGTGTCGATGTCACCTGCCAGCACATACGCCCCACGCGCAACCCCGGCGGCCGAACCGAGCTTGTCACGATCAAGG